>PMPH01000124.1 GCA_003161045.1 Acidobacteriaceae bacterium
CGACGCCGGCCTTTTCAGGGCCGCGCTCTACCACTGAGCTATCTGGCCTCAGTGCAAACTACGCGTTGCAATCTACGGCCGCTTCCGGCATCGCCAGAGAAGACACACGCCCACCCGACTCACAACTGCAATCACTGAAAACAGTATACCAACTCCTCTGTTCCCACGCCAAACCAGGCCCGCAAAACTGACGAGCAAATCGTGTGAGCCTCGGGGGAAGTCTCAAGACTCACAAGGCGAATCAGATGGGCCCGGTCGCGCAGGCCGCCGCAACTCCGCTGGCCTGCTCTAGACTGGATGGCATCATGCGCCGTCCCGCTTGCCTTCTCGTCTGTTTTGCTCTGGCCGCCACGGCCGCCAGCCTTCAAGTCCCGGTGTGCGCCCAGGCCGCCGCCCACGAAGCCCGCGCCGCCCACGCCTACCAGGCTGCCATGCACGCCGGACCGCCGGCCCTGCGCGCCTTTCTGGACCAGTTCCCCAAGGGCGCCGACCTGCACATTCACCTCTCCGGCGCGGTTTACGCCGAAAGCTTCATCCGCGAGGCGGGCGAGGACGGCCTGTGCGTGGATCCGGCGGCCCTGAGCTTTGCCCAACCCCCCTGCGCGCCGCCGCTCGTGCCGGCCGCACAACTGTCCGGCAATCTGACGCCGGCCGCGCAGCTGCTCTACGACCGGCTGATTGACGCCTTCTCGATGCGCGGTTTTGTCGCCATCTCGGGCTTCAGCGGCCACGACCAGTTCTTCTCCACTTTCAATCGCTTTGGCGGGCTTGGCAATCGGCACACCGGCGAGTGGGTGGACGAGGTGGCCAGCCGCGCCGCCGCTGAAAATGAGCAGTATGTCGAGCTGATGGAGACGCCGGCCTTCGCACACGCCGCCCGGCTTGCCCAGGAAAACCCCTTGGGTCAGGACTCCTCCCGCGAGGAGTTTGCCCGGTACCGCCAAAAACTGTTCGCCCTCGGCCTGCGCGAGGAAATCCCCGCCGATCGCGAACTGGTGCGCGCCGCCGAGGCCCAGCGCCGCCAGATCGAGCGCTGCGGCAGTCCCCAGGCCGTGCCCGCCTGCCGGGTCGAGGTCCGCTACATCTACCAGGTTCTGCGCGGCTTTCCGCCGGGGCAGGTCTTCGCGCAGACGCTGCTGGGCTTTGAGACCATCCAGGCGAGCATGGATTCGGCAAGCAAGGAGGCTCACGAACCGGGCTTCGTCGGCCTCAACTTCGTCCAGCCCGAGGACGGCTTCATCTCCATGCGCGACTATACCTTGCAGATGAAGATGCTCGACTACCTGCACTCCGTTTACCCGCGGGTTCACATCAGCCTGCACGCCGGCGAACTGGCTCCCGGCCTGGTGCCGCCCGAGGGCCTGCGCTTCCACATCCGCCAGGCCGTCGAACTGGGCCATGCCGAGCGCATCGGCCACGGCGTGGACGTGATGAACGAGCAGGACGCCCCCGGCCTGCTCCGGGAGATGGCGCAAAAGCACGTGATGGTCGAGATCAACCTCAGTTCCAACGAAGGCATTCTGGGAGTAAAAGGCGCCGACCACCCCTTTCCGCTCTACCGTGCCGCTCACGTCCCGGTCGCGCTCTCGACCGACGATGAAGGTGTCAGCCGCATCGACATCACCCACGAATATCTGCGCGCCGCCCTCGACTACCGCCTCGGCTACCAGGATTTGAAGCAATTGGCCCGCACCGGCCTGGAGCACAGCTTCCTGGCCGGCGCTAGCCTCTGGGCCGCCCCCGACAGCTTCACCATCCCCGCCGCTGCCTGCAAGGCCCAGCCCCTCGGCCAGGACAGGCCCACCGTCGCCTGCAAGTCCTTCCTCGACGGCAGCGAAAAGGCCGCCGCGCAATGGGAGCTGGAGCGGAGATTCCGGGAGTTCGAAGCGAGGTTCTAACGAGAAAAAGCTCCGGTGAAACCGGCGGAAAAATTGGAAATCTTCAGAAAATCACCGCCGCGCCGATAGGTTCTGCAAGGCCTAACTCGTGATCCGACCCCTCGCACTCTCGCTTGCCGCTGGACTGGCTCTTGCGGCCGCTCCTTGCAGGGGTGCGGACGAGATCTTCCCGGCCATGCACAGCGAGCCCATCACGGTTCGCATTCTAAACGGAAAGAATGGCCAGCCGCTCGCCCATCTTCATCTCATCCTGATCGGCGGCTATGACCAGCGCGACCTCCACGGCCAGCTCTTCCGCGAGGAGGCGCTGACCGACGCGCAAGGCCAGGCACGTCTCTCCGGCCAGTTGGCGAATCTTCCCTGGCTCCAGGTCTGGGTCAACAAGAAGCCGCTCTCCAGGCCGACCCGACCCGGGCCAGCTTCAGCGTCGAGCGCATCCGCCGCGACGGGCTCAGCTCGCCCAATCGCTGCGGTGTGGTCGCGGTCGAGGACGCCCCCGGCCTCTTCACCGTCTTCGTCCAGGGCAAAGAGAAGAAGGCTCCTGTGGAATTGACTAAGGCCAGCTCAAAGGCGCAGGCTTCGGCTTCCGATGCGGCTCCAGCGGCAGCCTCCACAGCCGAGAATCTGGCTAGGCAGTCCGATGGCGCGGAGACTTTCGCGCAGCCTTCCACGCAGCCTTCCACGCAGTCGTCCACGCAGCCAACTCTCGCAACGCCAGCTCCCGCGTGGCAGCCAACTATAGCGGGGATTCCAGCGGTGGCTGCAACGGCGCCTTTTGGGCCGAAGACTCCGCTGCAGCCGTCAGCCGCAGCGGAGGCCGGTTCGCCTGCTTCTTATCCTCCCGCGATTCTCGTGGCGGCGGCATTGCCGGCGGCGCTGGAGAAGGCTTCGGTGAAAACCGGGCTTGCGGCCGCCGCGCCGGCGTCAACAGAAGCTCCATCTGCCGCAGCCAGCGTATCGGCCAGGGCAACGGCTCACCGGTCAGCCAGGCAGGCAGATGAAAAGTCAAAAACGCATCGAGCCAGTCTGGGCTCGCGCAGGGCAAGTCTGGGCTCGCACAGAGTAAGTCAGCTTCGGCAAAAAGCAGCGCCCGTCCCGGTCTCGTGCCAGACGCCGCCATCGGCGGAGAAGGCAGTGCGCGCGGCGGCTTGGGCTAAAACCGGGAAGAGTCCGGCCACGCCACCGGCAAATGCGGCCAGCGCAACCGGCCCAT
Organism: Acidobacteriaceae bacterium; assembly: GCA_003161045.1. Taxonomy (GTDB): domain Bacteria; phylum Acidobacteriota; class Terriglobia; order Terriglobales; family Acidobacteriaceae; genus Telmatobacter. The sequence goes on from PMPH01000124.1 coordinate 3,112, forward strand.
CCAAGCCACCGGCGGGAGTTAAGCCGGCTGCCGCCACGCCCGGCAAAGCAAGTGCTCCCCCGAAGCCCGACAAACCGGGCGCCCCGTCAAAGCCGTAGTAAATCCCTGGCGTTTTCGCGGCTGGCTGCAAGCCGCGGAAGAGCTCCGCCGCGCCTTCTCAAAGCGGTCTTCGTTATAATCCATTCGAGCGCCTGAGCGGCCACGCCACACGCTCGCTGGAGCCATAGAATGACCTTCGACATCCAGGAAATCCTGGGTTTACTGCCGCATCGCTACCCGTTTCTGTTGATTGACAGAGTCGTCGAGTTCGAGCGCGCCAAGCGCTTGGTCGCCATCAAGAATGTGACCATCAACGAGCCTTTTTTCCAGGGTCATTTTCCCGGCTACCCGATCATGCCCGGCGTGCTGATCATCGAGGCGATGGCCCAGGCCGGCGCGATCATCATGATGCACGAAATCGCCGACCGCGAAAAGAAGCTGGCGGTCTTCACCGGCATCGAGCGGGCCAAGTTCCGCCGCCCGGTTACTCCGGGAGATCAACTGCGCATCGAGGTGGATGTTCTGGCCTTCAAGAGCCGCCTTGGCCGCATGGAGGCCAAGGCCTTCGTCGAGGGCAAGCTGGCCTGCCAGGCCACGCTGACCTGCCAGATCGTCTCCAAGGCGCAACCGGCCGCGCCAGAGCCCCAGCCCGTAGCCGCGGAGGGCAGCGAAGCGGCGGAAACGGTGAACGCGGAGTGAGTATTCATCCCAGCGCGGTCATCGCTCCCGGCGCGGTTGTTCCCGCCTCCTGCGCCATCGGTCCTTTCTGCACCATCGGCCCCGAGGTGGTGCTGGGCGAGGAGTGCACGCTCATCTCCCATGTAGTGCTCGACGGCCACACCCGCATCGGCGCGCGCAACAGCTTTCATCCCTTCTGCGCCATCGGCATTCCGCCCCAGGATCTGAAGTACCAAGGCGAGCCAACCGCGGTCGAGATGGGCGACGGCAACACCATCCGCGAGAGCGTGACCATCAGCCGCGGTACCATGAAGGGCGGCGGCGTCACGCGCCTCGGCTCTGACAACCTGCTGATGGCCTACGCGCACATCGGCCACGACAGCCAGGTCGGCAGCCACTGCATTCTGGCCAACTCGGCCACCTTGGCCGGCCACGTCGTTATCGAGGACTACGCCACCGTCGGCGCCTTCTGCCCGGTCCATCAGTTCTGCACCGTGGGCGCGTACGCCTTCATCGGCGGCGGCACCATCGTCACGCAGGACGTGCTACCCTTCTCGTTGACCTCCTCCAAGCGCGAGAACAAGGCCTTCGGCATCAACAAAGTCGGCCTCACGCGGCGCGGCTTCTCGCCCGAACGGCTGCAACTGCTGCAGAAGGTTTTCCGGCTGCTCGTGGCCGCCAAGCTGAACACCACGCAAGCCCTTGAGCAGATCAAGCAATTGGAGGGCGAGGACGCGGCGCTGGTGGCGGCTTTTATCGAACGCAGCCAGCGCGGGGTCATCAAGTAGCCATGAAGCTGGGCCTCATCGCCGGTAACGGCCGCTTTCCCTTTCTGCTGCTGGATGCGGCGCGGGCGCAGGGGCTCGCCGTCGTGGTCGCGGCCATTCGCGAGGAGACCGACGCGGAGATCGACCGGCGCGCCGCCGAGGACGACCGCATCACCGTTTATTGGCTCTCGCTGGGCGAACTTTCGCGGCTCATCGAAACCTTCCGCAAGGAAGGCGTCCAGAAGGCCGTGATGGCCGGCCAAGTGAAGCACAAGCAGATTTTTTCCTGCATTCGCCCCGACTGGCGGCTGGCCAAGCTGCTGCTCAACCTGCGCACCCGCTCGACCGACATGCTGCTGGGCGCGGTGGCCAAGGTGCTGGGCGACGAGGGCATCGAACTGATCAGCTCGACCGCGTTTCTTGAGCCGCTGCTGGCCGCTGAGGGCGTACTAACAGAGGGCGTGGCCGGGGGGCGCGCGCCGGACGAGGAAGAGCGCAGGAACATCGAGTACGGCCTCAGCGTGGCCCGCGCCGTGGCCGGATTCGACATTGGCCAGACGGTGGTGGTGGCCGCGCAGGCTTGCGTTGCGGTCGAGGCCATGGAAGGCACCGATGCGGCCATCGAACGCGCCGGGGAGCTGATGCGGTCCCTGGAATGCGACGCGAAGGTTTTCGCATCGAGGGAAGACGACGCGGAAGGCTCCACGTCGAAGGAATGCGGCGCGAAAATTTCCGCGCCTGGCGAAGGCGCCGAGCCGGATTCCGCCCCCACGCTCTCTCCCACGCTGAATCGGGGCCTGACCGTCGTCAAGGTCGCCAAGCCCAATCAGGATATGCGCTTCGATGTGCCCGTCATCGGCATCAACACCATCGAGACGATGATCCGCGCCGGCGCCAGTTGCCTCTCGGTCGAGGCCGGCCGCACCCTGCTCTTCGATCGCGATGCCGTGCTCTTGCGCGCCGCCCAGGCGGGCATTGCCATTGTGGCCACTTCGCGCGGATACTAATGGCCGGAACGGTTGTTGGTGATCAGTTGTCAGTGGTAAGAAACAGTTGTCAGCCGCTCCGCTGATTGCCCGCGGGATTCCCCCGTCACGGTTCGCGCCGATCGATTTTTTCAGTATTCGGCCTGAATGCGCGGCCCGGTTACTGGCAACTGATCGCCGGCAACTGCTCTCCAGGAGGTTGATTGTGAAAACGCTAACTCTCTTCGCCCTGGTCGCGGTCCTGGTGGCCGCGGCTTCGCTGGTTTCCGTCCGCGCGGCCAGTCAAACGCTGCCCGCCGTTGGTCAGCTTGCGCCCGGCTTCACCCTTCCCTCGCAGGATGGCTCCCCAATCTCGCTTGCAAGCTTTCGCGGCAAGTGGGTTGTCCTCTACTTCTATCCCAAGGATTTATCGCCCGGCTGCACCATCGAGGCGCACGGCTTCCAGCGCGACCTGCCCCAGTTCGAGGCGAGGAACGCGGTCATCCTGGGCGTGAGCGTGGACAGCGCAGGCAGCCACACGCAGTTCTGCGCCAAGGAGGGACTTACCTTCCGCCTGCTCTCCGACCCGGAGCACAAAGTCGTTGAAGCCTACGGCTCGCTGGGCGGCCTGGCCGGCATCAAGATCGCCAGCCGCAACAGCTTTCTCATCGACCCCATGGGCAGAATCGCGAAGGTGTGGACCCATGTGAATCCATCGACTGCTTCGACCGAGGCGCTGGCCGCCATTCCCCTGGCTCAGAAGGCCGTCGAGTAGTTCAGGCGCGCCAGCCTTCTGGCCGCGCGGTCGTCTTCCAGACGCAAAAAAGCCCGGCGTAAGCCGGGCTCTTTTGCTTGCCTTGTAATGCGGGTTTTCCTGCTACTTGGTTGCCTTCTTCGCAGGTGCCTTTTTGGCGGCTGCCTTCTTCGCAGGAGCCTTCTTGGCGGGGGCCTTCTTCACTGCCGCTTTCTTCGCGGGAGCTTTCTTGGCGACTGCCTTCTTCGCGGGAGCCTTCTTGGCAGGCGCCTTCTTCACTGCCGCTTTTTTCGCGGGAGCCTTCTTTGCTGCTTTCTTAACGGCCAACGGTTTACCTCGTTTGGTGATTTTACTGACGCTCTTGCCGGCCGCGGCCTTCTTGGCTGCAACCTTTCCGCCCCTTGCGCCAGCACTGCTCTTCTTTACGGCGGACTTCTTGGCGGCCTTCTTGGCCACAACCTTTTTCGCAGCTGTTTTCCTACCTGCAACTTTCTTGGCCGGAAGCTTCTTCGCAGCTGGAGTTTTCTTGACCGCGGCTTTTTTTGCAGCGGCCTTCTTGGCGGCCTTTCTTGCCGGAGACCTCTTCTTCGCGGCCTTATTCTGGGCCGGCTTTGATGCGGGTTCTCCCACCACCACGATCACCATCTCTTCNNTCGTCTTCAAAGTCGTCGTGATCGGAATCTAGCCCGGCCGGCTCGTCATCTGCTCCGCCGTTGCTCATCGCGCACATCCTGAACACTTCTTCCATCCCATTGCCTCCAGCGGCTTGACGCTGCGCTTGTTGACTCTTCTTATTTCACGAGGGCGAACAACTTTCACGAATGCGAACAATCACGCTCCGCTCGCGGAAGCTATTGTAGCAATAGCTTGCACGCAAACACCAGCAAATGACAAGTGTGTAATGAGGTTCCTGTTTATTTTTGTTTCCGGCCGCGGGTTCTGGCGTGCGCGGAGGGCGCTGGCGCGCGGGAGTCTCTCTCGCCCGCGGCCTTGCTTTTCCTTGCGCCAGCAGCGCTTTCGCCGCGCTGCGACGGTTGCTTCTTCTCCTCCGCCGCTCCGCTCTTCCTATGTCCTCTGGGTAAGGTGGACTTTTCCCTGGCGCTACTATCGGGTGCGGTTTCCCGCGTCTCTGTCTTCCTATGCCCTCTGGGTAAGGTGGACCTTTCCCTGGCGCTGCTATCGTGTGCGGTTTCCCGCGTCTCCGTCTTTCTATGTCCTCTGGGTAAGGTGGACTTTTCCCTGGCGCTGTTTGCCGGCGCGGTTTCCTGCGTCTCCGTCTCGGCATGAAAACCGCCGTGGCGATGGCCGCGCACTGCGGTGCGCGGCTGATCATCAGGATCGGCCACATACAGGCGGCGGCCCGGCTTTACCAGAGTGCTGGTGATCTCATTCCAGTGGCGCAACTGGTTGAGCGAGACGCCGTAGCGATCCGCGATGGTCACCAGCGTATCGCCCTTGCGCGCGGTGTAAAGCCGCTCATGTGCAACCGGCGGGGCCGCCGCGGCCGCCGCGGCCGCCGGCGGGGCCGCGGGAATTGCCAGCCCCTCGACTCCCGCGATGCCATCCCCCTCGCGCAGTTGATTGGCCGCTGCCAACGCCTCTTCGGTCACGCGATACTCGCGCGCCACCGAGGCCAGCGTATCCCCGGCCGCCATGCGATGGTAGCGCCAGCCGACGCGCCGGCTCTCGGGAATCGATGCGACGCGCTGCCCGAACAATGTGGCCGTGCCACCCGGCAGATGCAGATCGAAGGGCGTATCGGGCGGCGTGATCATGTGCAGCAGGCTGGGATTCAAAGCCTGCAGTTCATTGACCGGCGCGCCCACCAGGTCGGAAACCAGGCGCAGATCCACCGGGTAGTTGATGGTCACCGTGTCGGTGAGCACCGGCGGGTCGAGCGTAATCTCATCGAAGCCATACTGCGTGGGGTGGTTGGCGATGATAATGGCCGCCAGAATCTCCGGTACGTAGTTCTGCGTTTCGGCGGGCAGATTGTGGCGCTTGTAGAGCTCCCAGAAATCCGCGTAGCCGGTCTTCTCGACCGCGCGCTGCACGTTGCCCGTGCCCCAGTTGTAGCCAGCCATCGTCAGATACCAGTCGCCCGTCTGGTCGTAGATGAACTTCATGTAACGCGCATAGGCGCGCGTGGATTTCTCCGGATCGAAGCGTTCGTCCACGTACTGGTTGCGCACCAGCCCGTAGTTGCCGTGCGGCATGAACTGCCACATCCCGCCGGCCCCCGATTGCGCATTGAGCGCGCGCGGCTGAAAGCCCGATTCGGCCACAGCCAGGTAGATCAGATCCTGCGGCACGCCCTCTTCGGCCATCACCCGCTGGATCATCATCTTGTAACGGCCGGCGCGCTGGAAGGAGTGGAGCAGCGTGTTGTGCCCGCGCTGCGTATTGGCAAAGAAGTTGATGTAGGAGGCCACGTAGTCGTTGACCACCAGCGGCAGATCGGAACGGGTCGTGGCCAGGTAGGACTTGGCCTTGGCGACAACATTCGGATCAACCACGAAGGTCACGTCGCTGGCCGCCTCGCCCGGCGTGGTCTCCTCTTTCGAGACAAAGCCGTTGCCCTTTTTCAGAGCCTCCATCTCCAGCCCGTTCACCCCGTCCAGAATGCGGTCGAACTCCTCCTGCAACTGGGCGTCGCTCTTGATGTCGATGCCGCTCATGAGCATCAGGTCCACGGCGCGATCGAACTCCAGCTTGGCCTCGGGCAGCTTTCCCTTGCGATAGTCGGCATTGCCGCGCGCGTAGGCGCTCTCCACCTGCTGAATCAGCAGGCGCACCCGCTGCGGCTCAAGGGTAAGCGCTTGCGGCGCGAAGGCGGAGGCCCGCGGGACTTGCCGGGCCGCGGCGGGAAGCGCGGGCGCGGTGGCCTGCGGCGGCTCCGCGAGTTGATGGGGAGCACAACCAGCCAGCAGAAGGGCCGGCACAGCCAAACCAGGAAAACGAAGATGACGTAAATTCATGAGCATAAGCAGACGCGGCTCCCCCCGAACCAATCTGACCCAATCAGCCGCGAGAGACGACTATGCCGATGATAAGCTAAGCCATGAGGACAATGCGCGCCGGATGGCGCAAAGGGCCTCTTTCTCCAAACCCCATGGACGCTCGCTTCCTCAGAAATTTCGCCATCATCGCCCACATCGACCACGGCAAGTCGACGTTGAGCGACCGTCTGCTCGAGTTGACCGGCTCGGTGACCGGCCGCGCGATGCAGGCCCAGATCCTCGACGACATGGACCTCGAACGCGAGCGCGGCATCACCATCAAGGCCCACGCCGTGCGCATGATGTACAAGGCCCACGACGGCAACACCTATCAGCTCAACCTCATCGATACTCCCGGCCACGTCGACTTCAGCTACGAGGTCTCCCGCTCGCTGGCCTCTTGCGAGGGTGCGCTGCTGGTGGTCGACGCCAGCCAGGGCGTCGAGGCGCAGACGCTTGCGAATGCTTATCTGGCCATCAACCACGGTCTGGAAATCATTCCCGTCATCAACAAAATCGACCTGCCCTCGGCCGACATCGTGCGCACCCAGGAGGCCATCGAAAAGGCCGTTGGGTTAGACGCGACGGACGCTATTCCCGTGAGCGCCAAGACCGGCCAGGGCGTCGCCGATGTGCTCGAAGCGATTGTTCACCGCCTGCCGCCGCCCACCGGCGACCCCGATGCCCCGCTGCAGGCCCTGATCTTCGACTCCTGGTTCGACGCCTACCGCGGCGTTATCGTGCTGGTGCGCGTCATGCAGGGCACGCTGCGCAAGGGCCAGCGCATCCGCTTCATGTCCAATGGCAAAACCTTCGAAGTCGAGTCGATGGGCGTCTTGATGCCCAAACCGGTCGAGATTGCCGAGCTGCGCGCCGGCGAGGTGGGCTTCTTTGCCGCCACCATCAAGACCGTCAGCGACACCAAAATCGGCGACACCGTCACCGACGACACGCGGCCCGCTGCGGCCCAGTTGCCCGGCTTTGAGGACATCAAGCCGATGGTCTTCGCTGGCCTCTACACGGTCGATTCGCACGAGCACACGCTGCTCCGCGACGCCCTGGAAAAACTTCGCCTCAACGATTCCTCGTTTTTCTTCGAGCCGGAGAGCTCGGCCGCCTTAGGCTTCGGCTTCCGCTGCGGCTTTCTGGGCCTGCTGCACATGGAGATCNNACGAGCTGGACCTGATCACCACCGCCCCCGGCGTGCGCTACCACATCACGCTCACCGACGGCACGGTCCTCGAAGTCGACAATCCCTCGCGCTGGCCCGATCCCACCAACATCGACAGCATCCGCGAGCCGGTCATCACCGCCAAGATTCTCACCAACGAAGAATATGTCGGCGGCATCTTCAAGCTGGTCGAAGAGAAGCGCGGCCGGCAATTGAACTTCGAGTACGTCACCTCGACCCGCGTCCTGCTCACCTACGAGCTGCCCTTGAACGAGATCGTCCTGGACTTTTACGATCGCCTGAAGTCCATCTCCCGCGGTTACGCGTCTCTGGATTATCAGTTGGCCGGCGAGTGGGTCTCGCCCATGGTGAAGCTCGACATTCTGGTCTCCGGCGAGCCGGTCGATGCGCTCTCCATCATCGTCCACCGCGATTTTGCTTACGAGCGCGGCCGGGCGCTGGTCTCGAAGATGCGCGAACTGATCCCCCGCCAGCAATTCGAGGTGGCCATCCAGGCCGCCATCGGCGCCAAGATCATCTCCCGCGAGACGGTGGCCCCGCTGCGCAAGAACGTCCTCGCCAAGTGCTACGGCGGCGACATCAGCCGCAAGCGCAAGCTGCTGGAGAAGCAAAAAGAGGGCAAGAAGCGCATGAAGCGCATCGGCAAGGTGGACATTCCCCAGGAGGCCTTCCTGGCGGTGCTGCGCATAGGCGAAGATGCGTCGAAATAGCCGCTGAATTGTGATTCAGTTCACAATCCCTTCACCTGAAATTGTGGATAACCCCCCCAGCCCTGCTGCGCGCATGGACTGCGGACCGCTCGCCATCCGAAGCCGGCGTTCTCCCGCTATTGATTGATAAATAAGAATTTACCTCGATCATTGGAAGGGAATAATTGTAAGTTAAAAGTGAATTCTGAAGCCCATCGCTGAATTCACTAAAGTAATCCACATTTTTTTCCACAGGATAGTGGGCAAATATTGCTGATAATTTCGCAGTCTTGTGAACGGCCCTCCCGCCGCTCTTCAAAGTTGTCGCGTATTGCGGTTCTCCAATTGCTATACGCCGAAACCTCAGCCGCGGAGTGGCTTTTTCCTCCGGGGTCCCCGGCGATAGGTCTTCGTCGCTGGGGTGGAAGTAAAAGCCACCTTGTACAAAGTTGGTCAGTGTACGTGAATTGGAGAACCGCTCTAAACACAAAAGGCCCCGCATCGCGGAGCCTTTGTGTTGGCGAAGTCCCTAGCGTGCGGCGGGAGCCTTGGCGCCCGGCTGGGCCGGAGGAGCCGGTACGCCCGACTTCACGTTGTAGGCGTCGATGATGTGCTTGGTGATGTTGGTCGAATCGCTGGCATAGAGCACTGGATTCTGCTGCTGCGCCACGTCCAGCACCAGCGTGTAGCCCTGCTGCTGCGCGTAGCTGGCCAGAACGTCATAGACCTTGGAGGCCAGGCCGTTGTAAAGCTCCTGCATCTCCTGCTGAAAGTCGTTCTGGGCGTCCTCGGCGGAGCGCTCCAACTTCTTCTTCTTCTCGTCGATGACCTTGGCGCGGCTGGCGCGTTGCTCTTCGCTCAGCTTGTCGCCCTGCGCCTGCAACTGCTTGGTCAGGTTGTCGACATCGTCGCTCTGGACCTTCAGTTGCTGACGCTTGGGGTCGTATTTCTTCTGCAGGTCGGCGAAGTTGCGCTGCCCCTCGTTGGTTTGGGCCACTGCCACCTGAAAGGCGATGACGGCAATCTTGGCCGGGCCGGCAGGCGCCGCGGCGGCGGGAGCAGGCAAGGTTTGGGCGGCGGCGCTCAGGACAAAGCCCGAGGCCAGCGTAGCAATGAGTGCAAGCGAGCGCTTCATGCGAATGTAATGCTCCTTCGGAATTCCTGTGGGTCTGTCCGCGCCAACTGGCGCGAAAAATGGGAAAGACGCAAACCGGGACATCAGTAAGATCAAACTGGATTATAGGAGCCGGAGGTGAGGGCGTCAAACCGTAAAATTGTAAAATTTAAGCCCGCGCATCTTATTTTCTGTAGAAAGCTCTCTTTGCGCACCGCAAAAACCATCGGGGCCGCTCACGTGAGCGGCCCCAAGATTTGCTGGTTGAAGACTGCCTCAGAAGGTCGTCGAAACCGTCAACCGGAAGGTCTTGCGCGGCTCCCGGAAGAGGTTTCGCGCTCCGTAGCCCTGGACCGCCTGGCAGTAGGTGAAGGTGCCCGCATTGAGCGGATGAGAGCAGTCCGAGTTGGCATTCGGGAACATGGCAGGGGTAATCAGCGTATTGCAGCTCTGATTCTTTCCCGATCCAGAGCCAAGGTTGCAGTAGGGCCGCTCGTCGAGCCGCAGCGGGTTGTAGGCCCAGTAGAGGCGGAAGGGCGCGTTGATCACCGGCATGATGACCGCGATCTCGCCGCCCATCGACATACGGGGAACGAAGTTGGTTCCGGCGACGGGGTGGATATCCCGCTTGAACCCGACCTGCGAACCCGGGATGCCGCCCACGCAGGCGCCATCGTACACCACCGGGCAGCCGTAGAGCGGCGACAGCAGCGAGGCAAAGCCCTCGGTGCTCTGCTTCAATTGCCCCTTGTTGAAGGCGGTGTCGATGCCGAAATCGTCGAAGATCGAGATGGTCACCGGGCCGGCGATGGGAATGCGGTACTCGACATTGCTTGTGAAGTTGGTGTCGCCGCCGATCGAGGCCACGCCGTAGATCGGAATCGGCACCTGGACGTATTGGTTCTCCTGCGGCAGGCCTGGATTGCGCGGGACGGGGGTGCCGTCCGGGTTGGTCAACTGCACATTCACGCGCGTGGGCACGTAGCCGTAGGGCGTGGCCCCGCGAATGTCGAAGCCCCTCAGGTCGGCCTCGCCGCCGGAGTAGAAGCGGTTCTGGGGCGGGGCCACGTCGCCGCCGTAGCCCTGCACGTAGCTCAACTGCGCGCGCACGCCCAGCACGTTGCGCCCGGTGGCCGAGGGACGCAGGTAGTGCATCGGCATGAACTGCTTGTAGGCCACCATCGGCGCGATATAGCGCACATTGCCCCAGATGCCGGAGGTCTGCAGCACCGCCGAATACTCCTTGCCGGTGCGCGGCCGCATGGGATTGTTGATGGTGTTGTAGGTGTAGCTGAAGGACGCGTAGCTGTTGATGATGCCGGCCAGCGCATTGGAGCTCTGAATGCCCGACCGAAAGCTGATGGTATTGAAAAAGCTCTCCGAGGCGGCCGAGAAGGCGGTAATCGTCGACCGGCTCAGAGAATAGGTCACGCCCACGCGCTGGAAGGCGTGCCGCTTGAGCGGATAGCTGACCGAGACGTTCAGGCCGGTCGAGGCCTGGTTGTAGTTCTGCGTCAGCGACTGCTGCGCCGCCGTCAGGTTCACCGCCTGGCCGGTGGTGGCCTGGTAGTTCTTGGCCGAGTTGAAGTCCTGCTTCTGGTTGTAGATCTGGAAGCCCAGGTTGAGCGGGCGGTTGCGCACGTAAGGCTGCGTGAAGCCGAACATGAACTGTCGGCTGGTGTTGCCAATGTTGCCCGAGAGGCTCAGCGTTTCGCCCAGGCCGAGGAAGTTGTTGGTCTGGTAGTTCACGCCCAGNNAACGCGCCCGACTGGCCGCTCATGCCGCCGTTCAGGCCGATTGAGTTCTTGCCCTTCTCTTTGACCTTCAGCAGCAGGTCCACCGTGCCGGCCTCGGCGTCCTGGTGAGCCTCCGAGGCCTGATCCACCCTGAGCGGCTCGAAGTACTCGAGCTGGTTCAGACGCAGCAGGCTCATCTCCCACAACTGCGAGTTGTAGACCTGCCCCTCCTGGAGCATCAGTTCGCGGCGGATCACCTTGTCGCGGGTGGTGGTGTTGCCCTGGAACTCGATGCGCGAAACGTAAAAAGGCTTGCCCTCGTCGATGTCGATGTTCAGCGAGACGGTCTTCTTCTGTTCGTCGAAGATGGGCTTGGGGATGGCGCCGAAGTTGATGTANNACTGGCCGTACGCCTTCTTGAGGTTCTCCAGGCCCTTGCCGATCACCGTGGCATTGAACCAGTCGCCGTCTTTGATGGCGAAGGTCGAGCGCAGCGCCTTCACGTTTTTCACCGCCTTGTTGCCGGTGAAGGTGATGGTGCCTAGCCGGTAGCGGGGGCCCTCTTCAATGGGCATCAGAATATCGATGCGCTTGCCCTTTTTGGGCCGGAAGGTAAGCCAGTTCAGCCCGCCCTGGTCGTGGATCTGCGTCTTGGGCTCTTCGATGGCGGTATTGTAGTAGCCCTTGTCGCGGTAGGCCTGGCGCACCCGCTCNNATGCCGATGGGCTTCAGGTTCTTCATCGAGCGGCGCAACTCCAGGCTGCTCAGATGCTGGTTGCCGGTGAACTTGATCTGGCCCACCTTCACCACCGGGCCTTCCTTGACGTTGAAGTTCACCTGCACCGAGGCCGGGGGAATCGTCTTGACATCGGTTTTGATGGTGGCGAACTGGTGGCCGTGCTCGGCCAGAATCGTCTTCAGCACCGTCTCGGCCCGCTTGATCTTGGTCGGGTCATACTGGCTCTCCACCGTGAGGCCGACCTTCTCCTTCTTGAAGCGGTCCAGCACGTCCGAGACCGAGACCGCGTTCAGCCCCTTGTAATTGATCTCGCGGATGGTAGGCTTCTCCCGGACGAAGACGTTCAGGATGACGCCCCTCTCCGAGTCCTCGCGCTCGATGCGCACATCGTCGAAGTAGCCCGTATTCCACAGCGAGTTGAAGTCGCGCTCAATCGAGACCGGGTCGTAGGTGTCGCCGGCGTGGGTAAAGAGCCGCGCCAGCACGGTCTCCCTGGGGATGCGCCGGTTGCCGATGACCCGGATTGAATCGATGGTCTGCGACTGCTGGGCCAGGGCCGCGCCGGCGGCGAGCGCCAGCACGAGCACCAGCATCACGCGCACTAGGCCGCTCGTGGTCCGCCAGGCGCGGAAGGTGGAATTGTGCTGAATCTTCACCGGGCCTGAGCCCTGCGCCGAGCACAAATTCTGGTGCGGTCCATAGTTCGCCTTCAGGTTCGGCTTCACGGGAAGAATATCGGCACCCTCACAGCTGAAAATCTGATCCTGCATCTTAAGGAAAGAACGATTTTACCACCTCAGCGGCAAACTCCCGCCGCCAGGAACCCGGTGAATTAGGATACAGCCCACAGTCTAACGGACTCAGGCGGGTTAGCGGTTTCTGTTAGCTTCATCTTCTCTGAAATGAGCCATTTTTCGGAAATTAGTTGGCGAATTTTCCTCTTTTCTGCTCCTGCCTTTGGCCTCTGCGGTATGCTTCTCCATATCGGGTATGACCTCCGGCCTTTTCCCGCATTTGAACAGGCAGCGCCGGAGGCAGCCAGCAAATGGAGGCGGAACGGTGCGCCGAGATCTTCCCATGATCCTCATCCGGTTGATCGTGGGCCTGGTGTTTCTGCTTGAGGGCGCCCTCAAGTTCATCCGGCCCGAGGAACTGGGCGAGGGGCGCTTTGCCTCGATCGGCCTGCCCGTGCCCCATCTGCTGGCTCCGCTGGCGGGTGGGGTTGAAATCCTGGGCGGTGCCGTGATCCTGCTGAATCTCTACGCGGGCGATGCCGCGCTGGTGCTGCTGCTGTTCATCCTGGCCGCCCTGGCCGCCAAGCTGCCCATCGGGCTGGGCAGGCCGCTGGGTCCATTTCCTCTGGCCGCCAATCTCCTCCATTACGGCTGGCTGAGCTTCTGCTACGAGGCGCGAGTTGAGCTGTACCTGCTCTTCAGCCTGGTGGCCATCCTCATTGACTCCGGCCTCAGAATGGGCCACAGAAGACGCTGGTACCAATCGGGGCTTTAAGAACAGGGCACAGAATAAGAGGAGTTTTGGAGTATGTCCGCGCCGACCCGCAAATCTCCGCTCGGCGAGGTGTTCCGCCTCTTTTTACGCCTGGGACTGACGGCCTTTGGAGGCCCCGCGGCGCACATCGGGCTGATGGAGCGCGAGGCCGTCGAGCGGCGCGGATGGATGAGCCGCACACACTTTCTTGACCTGGTGGGCGCCTGCAACCTCTTGCCCGGTCCCAGTTCCACCCAGATGGCCATGACGCTCGGCTATAGCCGCGCCGGGTTCATGGGCCTGGCGATTGCCGGCGCCTGCTTCATCCTCCCCGCCTCGCTGGCCACTCTGGCCTTGGCTTGGGCTTATGTGCGCTTTGGCAGCCTGCCCCAGGCGCAGGGATTGCTCTACGGGGCTAAGCCGGTCATGGTGGCGATCATTGTTCAGGCGATTTGGAATCTGGGCCGGATGGCCTTTCGCGGCTGGCGGCTGGCCCTGGGTGGCCTGGCGTGCTTTGCGGCGGTCCTGGCGGGAGCGCCGGCCATTCTGGTGCTGCTGGCCTCGGGCGGCGTTGCGCTCGGCCTGGCGGCGTGGCCGGGGTCACGGCCGGCGGCGGCGATGGGGCTGGCAGCTCTGCCACTACAGACCGCGGTGAAACCCTTGCCGGTGAAGGGAACGGGCTTCATCCCCTGCATGAATTCTGCAAAAGCCGTGGAGGTTTTCGCCCCTGAAGGAGGTTTTTCAGGTATTCTGCGCGGAATGCGGCCTCTTTCCGCACTCTGTTCCGTCATAAACGGCGCAGCGGTCTGCACAGTCGGGCTCGTTCCGATCCTGTTCGTCTTCCTCAAGCTGGGGGTGGTGGTCTTCGGCTCGGGCTACGTGCTGATCGCCTTTCTCAAGGCCGACCTGGTGGACCGCCTGCACTGGATCACGGAATCCCAGTTGCTGGACGCCATCACCGCCGGCCAGATCACGCCCGGCCCGGTCTTTGCCACGGCCACCTTTCTGGGCTACCTGCTGCGCGGGTGGGCCGGAGCTGCCGTGGCCACCGCGGCCATCTTCCTGCCCTCCTTCCTGCTGGCGGCTCTGGTGGGCGCGCTGGCCATCCACATCCGTAAATCCAAACTGGCCGCCGCCTTCCTTGACGGCGTGAATGCGGCCGCCGTGGCGCTGATGGCAGCAGTGGCGATTGTGTTGGGCCGCGCCACCCTGGTGGACGGCTGGACCTGGGCGCTGGGTCTCGCGAGCGTCGCGCTGCTGGTGCGCTACAAGGTCAACGCCACCTGGCTGATTCTCGCCGGAGCCGGCCTGGGCATTCTGCTCGAGAGACTGGCCTGAAGCGCGCCTCAATCGAAGCGGCAGGCGCTGATGGCCGCGCCCATCGGCTCATCGGTGAAGATGCGCTTGCCCGGCGCATCGCCGCCCGGCGTCCCGCCTTAGTCGAAGACCACCGTCTTGTTCCCGTAGCAGAGAATCCGCCGGTCCAGCCGCCAGCGTACGGCGCGGGAGAGGACCATGCGCTCCAGATCCCGTCCGCGGGCCACCAGGTCTTCCACCTGGTCGCGGTGCGAGATGCGCGCCACGTCCTGTTCGATAATGGGCCCGTCGTCGAGCACCTCGGTGACGTAGTGGCTGGTGGCCCCGATCAGCTTCACGCCGCGGGCGTGGGCGGCGTGGTAGGGCCGGGCCCCGGTGAAGGCGGGCAGAAACGAGTGGTGCACGTTGATGATCGCGGCCGGGTAGCGGGCGACGAATACTGGCGAAAGAATCTGCATGTAGCGCGCCAGCACCACCAGCTCAATTCCGTGCCGCTCCAGCAGTTCGAGCTGCCGCTCTTCGGCCTGCTCGCGCGTCGCGGCGGTCACCGGCACGTGCTCGAAGGCCACGCCGTAGAAGGCCGCCAGATTTGCCACCGCGCGGTGGTTCGAGATGATGAGGGGAATCTCGCAGACCAGTTCCCCGGTCCGCCAGCGGTGCAGCAGGTCGGCCATGCAGTGCAGGTACTGCGAGCAGAAAAGGGCCACGCGCGGCCGCCGGGCGCTCGAGGTCAACTGCCAGCTCATGCCCAGCTCGGCGGCCAGCGGCGCAAATTCGGCCTTGAAGGCCTCCAGGTCAAAGGCCTCCGCGTTGGCCGCCGAAGCAGCCTCCAGGCGGGCCTTCGAGCCAGCCTCCGAGCGTGTGGGCGAGCCAGCTTCGGGGTGTACTTTCAGACCAGCCTCGTGGCGGACTTTCGAACCAGCCTCGGAACGGGCAGACGAACAAGATTTAGAGCTGGACTTCGCGCCAGCCAGCAGCTCTTGCGCGTGTTCATCCGGGCCAGCCAGGCTCCCCGCCGGGCCATGCAGGGCCCACTCGACGCGCATGAAGAAGAGGCCCAGGTCGTGGTCCTGGTGCTGGTCGGCGTGCAGAATGTTGGCCCCATGCCGGTAGAGCAGCGAGGAGACGCGGGCCACCAAACCCTTCTGGTCCGGGCAGTTAATCAGCAGAACGGCGGAATCTTTCATGCTTTCTTCAGTTTAATCCACCTGCGGCCAACTGCCTGCGGTGGGGCCAACTGCCTGCGGTGGGAAGAACAAACGGCGTCGATCGCCCACCCTTCGCAAAGTGCGCGAAGGATGGGGCGCCTGGCACCCGGCACTACCATGTCAAACGGCGTTGTGGTCGTATTCATGAGATGCGGAGGCGAGCAAAGACCGGAATCTTTACTACGTCCAGGAACAATCCAAACGCGATTGCAGCGGCAAACTCGCAGGCGACGACCCAGAGGGCCAAGGGAGTCATGGCGATTCCGCAAATCGCCAGTGTCGAGATGATAAGAACATCCGCTACGGAAGACAGCACGAGGATGAGGCTGGGGCGCAATCCCCATAGGTGTTGCCGACCGCGTATCACGTAGGTTGTGGCCTGGCTGCCAAACACAATACCGACCGCGGAAAGGGTTCTGAGTGCGTCTATTCCCAGATGCAATTCGAATCTGCCAACGGCGAGGATTGTGGTAGAGAAAGCAAGGAAACAGGCCCCCAATAGGACGCCGGCGATCGTGATCCTGCCGATTTGCCAGGAGTTCGGCATCTTCGAAGGCCGGACTCTGTCCGTGGTCAGCGACATGGAGAGGAAGTCGCCGGTGATCATCACGATGACCATCAGCATGGGTGTCAGGACCGCGTGCCCGGTCATGACCAGGCCCACAGCCAGCAGGAGCACCTGCATGATTTTCTTCATCACCGAATTCAACGTATAGGTAAGAATGCGCTGAAACGTGATCCGGCCCTCTTTTACAGCGGCAACAATGCCGCCCAGCCCAGCTTCAGTGAGGACAACTCCTGCTGCCGACTTGGCCACATCGGTAGCGGTCGAAACGGCAATGCCCATCTGCGCCTGCCGCAGCGCAGGTGCGTCATTGGCCCCATCGCCGCACATCCCGACCACATGCCCGCTTTTCTGGAAGGCCTTGACAAGGTCATACTTGCCCTCTGGAAGAATGCTCGCGAATACTGCGAAGTCCTCCGGCTTGATGCCCTCGGGAAGCTTTCCGGGCGGGCAAACAGGCCCGGTCAACCCTACGTCATGAGCCACGATTGCCGCCGTCGCCGGTGCATCTCCCGTCACCATCACCATGGCCACGCCGAGCGTATGTAACTCTGAGATAAGAGAACTCGAATCCGAGCGCGGAGGGTCGCTGAGGGCGATCATGCCGATAAGCTGAACGGAAGCCGCGGGCCCTGCCGCTACTGCCAGAACCCGGAAGCCTTGCTTCTCAAGCTCGTCAACGATCGCAGCCGCGCCGGGCGACGGGGCTGTGAGCGCAATGACCGCAGTATAGGCGCCCTTGATAATGCGTTCCGGGGCTCCCTTTGCGTCTGTCGCGGTCGCCTCTGAGGTCTTTTTGGCTGGGTCAAACGGCACAAATGTCGCCAGCTTTGGCAGGTCCTGCGCCGGCTGGTGGGAAGCCGCGGAACGAATCGCCGCATCGACGGGGTCCTGACCACCCTCGGAACTTGCCAGCGATGCCATCCCGAGTACGTGGGCTTCGTCAAACCCCGGCAATGGGCGAACGCTGGTTACGGAAAGCGCATTGACGGTCAGAGTTCCGGTTTTATCCGAGCACAAGACATCGATCGAAGCTGCCTCGTCCACGGCAGAAAGCCGTGTCGGCAGAACGCCCAACTTCGCTAGAGAGCGAGCTCCAACCGCTGCGGCTAGGGTGAATGTGGCGGGCAAGGCCACCGGGATCGCCGCAAGAACCGAAGTGAGCAACAGAGGGACAATCTCACTCCATGGCATCGCATGGCTATAGGCGTAGATGCCCATGGCAAGGATTACGAGGCTATTGAAAACCGCCAGGTTGCGCACAATTTCGAGCACAGCTTTCTGCTGTGTGCTTACCACATGCGCGGTGCGAACGAGTTCCGCGGTTCGGCCGAACTTGGTGCGGGCGCCGGTTGCCGTCACTACAGCCGTTGCTTCACCGCGCCGGACGAGCGCGCCGGCATAGGTGTCCACGCCTGCACCGGCTTCAATGGGCAAAGACTCGCCCGTGAGCATCGACTGATCGAGTTCCACCGATCCGCCGGTCAGATGCACATCCGCAGCGACCACGCCGCCAAGGGACAGCTTCACCAGGTCGCCGCATACCAATTCCGCCGCCGGCACAGTCTTCCATTCGCCGTCTCGCTGGACTGAGGCGTTGAGTGCCAAACGGGATTTCAGAGCGGCAAGGGTTGCCTGCGCGTGACTCTCCTGGAAGTAGGCAAGTGCCGCATTGAAGACCAGCAAGGCCGCGATGATTGCAGCCTCGTAATACTTGTGCAGAACGATCTCAAGCACAATGGACGCTTCGAGTAGCCATGGTACCGGCGCCCAGAATTTGGCCAATGCATTGCGCAGTGGATGAGCCGAGGTGTCCGGCATGGCATTGGGACCGTCTCTTTCAAGACGGGTCCGCGCCTCATCGCTTGAGAGCCATTTTGAGGCGATATCATGACCCGGTAATGCGGGAGCAACGGCATTGTTCGTACTTGTCATCAGAGCTCTGTACTGATGCTTTTACTGTCAACATTCTCGAAAGCGCCGAAGTCCGAAGCGCCTTCCTTGGGGCTCTTCCCGCCCTTCGGCTTTGCCGAGTGAAGAAGCAAGAGGGGGCACTGCACAAGCTTCAGGATCTTCTCGGCAATCGAACCGAAGACCAGCGGATGCCACCCGGAGAGGCCATGAGTGGAGATCACGACCATGTCGATATGCTCGCGCTCTATCACGTTCATGATGTTTTCCACTACGTCATTGCCGGTTTCAACGCTGAAACTGGAAGAGACTCCTCTGGAGGCAAGAACCGCTTGGCACTTTGCCAGACGCTGCTCCGCATGAGTTCTTGCCTCCTGCAGAAACGCCTCTTCGGGAGCAAAATCGCGGAAGGTTGTGGTTGGGAAGGCCGGAATAACATGAACCAGATGGAGTTCAGCGTGAAAATGTAGAGCAAGATCCGCTGCCATCTCAAATGCCGCCCTGGACGATGAGCTAAAGTCAATGGGCAGCAGAATTTTGGCGGGAATGGATGGAAAATCATGAACTTCTGTCATGGCGCACTCCTCGGAGAATCCTCAGCGTAACTAGACGTCCATTGTCGTTTGTCATCACAGCGAAGAGTGTGCTCTTTTGAGCACTTGGGCGGGTGGCGCAGGTCCGGGGAGTAAGTAAACTGGGTGCCGGGTGCCCCATCCTTGCATCGCTTTTTGATTCAAGGGTGGGAGAGCACGAGCCTCGACCCGGCGGGCAACAGGGAAACGCACCCTCCCAAACTCTTGTGCCGGGAATAACCCTCCGATGGCGCATACTGGCTAATAGAGGAAAAGCGGGCGAAACTCGCCATCAACGCCCGGCCCGGTTTCGTTTTTTCTGTTTTGGCCTGTGAAACTGTGGAGCCTCATCTAACTAATTCAAAATAAAAGATTTTTATACTCTTCCAGCACAAAAACACGCAACCTGTGAACCTGTGAAACTGGCCAGTTCCGGCCGCGGCGCTGCCCTGCGGTGGATTGCTCCCCCGCAAAATCGGCTTGTAGTGTGACGGACCCGGAAGCGCGCCTCGCCCTTACCCTTACCCCTTGCGCCGGTAGAGCACCTGGAACTCGTAGCCCTGGTTGGCGGGGAAGAGGTTGGCGACGTGGCGCAGGCGCTCGGCCAGAGCCGGGGCGGCCAGCAGCGGATAGTCGCGCTCGCGCAGGTCGTGGTAGTCGAAGTCCACGGCCAGAGAGAGCATATAAATCGCCAGCGCGTCACTGAAGGCCGACTCGAAGTAGGCGCTGCGCGCCTGCTCATCGATGCCCTTGGGGCCGGCGCTGCTCTCCGGATGGCGCACATCTTGGGCGCGGCGGCGGGTCTCCCAGGCGTCCTGGCTGGTTTCGCCACGCACCTGGGTCTCGGCCTGCTGCCAGACCAGCGTGGAAAAGCTCACTGGAACCCCCGTGGCCTCGACAAAGTTGTGGGCCACGTTGATGAAAAACTCGAAGGCCAGGCCAAAACGGTCCTCGACCAGCCGCGTGGATAGAAAAACCGCCTCGGTCGTGCCGAAGACGGCGTTGCGGTGGCAGATGGCGCGGTCGCCCAGGTCCACCGTGTAGCCGGGCGCGACCATGGTCTCTTCCGTGTCGGCGATGGCCAGCGGAACAAAGTAATAGGCGTGGTGGTCGATCGCGGCCGAAAGCGTGGCCGGCACGGCGCCCACCAAGTGCTCCAGATCGGCGTCCGAGACGCGCGTCTCGCCCCACATTGCGTAGTGAATTCCGTTGGGGGCCTGAAGCACGGTCACCTGCGTGGCCACCTTCTCCGCGTGCCAAAGTTCGATTTGTGCGCTCGTCGCCATTCAGACTGTATTCTAGACCACGGAGGCTCTCAAGGTGACGCAATCGGAGCAAACCCGAGGCCAAACCGGCGGAAGAGTCTTCGGCTTTCCGCTCCGGGGCTTCGGCCTATTCACCAGCCTGCTGCTGAGCTTCGCCACGGCGTTCTTCACTTTTTTCGTCTCGACTACCCTCGCCATCTTCGCGCTGCTGGCCTGGAACCTCTTCGGCCACCACGCGGTGAGCTACGCCGCCAGCTATCGCTATGTAGGCTTTCCCGCCTTCCTGCTGGCGCTCGCCGTGGCCCTGCCGTTTTTTTTCGTGCTGTGGATCCGCGCCAAACTCGGCAAGTAGGCTCCGCTTCGGTTTCCCGCCGGCTGCCATAATCTTCCTATGCTGGTTCTAGCCTCCGCATCTCCCCGCCGACGCGAACTGCTCACCCAGGCCGGTTTTTCCTTTAAGGTTCATCCCGCCCACATCCCCGAGGAGCCCAACCCCGGCGAAGAGCCCATCGCCTATGTCACCCGCCTGGCACGCGAAAAGGCCCAGGCCGTCTTCGATGAGCTGAGGGCAACCTTCGCCGCGCCCCAGGAAGCAGTTTCAGCCGCGCCTCAAAATGCCGCTTCAGTCTCGTCTCAGGAAGCAGAAGGCCTGGACGGCGAGTCCCTGGCGGTTTTGGGGGCCGATACCACCGTCACGCTCGACAACCACATCCTCGGCAAGCCCGTCGACGCCGCCGACGCCGCCCGTATGCTGCGCCTGCTCTCCGGGCGCACCCATCAGGTCATCACCGGTGTCGCCCTGGTCACCGCCAGCTCCGCCGAGGCCGCCGCCGAGGTCACCGCAGTCCGCTTCCTCACCCTCTCCGACGAGGAAATTTCCGCCTACATCGCCACCGGCGAACCAATGGACAAAGCCGGCGCCTACGCCATACAGGGCCGCGCCGCCCGCTGGATTCCGCGCATCGAGGGCTGCTACTTCAACGTCGTCGGCCTGCCCATCGCCCTGGTCGCCAGCCTGCTCGAATCCCACCAGCTTCCCGCCAAATCGCCAACCCGCTAAGCCGCTGGCAGCAGGATCAACTTGCCGCTGCTAACAGGCCTTCGCTCCAGCCCGATTCTTCGCCAGCGCCAGCGCCCAACCGGTTCGCCTTGAATCTCTCTCCGTTCGCCCGCATCCATTAAAAAATGAAGATTTCGCTTTTTTCCCCCTTCCAACTTCGTTCGGTCAGCTTTGCCAATCGCATCGGAGTTTCGCCCATGTGCCAGTACTCCGCGCGGGATGGCTTCGCCACTGATTGGCACCTCGTCCATCTGGGTAGCCGCGCCCAGGGCGGCGTCGGCCTGGTCACCGTGGAAGCCTCGGCCGTCCTCCCCGAGGGCCGCATCTCCTCAGGCGATCTTGGGATTTGGGACGACGCCCACATCCCCGCTCTGGAACGGATTGTCCAATTCATCCACTCCCAAGGCGTCCGCGCCGGCATTCAACTGGCCCACGCCGGGCGCAAAGGCAGCATGGCCATTCCCTTTGCCGGTGAGAGACTGCTTTCGCCCGCCGAGGGGGGCTGGCAACCCGTTGCGCCCAGCGCGCTGGCCTTCGCGCCGGACTACGCCGTACCCCAGCCTCTCGACCAGGCCGGCATCTCCATCATCATCGACGCATTTGTCCTGGCGGCGCGGCGCGCCCTCAAGGCCGGCTTCGACATGGTAGAGATTCATGCCGCCCACGGCTACCTGCTCCACCAATTCCTTTCTCCGCTCGCCAACCAGCGCATCGACGCCTACGGTGGCAGCTTTCAAAACCGGGCCCGTCTGCTTCTCGCGGTCGCAGACGCCGTACGCGCCGCGTGGCCGGCCCACCTGCCGCTCTTCGTCCGCATCTCGGCCACCGACTGGGCGGAAGGCGGCTGGTCCATCGACGAATCCGTTCAACTGGCCCATCTGCTGCGCGAGCGCGGCGTCGATCTGATCGACGTCTCCTCCGGCGGGCTGGTTCCCAACGCCCAGATCCCCTCCGGCCCCGGATTCCAAGTCGTGTTTGCCGCCAGAATCCACCGCGAGGCCGGTATTCCCACCGCCGCCGTGGGCCTGATTACCGACCCCGTCCAGGCCAATGCCATCGTGGCTCAAGGCGAAGCTGACTTGGTGCTGCTGGGCCGCGAACTGCTGCGCAACCCTTACTGGCCGCTCCGCGCAGCCGCCGCTCTGGGGGAGTCCGCCAGTTGGCCGGAGCAGTATCTGCGCGCCGCGCCAAGCCACTCTCCCGCCCGCAGGCCCGTCACACGCCCCGAAACAGCGTAACCTTCGCAGGCCCGGCGCGATTTTCCGCCCATCCAGGCTTGCACTCCGCCAATTTCCCAATTAAATTGGCCAATTTATTAATTTTGCTGCGCAAATGGTGCAAATTGTGCCTATAATCCCTCATAAGCAGGGTTTTATCCCAGTTGCGGTGTCCTCCTCGTCCTCATTATGGCCATGCAACTATCGCAAAAACGTGACCCCGACGCACCCGCTATTCCCGACCGCCTCTACTTCAAGATCGGGGATGTGGCCCGCATTTGCAGCGTCGAAACCTATGTTCTGCGCTTCTGGGAGACGCAGTTTCCCCAGCTCAAGCCCAACAAAAGCGGAACCGGCCAGCGGCTTTACCGCCGCCGCGACGTTGAACTGGCCTTGAAGATCAAGCACTTGGTCCACACCGAGGGCTACACGCTGGCTGGCGCACGGCAGTCCCTGGAGCAGGGCCACCGACGGCCGGCTCCGCAGCCAGAGGCTCAAGGCGATCCGCAGCCCCAGTTGCCGCTGGCGGTTGCGAACGGCTCAGGGCAGCTCTTCGACGACCTCGCCCTGACCATCGATCGTGCCCGCGCCGAGCTGCGCGAGATTGCCAGCCTGCTCAGCTCGCCGCAGCCCCGGCCGCCCCGCCGTCGCGCGGGCCTGGCTACAATGCCCTCCACTTCGGAGCTGCTTTTCCCGGCCTGATTTTTCGCGGCCTGATCGAGCCCATTCGAGCATAGGTTTCGCGCCCACCGTTCCCGGGCTGTAAAACCGCGATAGGAGCTCCGGCTGCCTCCGGTCGTCACTTTCCGAAGCGCATCACCACGCCCGCGCCGAGGCGAAGGCTGTTCTGGTGGTCGTTGACGCCGTTGCCGAAGGTGGTGACGAGGTAGTCGGCTTCCAAGAGCCTAACGGAGAAGCGCCGGCTGGCCCGCCAGTCGACGCCACCACCGAGATTGGCGGCGAAGGCTGATCCGGCGTTGGCGGTCAAAGAGTTCTGCCCTTGAACCAAGCGTTCCGCTGGAGTGCGCCAGCCCGATCAGCGCCTGACCGAAGGGTTGCCATGATGAGGAGTTCGGCGAGTGGCCCAGCTTGAGCCGATAGTGGGCTCCGGCCGTATAGGAGCTCAAGGTGAGGCTTTTGCCGGTGCTGGAAATGGAGCCGGCGTGGGCGGCGGTGATGTCGCCTACCAGGGCCAAGGCTCCCCCCGGCTTGATCGGCCAGGCGAAGGTGGCGCTGCCGCCGTTGAGGTTGATGCAGCCGCAGCCGCCCGGAGGCGCGTTGCTGCGCAAGTAGTTCTAGAGCGGTTCTCCAATTGCTATTCACCGAAATCTGGACAATCGTTTCACTATTCGATTGGACCAGAACCGGAAGAAACCGACAGGGATATGATCCGCGGGGGCCTGAATAACCAAGTCGCGCGAAATCTGCATTTTCTTGCCAGTAACCCGGCCGATGGATAAGTTAAGGCTGACGTGCTCGCAGACATCTGCCTCATCGTCAGCGCGATACGAGCCTAAACAATAGTCCGAGGCGTTGTAGAGGCAAAATCCATTGAATGACGAGGCGCATAGGACAGGGAGGTCTCTGGTCATGAGCCTTTGATTGTCGTAGATATGTTCCTGGTGAAAACGGAAATAGCTGCAGGGGCGCTTCTTTGCGTCCGTGATTTCCTTGTTGAGATTTGACAAAAACTCGTAACCCTCGACTCGCAGCGAAAGCAGGTCGTAGTACACGGGAAACGACGTAGCGCCCACGGCGAATATGGTGGCGTCAGCTTGGAGCCGCTCGACCGCCGCGCGAACGGCCGGGGGGCTGGGCGGGTTGACGATTACATTGTCCAGGTCGACGACGCAGATAAAGTCTTCGCTGATTCCGCGCGCTTCGGCCGCATCCAGAAGCGCCTGCCGCCCCATCGCCATGCGGACCAGCCGGCTCTTGCCAGATGCCATCAGGGTTGTGTCCAGCAGGGCGATCTTTGGACCGGCCGCCTCTTCTATCAGCGTTCGAGTTCCGTCGGACGATCTATTCTCGCCGATGATCGCCGCGCAGCGAAACCCCGCGGATTCAAGCCGGTCAAGGTAGGCGAAAAAACGGGGAATGGTATCGGCACAATCCCGCGCAAGGCATAAAAATAGAATACTGATCGGCATCTCTTGAACTCCAAGTTAGCATCGGCGTCCCCAAGATTCAAACCATCCGCAAGAAACCGTCCCTAACAATCAAGCCGATAACTGCTGAGCTAGCGGGATTCTCATGGATTCAATGTTCCTGCTTCTGGCCGCGCAGGAGTGCACTTCGTCCGCCATGGGGCCATCGCCTATGATTTTCAGCCGAAGCGGAATCCGGCCTGTATTCCACGCCGCCAGCAGCGTCCGAATCCCCTTTTCCGGCGACAGCCGTCCGACAAAAAGCGCGGTGTCTTCGGCGGTTCTCTCTGCCTTCCAGGTGTCCGAAGCGACAAAATTCGGTTTCACCACAACCTTTTCGGCAGGCAAGCCGCCGCGAACCAGAATCTCGCGTTCAAAGGCGGAAACCGCAATGAAGAGATCGACGCGCTCCCAGGTGCGCAGCAGGCGGTGGAAGGCATAGGCCGCCGTGACGACGGCGCTGCCCGCCCGGCTGCCGCGATAGCAGCCATGGAATACGCCGTCGAGCGGAAGCGGCTTGCCCAGGCAGTCCGTGCAGATAACCCCATTGCGATAAAGCAGGGCGTTGGCGCAGAGCATCCTGAAGTTATGCAAGGTCTGCACAACGGGCACTTCCGCGGCGCTGGCTTCCAGGATAATCGAGGGCGACAGCATCGGGAACCAGTTGTGAATGTGCACCACAGCCGGCTGGAAGGATTGAATCGCCTGCCTCATCCGCTGGCGCGCACTGGGTGAATAAAAGATGGACGCGGAGGCTGACAGTTTGCCGCGCAGGCCGCGGATGGCGTCGTTATCCTGCTCCAGCAGCTCCACGCCGTGGCCATGACGCCGCAGCAACCCGGCCTCGTCGCGTACCACCGCGTCCTCGCCGCCGCTCAATTGATACCGGTTATGCGCTATGAGAATTTTCATAAAGTTGGCATCAATTCGCATTTCCCTGATTCGTGAAAAATTACTGGGAGGGAGACAGATTCCGGGCGCGGGCGATCATTTCCGCCGCGGCGCCGAGGATGATGGCGATGATGATGTACAGAATATAGAAACCAGCCCTCAAGGGAGCGGAGAACTCGGTGGTGCTCATCCCATACGCTAAACAAAAAATAAGCAGCACCAGCGCGCATCGAATCGCGTGACGGGGCGCGCTGTCCATCGCCGGACTTGGAGGAGTTTGCCTGCTGGCGAAGCGCCATGCCAGCTTGACGGTCTTCGCGATGATTATCAGATAGACCGCCAGCGCCAGCCAGCCGGCCCCGGCCAGGACATCAACGAATGTATTGTGGGCGGTCCCGATACGCTCAACAATCACCCCCGAGCCCAAGAGAAAATGCTCCTTGAACAAAACTCTGAAGCCATCAACGTACCCCATCCCCCACGGGTGGGTCGCGCAGTAGCGAATGACAAAAGCCCAGATTTCAGTTCTTCCGCTGGCGCTTGCAATGCCCTCGGCGCTCTCGCCCCGATTGAACCTATCCAAAATGCGCTTTGGTCCGACAACTGCCGCAACCGCAACGGAAAAAAGAATGGAGGCCATAAGCCCGGAGATGAGCAGATAAGCGGCGCGCTTGCCGGTCTTCGCCCACAGGGTCGCCAGAAACAAAAGACAGACGAACAGCGCTATTTCGCTTCCGCGAACCTGTGTCAGCAATGTTCCCGCCAGACCGATCAAGAAGAAGAGAGAGGCGAGAAACCTGGATTCCAGCGAATACAGAAAGCTGTAAGCCGAGATAATCGCGATGAGCGGGGAGATTACAGGCATGGGCGCCACTGCGTTCCCAAGGAGGCGTATTCCCTCTCCCGGCAGAACCACCATGACCAGTTCCGGATTCACGGCCAGCGCCAAGCAAACCACGACCAGCAGCAGAAA
Organism: Acidobacteriaceae bacterium; assembly: GCA_003161045.1. Classification (GTDB taxonomy): domain Bacteria; phylum Acidobacteriota; class Terriglobia; order Terriglobales; family Acidobacteriaceae; genus Telmatobacter. Next base: position 29,398 of record PMPH01000124.1, read on the forward strand.
TAATATGAACCTCAGGCAAAACAGGCATTGCACCCAATCGGGCGGGTTGCGATATACATCGACGATAAATTCCGCAACGCAAATGATCGTAAGAAGATACAAGAAGGAATATGCCGCGGTTGCCAGCCTGCTGGGAGAGTAGATCACTGACGCCAGGAACAAAAGGCCGAGGAAGAAGACGTATTTGAGGATGGATTGAATCTTTGGGGGAATGAGGATGGACTTCGCAGCCGCCAGGCGGCCGATTGCCCGCAGGGCAACCGCGCCCAGCAAGCCAGCCTGAAGGAAACTCCAGACGTCCACCTGCCCCTGCGTGATGTCAATCCCCTTGGTAGATCTGAATATCGGCGGACCAAACGCAAGAAGGAAAACAGGGTAGCGCATTAAAAACCGCATAAACGAAAGGCGTCTCAAGGGCCGTGACCCTTGGATCTCGCATTCGCTATTGTCTGTCCATCCTGCGGGTTGCTTCATATAGCCGCTTTGCCCTTTTCCAGTAACTTCAAGATTCCGGTGTAAGTTTGCCGCCGGCGGCGCCCGGCAGGGCGCCAAGATAACGGAGATTTCAGCGCGCAATGGCTAAATATTCACTCAGAATCTCCGCGTCCAACAATGCTTTCCGTCAACCTGGGCCATGATAGCTCGTTAGCCCTGGCAATAGCTCCCGCCGACAGGCGTTGCAGTTCCGCGGCCGGCATCCGCGCCAGGGAAATCATGGCGCTGGCAATGCCGTCCACCACTCGGGCTTCATCAGCGCCTGCTGTTGGAACAACGATTCCACAGGACTCGTTGACCATGACGCCGGGACCGCCGAGGTCGAGACAAACTACCGGCACTCCGCGCTGCAAGGCCTCCAGCACCACGAATCCACCTGAATCATGAAGACTGGGAAAAACCAGGGCGGTATAACTCTGAAGCGATCCTAAAAGCTGCTCCCGGGGAAGCTGGCCGGCGAACTCCACCGCCTCCGCCACCCCGCATTGCTCCGCTACATCGCGCAGCCACTGCTCATCCGGGCCACTCCCAACGAGAGTGAGAGTCGCCTCTGGAACTGTTCGTCTGACTTCAGCCAGCGCCCGAATTGCAAAATGCGCGCCCTTCCAATGCAGCAGGCGCCCGGCAAACACAAATCGCGGCAGCGCTGGCGCCTGCCGCGATTCATTTCGCGCGGCCTGACCGTCGGTTGCAATGGCGAGATGCACAGCCGTCTTGGAGCGCCATTTTGACGGGACCAGCCGGAGACTGTCCGCTGTCGTCACATAGATGCGCTCGGCGGCGGCAAAGGCCAAATGGGCAAGTGGACTGTAGCGCTGCAACAGAATTCCCACGTCGCGCAGCAGTTCGCTTGCCTGGCCGCGGAACGGCATTCCGCGACGCAGACGTAAAGGCGCTCGCTCTCCGCCCGCGATAGGTCCGATTACAAATGGAACTCCCAGCCGGCCCATGAAGGAGCCGCATTGCATACTGGCAAAGGTCACGTGGTAGACGCGGTCAAATGGCTTGTCGCGATGAAGCACGGCCGCCACGCGGTACGCTCCCCACTGCCATAGGATGAAATAGGCAGGAAGAAACCAGGCCTGCTTCTTCAGCCTCAAGGCCCACCGGGGAAGGTCGTAGTAGATAAAATGCAGTCCGGGAGCGTGGCTCAGATGGTCTGCTTCAATCACGGATTTGTTGTTGGCGCGCGTCAGCACCCACACCTCATCGGCGTGCGCCAGCATGTGCCGTGCCCTCTGCCAGCCAACCTCCGGCTCCGATCCTCGATTCGGCTCGCACGCATAGGCCGAAAGCAGAATCCTCATGGTTTCTCCGTGATCCGGTTGGCGCTATCGATTGCCGTGACGGCCCGCTCCACATCGGCAATCACCCTGTCCAGCGGCTGCGAGGCGTCGACGATCGCATACTCGCGCTGCTGGCAAACGAAGGCCAGATAGGCCTGGCGCTGGCGCGCGGATTCCTCCAGCGAGACCTCCTGCTTGCGCGCCTGCAAGACCTCCGCCGGGGCATCCAATAAGACCCACAGCTTAGGCTGCGGCATCAGCTTGCCCACCAGACGGGCCATCCATGGCGGCCCGCCGTAGCGATAGCGCAGGGGATCGACCAGCAGGTCATGATAGTAGCGGTCGCAGATGAGCAGCGTCTCCTTTTTATCATGGAAGAGGTTGGCATACCATTCCTCGATGAGCCAGACCAGTATCTTGGCCAGGGACAAAAGCACCGGCCGGGGCGGCTTGCCATGAGGGTCGGCGACAATGGCTCCCGGCTCGCCGCGTTGTGGACTGATTCCCCGCGGCTTCAGGTGGCGCACCGCCGCCGCGCGCCCTGCCCGATCCAGTCCGCGTAATAATCCGTCGATGACGGTGCTCTTGCCCGCGCCGTCGGGGCCAAGAATGACGATTTTCAGTTTCCGAACTTCCTTTGGCCGTAAATTTTCGAGCGCCGTTCCAGTATTTGTTTCAAGCGCGCGGCGCTGTATGCCGCCGCAAATCCGAGCAGGCGCGGCTATCGCCCTGAAGCGGGTTGGGGAGCGCGGATTCACTCGCGGCATCCCGCACGTTCCTCATCGCCAACGGCGGCATCGAGGGCGCAAAAACGTCTCTTGAGCTGCCGGTCCGTGCTCTGAGCCAGCATATCGATAATCGCGGCGTAGACGTCTTCCGTCAGGTCTGCCGCCGGTTTGCCCGCGTTCAGGATGATGTGCTGCTTCCTTGCCTTCACAAAGGAACGATAGGCTTCAATTTGCCGGGCGGTCTGCGCGGGCAGTTCCCCGCCTTCGGTCCTCATGGCCGGGTCTAGCAGTATCCAGAGATCGGGAGACGGAAAGAACCTGCTGGCGAGGCGCGCAAACCACTGAGGACCGTTATAACCATACTTCGCCGGGTCGATCAATAAGTCCTGGCAAGAACACCCGCAGATTCGAAGCGTAAAATTCTTCTTCCCTATGAATTGGCTCAGCCACTCGTCCAGCAGCCACACAAGCGCCTTTGCCATGGAGGATAATGAACCGCTTTGAGCTTGCGCGCAGCCGTCCGACCTGGAGTTCATTCGCCGTGACTTGCGTGCAAGAGTCAGCCGTGACTTGAAATGGTGCTTCTCCACAATTTTCGCCGAAGATTGGAGTAGGGGTATCAGGTTTTCGATGATCGTTGTCTTGCCACAGCCGGACGGGCCTAAGATGCAAACGGTTTCGATGGTCCTTGGTGAATAGCGAACCTCGCCTTCTCCCGCGTAGTGCCG
>PMPH01000128.1:0-815 GCA_003161045.1 Acidobacteriaceae bacterium
ACATCACCGGGTTCTTGACCATGCCGCGGGGATCGAGCTTGCGGAATGCATCCACAAGCGCCTGGGCCATGATGTCCGTGTTCCAAAGACTCTTTTTCTCAAGCATGATAGTCCGTTTCGTTTTGTCCTGAGAAGCCGTGCCGGCCTCAAGTGGGTTGAAGGGTACGGGCTTCAGCCCGTACGTTAAGAGCCGATTTTGATATGCGGCTTTATCCGCCGTGGGAAAGCTGACGCCAAAAGTCAATTCCCTCAGGGGCTAAAGCCCAAAACTTCTTCAGTCTTCGATGTACGGGCTAAAGCCCGTACCCTTCATTCGTTGCTGCACCACAAACTGCTAGAAAAGCTGGCCCGCGTGAAGCTGCAGGTGTTCCAAAATCGGTCCCAAGGTCAAGGCCGGGAAGAAGGTAAGGGCGCTCACAATGAGGACCACGCCGACCAGCAGCACGGTAAACAGGGAGGTGTTGACCGGAAAGGTTCCGGGCGAGGGAGGCACGCTCTTCTTCTGAGCCAGGTTGCCGGCCAAGGCCAGCACCGGGATCATCATGAGGAAGCGGCCGATCAGCATGGTGCAGCCCAGCATCATGTTGAACCACCAGGTGTTGGCGTTCAGGCCGGCAAAGGCCGAGCCGTTGTTGGCCGCCGAAGAGGTAAAGGCGTAGAGAATCTCGGTGAACCCGTGCGGACCCTGGTTGGCCAGGCTACTGAGGCCGATGGTGGGCAAGAGCACGAAAATGGCCGTGAATGTGAGGATGATGAGCGGGAAGATGAGCACGTAGAGCATGGTCATCTTCATGTCGTAGGACTCGATCTTCTTG
>PMPH01000128.1:824-23596 GCA_003161045.1 Acidobacteriaceae bacterium
CCGCAACTGGCGTCGGTGGTGATGGTGGCGAAGAGGGAGCTTTCGGCGATGCCATTGCGCACCTCCTTGCCCTCCATGTTGCCGCCCGGCGCGGTGTGGGTGAGGGTCTGCTGGGCGCCGTGAATCAGCAGATGTGGATGCGACTCTGCCCAATAGATGGTGGTGAATCCAGCGGCAAACAGGATGAACATGGCAGCCAGCACGGCCCAACCGTGGCCCGGCGAGCCGGTCATGCGCCCCAGCGTATACGTGAGCCCCGCGCCAATCACGAAGATCAGGAACATCTGGAAGAGGTTGGTGAACGGCGTGGGATTCTCGAAGGGGTGGGCGCTGTTGGCATTGAAGAATCCGCCGCCGTTGGTGCCCAGCATCTTGATGACCTCCTGTGAGGCCACCGGCCCCTGCGCGATGGTCTGCGTCTGGCCTTCCAGCGTGTGGGCCTGGGTATAGGCTTTCAGGTTTTGCGGAACACCCTGGGCGACCATCAGCAGCGCGCCGATGATCGAGGCGGGCAGCAATACATAGAGCAGCGTGCGCGTCATGTCCACCCAGAAGTTGCCGATGACGCCCGAGGTGGTTCGCTTGATCCCGCGGATCAGAGCCACGGCCACTGCGATGCCCATTGCCGCGGACCAGAAGTTGTGCGTCGCGAGGCCGGCCATCTGGGTCAGATAGCTCATGGTGGCCTCGGGCACATATGACTGCCAGTTGGTGTTGGTGGTGAAGCTGGCCGCGGTGTTCCAGGCAAGATCCGGCCCCACTGCGGCCAGATGCTGCGGGTTCCAGGGGAAGAAGTTTTGCAGCCGCTCAAGGCCGTAGGTGAGCAGCAGGGTGACGGCCGAAAAGCCCAGCATGGCATAGGCGTACTCGCGCCAGTTCATCTCCTTTTCGGAGTTCACGGCGCACAGCTTGTAGATGAGCCGCTCGAAAGGACGGAGCACCGGATCCAGCCAGGTGCGTTCACCCTCGAAGACGCGGGCCAGATAAATGCCCACCGGACGAACGCTTGCAAGCAGGATCGCGGAGAAGATGGCAAATTGCAACCAGCCGTTGACGGACATGTTAGAACTTCTCCGGGAAAAGCAGGGTGATGGTCAGATAACCAAACAGCAGAACGGACAAAATCAGAGCAGTCGCGGTGATGAAGTCGATTTGCATGGGGTTACCTCAGCTTCTGGCACGCCTTGACGTAAAGAAACGCCAAGGCGAAGAAAACTACCGTGAACAGCAACATCGTCAAATCTTGCATCGCGGGTCTCGCACTTTCATCCGGCATCATGCCGGTGAGGCTTGGTAAGGAGAGGACACCGGAATCAGCTTCCGGCGCGGCTCGTTCAGTATGAACCATCTTCCCTACGCAAGATTGATTCTGGCTCACAACATATTCGAGTATCGAAAAAGTTTCCTAAGTAAAGCGTAAGGACAAAAAACCATCAGAATGCAAAACATAACGGCACGCATCCCATTACGGAACTGACGCCGCGGCCCATGCGCCTGGCTTGCCTAGAGCTTCTTGCGCAGGTAATGAACCACGCCGTGGCCGATCAGCGCGGCCATCAAGGCGATGAGGAAATTCGTAGCGGTAAAAATATCCCGGCAAGCGAAGGCCAGCGTCTTCCCCGGCCCATTGGTCGCGGAAAACTCTCCCATCAGAAGATTGGCGTAAAAGAGGAAGATGATAAACGCGACCTCGACGACTGCACGCCGGATGCGGGCGATCAGGCGGCGGTCTTTCTGGTCCAACTGGTGCATAGAGGGGTGCATAGAGAAATGATACAAGCCACGACGCGATGCGGTTGCGGCCGGGCAAGGCTCATTCCTGGTTGCCGCTCCAGCCCTCGGGGATGAAGCGGTAGCCCACCCAGGGCTCGGTCTGGATGTACTGCTTGCCGGCCTCGGCTTCCAGCTTCTTGCGCAACTGGCCGATGAAGACACGCAGGTACTCGGGCTGATGAGCCGACTGCGATCCCCAGACGGCGGTCAGCAGCGCGCGGTGGGTCATCACCTTGCCGGCATGGCGGGCCAGGTGCAGCAGCAACTCGAACTCCTTGGGGGTCAGGTGAATGGGCTTGCCCAGGACGGTGATCGAGTGCGCCTCGGCGTCCACCACGAAGTCGCCGGCCTCCAATGCCGTGGTCGTCCGCTCCGGAGCGCGGCGCAGATGGGCGCGGACGCGTGCCAGCAGCTCCTGAATCCCAAAGGGCTTGGTCACGTAGTCGTCGGCCCCCGCGTCCAGCGCCTCGACCTTGGAGCGCTCATGGTCGCGCACCGAAAGAATCAGGATCGGGACCGCGGATTGAGAGCGGATGGCGCGGCAGACCTCGACGCCGCTCAGGCCGGGCATCACCAGGTCGGTCACCACCAGGTCGGGCGGCCAGTCGCGGAAGACCAGCAAGCCCTCTTCGGGGTCGTTGGCGGTGCGCACGTCAAAGCCCTGCGCCGTAAGAGCGGCGCGCAGCACCCGCGTGATCTGCGATTCATCGTCGATAACCAGAATTCTTCCAGGCATTGGTTTACTTCTTTCATCGGAAGATTACATCATCCGGGCGGGAGGGTATGATTCCGGTGGGGAGGACGATGCACTTTTCAGCCTATTCGCGGGAGACTGTTCGCTGGCTTGTGGCCACGCTGGTCGCGGTGCTGACCACCGCTTTACAGGTCTGGCTGGGGGCTAATTCGACCACGGCGGGGATGGTCTTCCTGGTGCTGGTGGTGTGGTTTGCGGCGCGGGAGGGGATTCTGCTCTCGGTCTACGTCGCGGTGCTCTGCGCGCTTTCATTCGACTACTTTTTTCTGCCCCCAGCTCATTCGCTGCAGATCACAGGCATTCAGGGCTGGGTGGCCATGGTCTCGTTCCTGGCCAGTTGCGCGGTGGTGGGCCAGGTGGCCGAGCGGGCGCGCGGGCAGGCGATCCAGGCCGAGCAACGCCGCGAGGACGTCGAGAGGCTTTACGCCCTCTCGCAGGAGATGATGCTGCACGAGGACGCCACCGGCCTGATCGGCGACCTGCCGCGGCTGATCGAGCGCATCTTCGCGCTGGATGGCGTGGTGCTCTACGCCCGCGACCACGACCAGTTTTATGCCACCACCGGCAACCTGCCCATGAGCATTCACTCCAGCCTGCGCGCCATGGCGCAGGGACAGAATCCCACGCTGGTCGTGCCGGGAGAGTTCACCGCCAAGGCACTGATGCTGGGATTGCGCCCTGTAGGAGCGCTGGGCTGGCGTCCGGCGCGGCTTTCGGGCGTGGTGGCCACGGCGGTCAGCGCGCAGGTGGCCATTGCGCTCACCAGGGCCACCGCGGTCGAGGCCTCGGCGCGCATGGAGGCGGCTCGCGAAGGGGAACGGCTACGCACCGCGCTGATCGACTCGCTGACGCACGAATTGCGCACTCCCCTGACCGCCATCCGCGCCGCCGCGACCACGCTGCTGGAAGCAACCGGGCTGGACGAAGCCGGACGGCTGGACCTGGCGGCCATCGTCGATGAGGAGAGTTCGCGGCTGGACCGGCTGATCGGCGAAGCGGTCGAGATGGCCGAGATTGACGCCAACGTGGTAGAGGTCCATCCCGTGCCACAGCATCCGCGCGCGCTGCTGGATCAGGCGGTCGAGGAGTCGCGCGCCGCGCTGGCCGGACGCCGGGTGGTGATCGCCGTCGAGCAGCCGGACGTTCTGGATAAATCGGGCAAACCAGGCGGCCCAAGCAAAACGGAGAGGCCGGACGCTGCGGAGAAGATGGACAAATTGGACAGGCAGGACAAACTGGACAAACCGGTCTGGTTCGACCCGCACCTGCTGAGCCGTGTACTGCGCCACCTGCTGGAGAATGCGGCGCGGCACACCCCGGCCGGGGGACGCATCCTGCTAGGCTGCCGGCGCCATGGCGACCGGCTGGAGTTTCGCGTCGAGGACGATGGCCCGGGCGTCGATCCCGCCGATCTGCCCTTCATCTTCGAGAAGTTTTATCGCGGCCGGGACGGCGCCAGCAAGGGCAAGGGAACGGGGATGGGTCTGGCCATCACGCGCGCCATCCTGGCCGCGCATGGCGGGGGAATCGAGGCTGAGAGCGCTCCCGGACATGGCGCGTGCTTCCGCTTCTGGGTGCCGCTGGTGGAAAAGGAGTCGGCGGGCAAGGGGTGAGGGGCAGATTCATCCTTAACTTGGTTGATTACTCCGCCAATTTCGGCTCCTCGCTCCAGTCGCAGATGATTTCGCGGCGCTTGTCAGAGCTTTCCGAGGCCCACTCCAGCAGGCGCGCCACACGCCAGGCGGCCAGCGCGGTGACCGGAGCAGGAACCTTGCCCAGCAGGGCGTCGCGAACGCCCGCGTAGTAGAGCCGGTAGTCGCCGGGGATGGGTTCGACGGGCCGGGTGACTATGCTGCCGTCTATATCAACGTGGAGCGTGCCCCATTCCGCGGCTGGCTCCTTGCCCCAATCCGGATCGTCGATACGGGTAATTTTGTTCAGCGCAGCCTCCTGCGGGTCGAGGCCGGATTTCCAGTAGTTGCCCTTGGCGCCGCGCAGGTGGAAGCGGGGACGCGAAGGCGTAGACAGGCAGTTAGCGCCCAGGACGACAGAGAAGCCCGGATAGCGCAGGCGCAAGGTGATGGAGTCGCAGGCGCGGGCCCAGTCGCGCTCGCAGAGAATTTCGGCGGAGACCGCTTCCGGCTTGCCGAAAAGCACCAGCGCCTGGTCGGCCAGATGCGTCCCCAGGTCGAGCATGACGCCACCAGAGGCGGGATCTTCCTTCCAGAGGCGGTCGGTGGGGGGATCAGGCCTCCAGCGGTCGAAGCGGGATTCAAAATAGACCAGACGGCCCAGCGAACCTTCACGCAATAGTTTCTGAATCGTCTGGAAGTCGCTGTCCCAGCGCCGGTTATGGAACGGGATGAGGTGGGCTTTATGGGCCTTGGCCAGCTCCATAAGCTGGGCAATTTCAGCGGCCCTGGTGCAGACAGGCTTGTCCACAATGACGTGCTTGCCGGCTCGGAGAATCTGGCTGGCGACCTGGAAGTGGCTTTGGCTGGGCGTGGCGACCACAAACAGGCCGAGCGAGGCATCGGCCAGCATCGCATCGAGAGAGCGGTAGGTGAGGATGCCGGGATAGCGCTTGGCGGCATTGTCCGAAGTGCGCTCCATGACGGCGGCCAGCTCCAGCCCCTCGACCGAGGAGATCAGCGGCGCGTGAAAGACCCGCCCTACCATTCCAAACCCAACCAAACCGACTCGAATCATAAAGCACCCCGATGCGCGGCATTTGGACCGCCCTATCCTTCGAGCTTATACCGTGTTAAACCTCCCGCCGTCCCTCCAGGGCGCGCGCCATGGTCACCTCGTCGGCGTACTCGATGTCGCTGCCGGCTGGAACGCCGGTGGCGATGCGGGTGATGCGCACCGGAAAGCCGCGCAGCGCGCCGGCCAGCCAGTGGGCCGTGGCCTCGCCTTCGAGCGTGGGGCTGGTGGCCAGAATGACCTCGTCCACCTCGCCGCGCTCGACGCGAGTGAGCAGCGTGCTGGCGCGCAACTGATCCGGTCCCACGCCGTGCAGCGGCGAAAGCGTGCCGTGCAGTACGTGATACACGCCCTGGTAGCCGGCCTGGGAACCGGTCTGGTAGCCGCGTGTGCGCTCGATGGCGGCAATGTTGGTCGGCTCCTCGACCACGCAGACCATGCGGTGGTTGCGCGTGGGACTGACGCAGTAGGCGCAGGGGTCGACATCGGTGACGTTGTTGCAGATCGAGCAGAGGCGCAGGTTGGCCTTCAGGCCGCGCACCGCCTCGGCCAGGGCCGCCGCATCCTCGTCGGTGGAGCGCAGAATGTGGAAGGCGAAGCGCTGCGCGCTCTTGGTTCCCACGCCCGGCAGTTTCTTCAACTCTTCAATGAGCCGGGCCATCGGCTCGGCATAGCGGCTCACGATGCGCGCCTCCTGTGGAATCAGTCAAAAAATGCGCGCTTTGAAGGGAACGGGCTTCAGCCCGTCCGTTGCGAGCAAGTTGCATACCGGCTTTAGCCGCTGAGGGAATGCAAATTACCTTGATAATTCTCCCTCAGGGGCCAAAGCCCCACCTGTTTCAGAGCATTGATGTACGGGCTAAAGCCCGAACCCTTCAAAACTTCAACTGATTCAGAGTTTCATCACAGTTTCAGAAACAAGTCAGCCCAACTCCGGCAGCTTCAGACCGCCCAGCATTCCCTGCACACTGGACTGAATGGCCTCGTCGGCCTTGCGTCCGGCCTCGTTGACCGCAGCCACCACCAGGTCTTCGAGCATTTCCACGTCGGGCTGGCCGCCGCTCAGGCCGACCACCGCCGCCGGCTCGATGCGGATTTTGAGAAGCTGTTTCTTGCCGTTCATGGTTGCGGTTACCGCGCCGCCGCCGCTGCTGCCCTCGACCACGGTCTGGGCAAGCTTGCGCTGGACCTCCTCTTGCATCTGGCTGGCCTGGGAGAGCATCTCGGAGATTTTCAGCGGGTTGATCATGGCCTGTTCACCTCGAAATTAGAGCGCGGGTTTGGAGCGTGGGTTTACTTTTTGCCGCAGATCGACGACGCTGCGGACCTCGGCCTGGAAGATCTCCCGCGCCCGCTGCACCAGGGGATTGGCCAATGCGGCCTCCTGAATGCTGCCAGCCTGTGGCGCGGCCATGGGCGCGGCAGGCTGTCCAGTTCCCTGTCCAGTTCCCTTCCCGGCGCCTTCGCCAGGGACCACCAGAAAGCGCGTGGGCGCGCCCAGCCGCTGCAACTCCTGGCGGATGATCTTCTCTGTCGCGGCATTGACGGTAAGGGCGAGCATTTTCTTGCCCATGCCGGCGACCTCGACGCGCAGGCTGGCGCCGTCGATCTCCCACGTGCCCGAGCCCAGCAACTGCGCCGCCGAGACGTGACCGGCTTCAACCAGAGCGCAGCCGACGGCGTGGCGGATGGAGTCGATGCTAGGAGGGCTGGACGCCGCGACGGCAGCCTCCGGGACCATGGCCAGCGCGCCCTCGGTGAGCGTTTCGCCAGAGGCGTACCCGGAGCCGTACATGGCAGCCGGAGTGGCCGTGGCGGCAGGAAAGGGCGTGGCGGCCTGAAATGGGCTGGCGGAGGCCGGAGCTTCCTTCCCTGCCGCGGTTACGGGCGCAGGGGCCGGCGACGAATGCTCCATGGTGGCGACCGGCTCCACTGCGGAAGCCCTCGTCAAGCCGGAGCCCAGCTCAGGCTCGGAACCGCGAGGCCCGGATTTAAGCTCGGACTTGGGCTCAGAGGAAGGCTGACCCGAATCCCAACCGCCGCCCGCCGCTCTAAAAGGCGAAAGATCGGCAGCGGCTGAAGACGCAGTGGACGGAGCCGGGCGCGCCGGAGTTGCGTTGGACCGCGGAGCGGGAGTTGGTGCTGCGGCCGGGGCCGGGACCCGAGCCGAAGCCTGCGCTGAGACCGTGGCGCCAGAGCGAAAACCGCCCCCGGCGGCCACGCCGCTCAACAGCTCTTCAAGCGGCAGCAAGCGCTGGGCGTGAATCAGCTTCAGCAGGCCCAGTTCCAGGTGGAAGCGCTGTTCCTGGCGGTAGTTCAGGTCGTCGAAGGTGCGCAGTACGATTTGCAGGTTGCGGGTCAGCTCTTCTTCGGTAAACAGCAGCGCCGTGCGGGCGGCGCGGGCGCGCTCGTCGCCACTGACTTGCAGCAATTCCGTCTGCTCGCCGCCCAGCTTGGCCATCAGTGTGTTGCGCAGGTAGCGGACCATCTGCCGGGCCAAGGACGACGGGCTGTGGCCAGCGTTGACCAGCAGGTTCAACTGCTCCATCAGCTCGGCGCTTTTGCCGGCGGCCACGGCCTCCAGCAGCCGCTCGAAGACCGCGTTGGGCACCGAGCCCATCAGTTCGCGAATCTGCACGGCAGAGAGCACGGGCCGGCCATCTTCGACCGGGGCCGAGGCGATGGCCTGGTCCATGATCGAGAGGGCATCGCGCATCGAGCCATCGCCGGCCTCGGCCAGGAGAGCCAAAGCGGCGTCCTCGGCGACCACCTCTTCCTGCCCGGCGATCATCTTCAACTGGGCGAGAATGTCGTCGAATTTGACGGCGTGAANNGCTGCGTGGTGGCCATCATGAAAATCACGTGCGCCGGAGGCTCTTCAAGGGTTTTGAGCAGCGCGTTGAAGGCCGCCTCGGTGATCTGGTGGGCCTCGTCGAGGATGTAAATCTTGTAGCGGTCGCGGGNNTCGCGAATCTCGTCGATGCCGCGGTTGGTGGCGGCGTCGATCTCGATCACGTCCACCGCGTTGCCCTGGCGAATTTCAACGCAGGAGTCGCACACCCCGCAGGGCTCCGGCGTGGGGCGCTCGGGAGAGCCAATCTCCGCGTGGCAGTTCAGGGCCTGGGCGACGATGCGGGCGATGGTGGTTTTTCCAATGCCTCGGTGCCCCGAAAAAATGTAGCCGTGGGCGATGCGGTTCTGGCTGAGGGCGTTCATCAGCGTCCGGGTGACGTGATCCTGGCCGGCCACGTCGGCAAAGCGTTGCGGACGGTATTTTCTAGCCAGAACCTGATAGCCCATGGGTGAACCCGCTCCTTGAGGCCCGCCTGGAAACGCAGGCCGCCTGGAAAAGATTGTATCGTTCCGGGGGCTATAGCGGTTCTCCAATTGCAATACACCAAAACCACACCCGCTGAGTGGCTTTTTCCTCAAGAAAAAGCCACCTTGCACAGTGTTGGTCAGTGTACGTGTATTGGAGAACCGCTCTGAGTGCGACGGGCGGCGCCGTGCTGCCTTGGCGCCCGCCCTGCCCCAGCGTGATAGAGCGGTTCTCCTTCACGCGCCTTTGCCCAAGCCGCGCAAAGCAGCCCTGGTTTCCAGGTAAAGCCATTGGAGAACCGCCATGGCCTTGTTTTCAATGGGAAACGGGCTCAAATTTGCGCCGATTTGACACCGCTGCCGGTCTGGGGCTGGCTGCGCTTCTTTTTGGCGATTTTGTTGAGGCTGGCGGGTTTCTTGAGCGCTTTTTTAACGGCGGCCCGGCGGCGGCGGACTTCTTCCTTCGAGTACATGGTGCCGCGACAACTGAGTGCGCCGCAGTTACACATGGCCTCGTCGTCGCCACCGTCGTAAAGGCAGTAGTCGTATGTGATCTCTTCGCCGGGGGCGATCTTGCGCAGGGCCGTGATCCAGACCCGGCCGTCCTCCTCGCTGCTCTCGCAGTTGGCGGCGCAACTGTGGTTGATGAACATCGCCATGCAGTGGCCGTCGATGACCTCCTCGCCACGCCCAAGTCCAAAGAGGTAGGTGATGGGCGAGGCCTCATAGGCGTGGTCGGCCTCGGCCTTGGTGAGGCGGTGGCCGGTGTACTCGGCGACGCGCGCACCTTTGCGGATGGGCGTGGTGGTGTNNGGCGGAGGAGCGGATGATCAGTGCCATGCGAGTGTGCGATTCTTTCTGTGGCAGTGTATGAATCGCATCGTACCATTGCTGGGATGGGGCGGAAAAAGATGAAGCGGCATTTTCGAGTTGCGCTGGTGTTGGTGGGTTGCCTGACGGCGGCTTCGACGCTGGTGGCGCAGACGGCAACGGGCGGCAATTCGACTGACCAGAGCAAGCCGGGGGCGCAATCGGCTCCGGCAGCGCAACCGAGCGCCAATCCCTTTCCAGAGGACACGAGCAATGTTCCGGTCATGCCCTCGAAGGCCGCGCCGGGGCTGCCGGAAGGGAGCTACAACGGGACGGAAGGCGCGGCGCCTTCGCTGCCGGGCGAGGATTTGGATCCGGTGCGCAGCCCGGACGACGCAGCGCCCTCTGCCGCCAGCGGACAGGAGGAGGGTTTCAGCTCCAGTCTCAAGGGCCTGGAGAAGGTGCTGCCCACGCCGGGGGAGGATCAGCCCGAAAAGAAGAAAAAACTGGCGGTCAAGGAGCCCACTCACCAGGAGGCGGCCTCCAAAGACATCGAAATCGGCGGCTACTATCTCGACACCAAAAACTGGAAGGCGGCTCTTTCGCGCTTCGAGTCCGCGATGGTGCTGGACCCGGAGAATCCCGAGGTTTATTGGGGTCTGGCCGAAGCGGAGCGCCATTTAGGCGACTTTGCCACTGCCCGCGCCTACTACCAGAAAGTGGTCGAATACGATCCCGATAGCCGCCACGGCAAAGAGGCGCGCAAGGCGTTGAAGGAGCCGGAGATTGCGAATGGAAAGAACGCCGTTCCAGGTCAGCCCGCTCCAGCGGAGACGCCAAAGTAGGGGCTCCCATGAGCGGAACGATTGAGGACTGTGGTTTCTCACCCTAGGCGCAAAAACAAAGGCGCGCCGAGGGTGGGGTACCCTGCTTTGTTACAACAACAAGCGGTCAGAGACCTAGAATCCAGCCCAGCGGAGATAGGCGGCGATGATCGGCTGCCCCCACAGGCAGCTGACGATGCCGCCGATCGAGAGAAAAGTGCCCAGCGGCAGTTTGGTCGCGGCCCAGTGTTCGGATTGATGGCGGGCTCCGGATTGATTGCGAGCCAGGGAGATGGCTAGCAGAACCAGGGCGATCAGCGCTCCCAGCACGGCTCCCAGACCAAAGGCGAGCAGAGCGCCGGGCAGGCCCAGCCAGGCTGCCAGAAGGGCCATCAGCTTGGCGTCGCCCAGACCGATGCCCTCGCGGCGGCGGACGAGCCAGTAGAGGCAGCGAATGAGAAGAATCAGGGCGGCGGCGGCGAGAATGCCCACCAGCCGTTGGAATGCGAGCGTGCGGAGCGGGCGCCACGCACCGGTCATCAGCCAGGTCGTCAGCCCGTAGTGCAGGAGCGCCGGGGAGGGTGAAGCCGGTTGTGAGAGCAGGCCCGCGCGCAGAAGGGTAAAGGCAAATCCCAAAGCGGCTCCGGGCAGGGTGAGCCAGTCGGGAAGCCAGAGGTGCTCGGCGTCGAGCACGGCCAGGGCAATCAGCAGCCAATAGAAGATCACCCTGCCGGCTGCATCCGCCAGCCCCGAAGAGAGGTCCATGGCGGCCGCGTTTGGGTCGAGGCTCATGGACAGAAAACGCCAGGCGGAAACTGCCCACAAAACCCCCACCGCCAGTTCCACCAGCGGATAGCGCCAGCCGATCCAGGCGCGGCAAGTGCGGCAGCGGCCGCCCAGAGCCAGCCAACTCAACAGCGGCAGGTTCTCCCACCACGCGAGGGCGCGGCCGCACTGGCGGCAGTGGGAGCGCGGGCTGACGACGCTCTCGCCCTGGGGCCAGCGGCTCAAGCAGACGTTCAGAAAGCTGCCAAAGGCGAGGCCAACAAGGCCCGCAAAGATGGTTCCCATAATGCAAATCATGCGCGAGGTTGAGTATACGGCCACAAATCAACGAACGCCGGTTGAGGGTTATGCTCTCCCACCTTAGGCGCAAAAACAAAGACGCGCCGAAGGTGGGGCACCCGGCGGGTTAGCTAGCTTCTATTTGCGGGGCAGACGACCTTGCCGCCGCTCCGCACAGGGTAGACTGGAGGTGCATGGACCATCCGGCTGAAAGCACGACCGCACAGGCTTCCGCGCCGCAAACTGTCTCCGATCCAGCGCGGGCGGCGGCTTTATTTGAGCAGTCGGTCAGGATCATGGCGCGGCTGCGCTCGCCAGAGGGCTGCCCCTGGGACCGCGAGCAAACCTTGGATTCCATTCGCAAGTACACGCTGGAGGAGACCTACGAGGTCTTCGACGCCATCGAGCGGCGTGACTGGCCGCACCTGTCCGAGGAGTTGGGCGACCTGCTGCTCCAGGTGCTGTTTTATGCCGAAATGGCGGCCAACGAGGGCCATTTCACCATCGAGGATGTACTCGGTCACCTGAACAATAAGCTGGTGCGCCGCCATCCCCACGTTTTTGGCGATGAGGCCTCGCGAGCGGCGGGCAACCGGGCCGAGGTGGATTCCGCCGTCGAGGGTTCTGCGGCGGCGGTGCTGCGCAACTGGGAAGAGATCAAACGGGCCGAGGCATTGCATGCAGCAGATGCGCCTTCGGCGCAAAAGGCATTGCATGCAGCAGACGCACCTTCGCCGCAAAAGCTTCTGGAGTCGCGTTTGGATTCCGTGCAGCGGGCGATGCCCGCCCTGGCCGAGGCGGCAAAGTTGGGAGCCAAGGCGCAGAAGTCCGGCTTCGACTGGACGAACTGGCGCGATCTGCTGCCCAAGCTGGCCGAGGAGACCGCGGAACTGGAGGCCGAGGCGGCCTCGGACGATCCGGCGCGCAAGCCGGCGGTCGAGGCGGAACTGGGCGACCTGCTGTTTACCGTGGTCAACCTGGGCCGCCACCTGGGCGTGGACGCGGAGATGGCGCTGCGCGGCTGCAACCGGCGCTTCCGGCAGCGGTTTTACGAGATGGAGCTGGCCTCCCCGCAGCCCTTGGAAGAACTTTCCGCCGCCGAGCTGGAGCAGTTGTGGGCGACGGCGAAGCGGAAGCTGGCTGCGGCTTCT
Source organism: Acidobacteriaceae bacterium (assembly GCA_003161045.1). GTDB lineage: Bacteria > Acidobacteriota > Terriglobia > Terriglobales > Acidobacteriaceae > Telmatobacter. The sequence continues at coordinate 13,226 of PMPH01000128.1, forward strand.
TCGTCGGAGCCGTTTAAAATTCCACCGGAGCAGGGCTCAAATCCCAAGGAGCATGAAAATTCATGAAAATTGATGCGATTATTCTGCGCGAAGTGCACCTGCCCCTGATGCGCCCCTTTGAAAGCAGCCTTGGCGTTACCCGCGAGCGGAGAATTCTGCTGGCGGAGATTCAATCCGAGGGGCTGACCGGCTGGGGCGAGTGCACGGCGGGCGAGCGGCCGGTCTTCTCCGAAGAGTCGACCGACAGCGCCTGGGCGGTGATCACGAATGAATTGGGCCCGATGCTGGCCGCTGCGTCGCCCACGCACGGCGGCGAATGCCCGCGCATCTTCCGCCAGGTGCGCGGCAACCACATGGCCAAGGCGGCGCTGGAAAACGCCATCTGGGATCTGGAGGCGCAGCGCGAAGGGGTTCCGCTCTCCCGTCTGATCGGCGGAGTGCGCAGCACGATTTCCGGCGGCGTTACGCTGGAGATTCAATCCTCGATTTCCGAGCTGCTGGCGATCATCGACAGTGAACTGGCGGCCGGCTATCGATGCATCAAGCTGAAGTGCAAGCCGGGCTGGGACGTGGAAGTCTTTGAGAAGGTGCGCAGCCGCTGGCCAGCGATCACGCTTTGTTGCGACGCCAACTCCACCTACCGTCTGAGGGACGCCGACCACCTGGTCAGCCTGGACGCCTTCGACCTGTTGATGATCGAGCAGCCCCTGTGGCACGACGACTTCTACTATCACTCAATGCTGCAGAAGCGCCTTGAAACCCCCATCTGCCTGGACGAATCGATCCGCAACCGGCGCGATGCGCTGGCGGCCATCGAGATGGAGTCCTGCCGGATGATCAATATAAAGCTGGGGCGCGTGGGAGGCTTCTCCGAGGCCATCGCCGTGCACAACGCGGCGCAGGAGCGGGGCATTCCGGTCTGGTGCGGCGGAATGCAGGAGTCGGGCGTGGGACAGGCGCACAACCTTGCGCTGGCTACTCTCGAAAACTTCACGCTGCCGGGCGACATCTCCGCCTCGGCGCGCTACTGGGCTGAGGAGATCGTCGAACCCGAGGCTTCGGTTTCGCCGCTGGGGGAGATCGCCATTCTGGAGACCGCCGGCCGCGGCTGTGAGGTGCGCACCGAGTTGGTCGAGCGGCTAACGGCGCGCAAGGAAACCATCCGCGCCGTGGAACTGGTGAGTTAGAGCAAGCCCAGGCAGTCTCAGCAAGAATATAGATTGAGACCGCAACTGCCGAGTGGGTTTTCGCTTTACTGCAACTGGAGAATCGCTCTGAGCAGCCTGCCGGTAAATCAACGGTGGAAGCGGATTCTTGCCGTTTCCCCTACTCGCGAGGGACTTGGCCCGGATGTAAGCCTTCACTGAAATGTTAAAGCCGTGTTAGTATCATCCCTCAAGGAGCTGGGGGATCACAGTTTGTCTTCTCCCGAGCCATTCCGATGAACCTTTACCTCATGCGCCACGCCCACGCCGGAGTGCCGCGCGAAAACCCCGTCCTCGACGCCAAGCGGGCTCTCATCAAAGAGGGGCGAGAGCAGTGTATGCTGATGGCGCGGGTCTTGAGCGCGCTCAAGGTGCAGGTGGACGTGATCGTGTCGAGCCCGCTGAAACGCGCCCTGCAAACCGCGCAGTTTGTGGGTACGGAGCTGGGCTACGATGCCCGTGTGGAGATCTCGCCAGCGCTGGGGCCCGACGCCGATTTTGCCAGCTTCCAGCAGATGCTGGCCAGGTATTCCGAATGCGAAGGCGTTCTGGCCGTGGGCCACAACCCCAACCTCTTCCAATTCCTGGGCCGGCTGATTACCGGCAACGGCGGCGCCGCCATTCGCATGAGAAAAGGCTCGGTGGCGCATCTCGATCTGGACCGCCATCCGGCGCTGTTGCAGTGGCTGATCGATCCGCGCTCGGCCCGGTACATTTACGCCAGCGTGCAAAAGAGTTCGCGGCCGAAGACCTCGCGGAAGTAGTCAGCTTCCTTGCGCAGCGACCACAGTTCCAGTTCCGCGCCTGTCCGCCCCTGCTCCAACTCCAGGTGAACCCGCCGGGGATAGACCCTGGCCGCGACTCTTAGAACATCCGAGGCGCGGTCCTGGTTGAGCGCCACGGCCAGCCGCAGCAGCACCACCGCCCGGTGCACGTGCTGGTGCTCACCGGCGGGAATGTTGCGCAGGGCGCGGTCGCCCGGCTGCGGGCGGCTCTTGCCCAGGTAGCGCGCAATGGCCGAAACCAGCGTTCGCTGCACCGGCGTGTAGCCGTAAATCTCCGAACTGGAAACGATGTACTGTGTGTGCCGGTGATGGCCCTGGTGGTTAATAAATTTGCCGGTGTCGCGCAGCAGGGCGGCGGCGGCCAGCCAGCTTTCGTACTCGGGCGGCAACTGGTGCAGCGTCTTTAGCTCGCGGTAAAGCTGCACGGCGTGGGCGCGCACCAGCTCGGCGTGCCGCAGATCGACCCCGTAACGCCGCGCCGTGGCCAGCACGCTCTCCCAGCGCTCGTGTTCGAACTCCCGGTGGGCTGTGGCGCGGGCATCCCGCTCGGCCAGCATCTGGGCCAGGATGCCGTCGCGCAGGCCCAGTGGCGAGTAGCGGAAGCCGGGCAATCCGAAGCTTTCCAGCAATTCGGCGAAGACCTGCGCGCCGGCCACAATAATCTCCGCCCGCCGCGGCCCAATGCCCTGGATCACCGCGCGCTCGGCGAGGGTCATGCGGGCCAGCCTTGCGGCCAGCCTGCGCACCTCGCGCGTCGAGGCAATGCCCGAGGCCAGCGCGGCAAAGCGGGCGCGGTTGAGCGCCAGTTTCAAAGCCTTGCCGGCCGTCTTGCTGGCGGCTTTTTTGGCTGGCTTGCCCGGCAACTTGCCAGCTTCGCCGCTTCGGCCCGCGGCCAGCGCCGCAACCGCCCCGCTCAGCGCCGCGGCCGTGCCCGAGGTGGCGATGACCTGCGAGATGTTCTCCGGCCGAATTTTGACGTGGGCCTGGCGCAGCTCACGGGCGATGAACTGCCGCATTCGCGCCAGCCCCTCGACCGGCGCCGGATCCACCGGCAGGAACTCCCTGGTCAGGCGCACAGCGCCCAGCGGCAGGCTGACGGTTTCCTTGATGTGCTTGCGCTCGGAGAGCGTAATCTCGCAGCTTCCGCCGCCCAGATCGATCAGCAGTACCCGGCCTGCCGTTCCCGGCTCGGCACCGGCCACGCCGCCGATCAGGCCCAGGTGAATCAGCCGGCCCTCCTCGAGGCCGGAGATAATCTCCACATTCCAGCCGGTTTCGGCCTTCACCCAGGCTTGAAAGGCCAGCGCGTTGCGCGCATCGCGCATGGCCGAGGTGGCCACCACGCGGATCTGCTCCACGCCATGCAACTGCACCGCCCGCTGAAAGCGCTTGAGCGTCTGAATCGTAGCCGCCATCGCCTCGGGCGAAATCAGTCCCGACTCGAAGACGCTGGTTCCCAGCCGCGTCACCTCGCGGTCTTCGTGCAGCGTCCGCAACTGGTGCGCCACCACCCTGGCAATCTTCAATCTGCACGAGTTGGAACCAATATCGATGGCGGCAAAGGTTGGCATGATGGTCTGGGCACGCTCCGTAAGATAAAAATAGGCTCTTGGATCAAGATAAATGACCGGGGCAGCCGGTGCGCTGCACGGCGCGATGAGAAAGACAAAACCAGGCTCGCAGCCCACAGCGGATTCGACTCTCACCGGCGCTGCTCATCGCGCCCGGCGACGGCGCGTCGTCACAGGGGTGGAAATCCGGGCCGCCTGGCGGCAGCCCGGCTGTTATTCTTGATTTGACTGCTTTTTTACTGATGACCAGCCAGACAAACTCCCTTTATCGCCCACAAAAATCACCTTCCACGCTGGCCGCATGGGCGTTTTTGGCGGTGATCTTCGCCGCCGTGCAATTTGCCTCGCTGTTTACGCCGCCCCTGCTGGACGACGCCGACGCCAGCCATGCCCAGGCCGCGCAGCACATGATCGAGAGCGGCGACTGGGTGACGCTGAAGGTCAACGGCATTCGCTACCTGGAGAAACCGCCGCTGCCCTACTGGCTCGACGCCGCGCTCTATCGCGTCTTCGGCCAGAACGCCTTTTCCACCCACCTGCCCAATGCGCTGGCCCTGCTGGGCTGCGCCTGGCTGGCCTGGCTCTGGGCTGGCCGCGCCTGGGGAGGCCGCGCCGGCCTCTACGCCGCTCTTGGCGTTCTCACCTCGGTCGGGCCATTTCTCTACACTCGCTTCTCCATTCCCGAGGCGCAGCTCAGCTTTTTCCTGCTGGCGGCCCTTTACTGCCTGCTGACCGGCCTGGAATCCAGCCGGCCCATTCGTTTTTATGGGATGTGGGCGGCCCTGGCGCTGGCTCTCTTGACCAAGGGCCTGATCGCCCCGGTCTTCTTTGCCGCGGCGGCGATTCCGTTCCTTCTGTTGAGCGGGCAATGGAGACGCTGGCGAGATCTGAAGCCGGTCAGCGGCCTGCTCCTCTTCCTGGCCATTGCCGCTCCCTGGCACATCCTGGCCGGCCTGCGCAATCCCGATCAGGGCCACCCCATCGGCAACCACCCCGCCCTGGGCAACGTCCACGGCTTCTGGTACTTCTATTTCGTCAACGAGCACGTTCTGCGCTTTTTGGGCGAACGCTACCCGCACGACTACAACAAACTGCCCTTTGCCGCCTACTGGCTGCTGCATCTGGTCTGGCTCTTCCCCTGGAGCCTGTTCGTGCCCGCTCTGGTGGCAGTGGCCTGGAAGACCCGCCGCCATTGGCTGCGAAGCCTGCGGGAAGACGCCGGCCCGACGGCGGACTCTTCCCTCGACAACGCCCACGCCGCCTGCGAGACTGCGGCCAGCCTCGCACGGCAACTCAAGTTCCGGGCGCGCACCATCTGGCTGCTGGGCCTCTTTTCAGCCTTCATCCTGCTCTTTTTTTCGCTCTCGACCAACCAGGAGTACTACACCTTTCCGGCCTGGACGCCGCTGCTGATCCTGATTGCCGGAGTGCTGGCCGGGATCGAAGAGAATAGCAGTGCCGATCGCGGTTCAAATTGCAGTCCAGGCGGCCAGCCGCTGCTCTCCACCGCCTGGCTGACCGGCGCGCAGGCCGTCTTCGCCGTGGTCGGAGTGCTCTCGGCCGCCGCCCTCGGCTGGGGGCTGTGGGAGTCGCGCCACCTGCCCTTTGTCTCCGACATCGGCACCCTGCTGGCCCACCGCGACGTGGGCGACTACACGCTTTCTATGTCCCACCTCTTCGACCTGACCGGCCCCTCCTTTGCCGCGCTGCGCCTGCCTGCCCTGCTGGCCGCCGCGGCACTGCTGGTGGGCCCGGCCGCGGGCTGGCTGCTGCGGATCAAGGGAAAACAGATCGCCGCCACCGTCTCGGTGGCCTTGACTGCGGCAGTTTTTCTCGTCGCCGCGCACATCGCCTTCGCCCGCTTCGAGCCAATGCTCAGCTCGAAGCAACTGGCCACGACCCTGCTCGAAAGAGCCTCGCCCACCGACGCCTTTATCATCTTCGGCGACCAGTCCGACGCCTCCTCGGTTGTCTTCTACACACACAACTTCTTCCAGGGCAAACCGGCCCAGCTGGTGGGCCAGCAATGCTCGCCCACCGGCGAGGGTTCGTCGATGCTGTGGGGCTCCTGCTACCCCGACGCGCCGAAGATCTTCCTCAGCGAGGACCAGCTTTCTAAAATCTGGGGCACGGGCGAGCGCAAGTGGCTCTTCGCCCAGGACGTCAACCAGGCCAAGGCCGAAAAGCTGCTGTCCGGCCGGCTCTATTTTGTCCGCTCCATCGCCGACAAGACGCTATGGACCGATAGGCCGCTATAGTAAAATTCCGCATTGATGCACCGATTTTTTGGGTTCTTCTATGCCTGTCCAAAGCTCCGGGGATAGTGGATCGTGTGCATGACGGGCTTTGAGATCGGCCACGCCACCATGACACTTGGACCCATTCTTTCACTCGCTCTGGGCGCGCTTGCCGTCTTTGGAGTGACCACCTCGACCGTCTATAGCCTGCTGGTTGTCGCCGGTGTGCAGCGTTTTCGCCGGCGCGCGGCTGCCGAGCCCGCCGCTCCGGCCTCGTTTCTGCCTCCGGTCAGCATCCTCAAGCCGGTGCATGGCGACGAACCTGATCTGGAACAGAACCTCGCCAGTTTCTTCGAGCAGGATTATCCGGAGTACGAGATTCTTTTCTGCGCGCGGCACAGCGACGACCTAGGCTTGGCGGCGGCCCGCCGTGTGGCCGAGCGCTTTCCGCAGGTCAAAACGTGCATTCTCACCTGCGGCGAGCCGCCCTGGCCAAACGCGCGCACCTTTTCGCTGGAGATCATGCGCCGCGAAGCGCTTTATCCGATTCTGGTCGCCTCCGACAGCGATGTGCGCGTCGGGCCGGACTATCTGGCCTCCGTCGTCGCGCCGCTCGCCGATCCGCAGGTGGGCATGGTCACCTGTCTCTACCGGGGCGTCACCCGCCACGGACTCTGGGCGCAACTGGAGGCCATGGGGATGTCCATCGAGATGACCTCCGGCGTGCTGGTAGCCGAGATGCTCGAAGGAATGAAATTCGCCCTCGGCCCTTCGATGGTCATGCGCCAAAGCACGGTGGAGAAGATCGGCGGCTACGAGCAGGTGGCGCAGTACTATGCCGACGACTTTGTGCTGGGCAACTGGACGGCGTCCAAGGCTAAGGAAACGGTGGTGCTCTCCACCTACATCGTCGAGCACCATATTCTGAACGCTTCGTTCAAAAAGAGCATTGCGCATCAGCAGGGATGGGCCACCAGCACCCGCTTCTCCCGACCAGCGGGGCACTTTGGAGAAGTGCTGACTTATGCTGTTCCCTTTGGCCTGCTGGGGTTGGCCGTACTGGTCTCAGCTGGCCACTGGGCGCTGGGACTGGCCCTCTTGGCCTTCACAGTTCTCGACCGCATCCTGCTCTGCCTGCTGGTCGCCGGATGCGTCGTCAACGACGGCCCCGCCCTCGGCAAGGCGTGGCTCTATCCGCTGCGCGACTTCATGGGTTTCTGCTTCTGGCTGCGGAGTTACTTCGGCTCGCGCAAACTGCGCTATCGCGGCGATCCCTACGAATTGCTTCCCGAGGGCCGGCTGCGCAAACTGAGCGAATAGCTCGGTTTCAATTCGGCTTAATTAGCTTTGCGGCCGTTGGCTGGCGGCTTGGCCGCTACCGTCGGCTTGCGCATGGGGACAATGGCGCCCGAAGCGGGCGCAACCTGCTGAAAATGCGCCAGCATCTCCGTGCGCACGTACTCGACAAAGCCCTGCATCTGCCGGTTCATCTCCTCCATCCGCTCGCGCATCTGCAGGATGATGGCGATGCCGGCGATATTCACCCCCAGATCGCGCGCCAGGTTGAGGATGAACTCCAGCCGCTCCANNTAGAGGCGCGTGTTGCCCTCGGTGCGCGACGGCTTCAGCAGGCCCTCGCGCTCATACAAGCGCAGCGTCTGCGGATGAATCTCGTACATCTCGGCCACCGCCGAGATCATGTACGCGCCTTTGGATTTGCGTTTTGCGGTCATAGTGTTTCCCGACTCAGCTTATCCTAATCCGCCTGCACAGCGCTTTTGCTTGCGCGGGAGATGAAGGGTACAGGCTAAAGCCCATACCCTTTGCACAAACAGCGTTCTTCGGCTGGCCCTACAGCTTATCAAACAGCGCCACGCGCGGGTCCTGGTTGTTCAGCTTGGCCAGTTCGCGCATGATCTCGCGGCTGCGCTCGTCGGAGAGCGTGGGCACCTGCACCTCGACGGTTACAATCTGGTCGCCGCGCTGGCCCGGCCGCTGCGCGTTTTCCACGCCCCGCTCCCTCATACGCAGCTTCTGTCCGCTCTGCGTGCCAGGAGGAATCTTCAACTGCGCCCGGCCGTCGATGGTGGGCACGTCCACCTTGGCTCCCAGCGAGGCCTCGGGCACCGTCACCGGAACCGTCAACTGAATGTCGTCGCCCACGCGCGTGAAGACCGGGTGCGTGCCGGTGCGCACAATGAGGTAGAGGTCGCCGGTAGCGCCGCCGTTCAGCCCGGCGTTGCCCTTCCCCTGCAGGCGAATCCTCTGGCCGTCGCGGGTACCGGCCTTGATGCGAAACTCGACCGGCTCGGTGCGGCTGACCACGCCCTCGCCGTGGCAGGTGGCACAGGCATTCGAGGCGCGCCCCGTGCCGTGGCAGCGCGGGCAGGGAATGTTGAACTTCATCCGCCCGCCCATCTGCGTCACCTGGCCCGTGCCGTTGCACTCCGGGCACTGCATTTGCCCGCCAGCCTGCGCCTGGCCGTGGCAGGTGGGGCAGCTCTCCTGGCGATGCACCTGGAGCCGCGCCTGGCCGCCGCGAATGGCCGTCCAGAAGTCCACCGTGGCCTGGTATTCGAGGTCGGCGCCCGGCTGCGGGCCGCGCGGGCGCTGTGTCTCGTGCGCCCCGGTGAAGATGCCGGAAAAAATGTCCTTGAAGCTGCCCCAGGAGGCCGATCCCGCCCCCGTTTGCTGCCCCGGATGCTGGCCCGGCCCGGTCTGGAAGCCGGAAAAGTCAAAACCGCCGAAGTCCACCGGCATACCTTGCCCGCCGCCCTGCCGCGCATAGGCCTCGGCCTGCGCAGGGTCGATCTGGTCGGAGTAGAAGCCCACCTGGTCGTAGACCTTGCGCTTCTTCTCGTCGCTCAGCACGTCGTTGGCCTCGGAGATCTCCTTGAACTTCTCCTCGGCCCGCTTGTCGCCGGGGTTCACATCCGGGTGATAGCGCCGCGCGGCCTTGCGGAAGGCCTTCCTGATCTCCTCGGGGGTAGCCGTCTTTTTTATGCCGAGCGTGCCGTAATAATCCTTGTTCTGGGTCGTGGCCATGGTCTGTTTTGACTCGTCTCCTGATGACGCGCAATCGGTTACGCGCCATCGCTGTTGCGCTCATCGTCTTGCAATTGAAGTGCTCATCGGCGCCGTCTCCATTGTAAAGACCGCTAATCTTGCCTGCCGGTTCACCGGTTCAAATGATGCGCAGGGCCTTCCTTACCGCCTCCGGTTCGCGGTCGATCACCAGCAGGTAAGCCCGCGCTGGCCCCTCGGGCGCGCGCCGGCCCTGCTCCCAGTGGCGCACCGTATTGACGCTGAAACCAAAGCTGATGGCAAATTCCTGCTGCGTCAAGCCCAGCCGGCCGCGAATCGCCCGCACGTCGATCGCCTCCGGGATGCGGACGGCATGAAGCCTCTCCTCCGCCCCTTGCCCGGCAAAGGCCACCACTGCCGCCCGTTCCTCGCGAATGCTGCCGGCATTGCTTGCCGTCATGATGACAGCCTCCGTCATCGGCCCTGACTGCCGCACCCCTGATTGTAGTGCATTGCACTACTCCGGTGCAATCTGCCACCCGGCAACAGCACCTCGCCCTGAGTTGCAAGGCTCATAGGGTTACGAACGCCGCGAGTCCTTCTGTGCTGGGTCTTCCTCGCGTACCCCCTCGATGGTAGCCGCGATCCGCTTCGACTTCCGATAGACGTTGGCAACCGCCAAGGACCAGAGAGGAACCAGATCAACTCCGGGCACGAGTTTGGCAACGAACGATGGCAGGAACTCCCAGTGCCAACCGAGGAGGTAAGTCAGCACGGCTCCCATTCCCAAGTCGAAAATGTCATCCACGGGCGACTCAGCGCCCTGGATGAAGAGCGGGAAAACGGCAATCTGCAGCGCGTCCGCGAGGACGGCTAGAATCAGGGCGGCGCGAAGGCGCGGCCCTGGCGAGATGGTGATGGCGTTGTGCGTCATATAAGCCTGCTGCGTCTATTCTATTGCGGGCGCGCCCATTCTCGAATCCATGGGCACCCAGATTTATCACTGGCCAGATGTGGGCCACCCGCCCAGTTTCACAGCTTCACTGTTTGCGTGATTCTGTGCTGGACGGATTGAAAGATCATTTATTTTGAATAATTTACCTATAGATCCACAGTTTCACAGGCAAAACCAGAAAAACCACCTGCGGTGGGGCCAATGTTCCCCTTTGCCGCTTTACAGTTCGATGAGAGGCTTCTATCTACCAGTGTGCGCCGACGGAGGGTTATTTTCTGCATTACCTGCGGTTGAACTGGTTGCCCGCCTATCCCCGGTCCGAGAATCCGGATCTCCACCCCACGGACGAAGACCTGTCCGTGGGGACCCCGGATCTCCACCCCACGGACGAAGACCTGTCCGTGGGGACCCCGGACTTGGGAAACCCAGCTGTCGTTGCCTGATCCGGTGTCACGTTCTTTGCCGGTGAAACGGTGTAGCGCAAAACACGCGGTGATTGCACAAACGGTGGAGCCCGTCATAATTGTGGTCCTCAATCGTAAATCAAACCCAGGTCTCAAAATCCAGACTTGGTCCGCCCGCCGGAGCGACGTA
>PMPH01000132.1 GCA_003161045.1 Acidobacteriaceae bacterium
TCGTTTCATGCCGGATCAGTAGAGCAGATTGCGGAAACTTTGCGCCTTAACATTAAAGAATACTCATTAGAACTTTGATTACTGAAGGATTCCCATTCCGGAAGCTCACGTGCCCATAAAATGCTACGGCCGTCCAGCTTCCGCATAGAGTTTTTCGCAGGAGATTGCAAGGCGAACTGGCTGCCTCAACGTGGAGCGCCGCCTATGTTCGACTTCCGCTTCTGTCCCTTGCGCCGCATGGCAGCCAGGCTCCTGGCCTTGCTCGCCTTGCTGGCGCCGGCCCTGGCGCTGGCCGGAGGGCCGAAGTTCGTGGCCGGAACGAGCTACTTCAACGCCGGCGTGGTGGGCCAGCCAGCGCATTGGGCCAACGGGCAGTTGAATTATTACGTCGATCAGGGCCCGCTGAACAGCTCGGTCACCAACCAGCAGGCGACGGCCATGGTGGACGCGGCGGCGGCCCTGTGGAGCGCGGTTCCCACGGCCGGGGTGACGCTGACCGACAAGGGGCCGTTGGGTGAGGTGGTCAGCTCGAACATCGTGGTGAGCGGCACGAATTTCACCGTGACCAACGAGCAGCTTAACCAGGTGGGCGTGATCGCCGCGCCGGCCGACGTGGCTCCCTCGGCAACCGGCTTCCCGGTGGGGGTAATCTACGACGCCGATGGCTCGGTGATCGACGCCGTCTTCGGCACCAGCGCCAGCGACCCGGTCAGTTGCGAATATAACGACGTCTTCATGTGGGTGGACAACGTCAACCCGGATGCGACCATGGCCCACGCCATCATCGTGCTCAACGGCCGGTGCGCCACCGACGCCAGCCTGCTGGCGATGATGAGCTACGATCTGGAGCGGGCCTTCGGGCGGATTCTCGGCCTGGACTACGCGCAGGTGAACCCCGGCGCCGCAACCAGCGGCGAGGCGAACGCGACAGAGAAGGAGGAGGGCTGGCCGGTGATGCAACCGGAGCCCACGGCCTACTGCGGTCCTGACGGGCCGGCCTGCATCCCCGACCCCACGGTGCTGCGCTGGGACGACATCGCCGCGCTCAACCGCATCTACCCCATCACCGCCAGCAACCTGGCCAGCTTTCCCGGCAAAGAGATTACCGCGGCCAACACGGTCTCGATTCAGGGGACGATCAGCTTCAAAACCGGCCTGGGGATGCAGGGCGTGAACGTGGTGGCCCGCCCCCTGGACGCCAGCGGCAATCCGCTCTACCAGTACACCGCGACCTTCGTCTCCGGCGCCTGCTTCAATGGCAACCACGGCAACCCGGTGACCGGCTGGGTGGACTCAAATGGCAATCTGCTGACCATGTGGGGATCGAACGACACGGCGATGCAGGGCTACTTCGACCTGAGCGGAATGCCGCTGCCGCCGGGCATGACCACGGCCAGCTATCAGGTCACCTTCGAGACGGTCAGCCCGATGTACATTTACGCCGAAGCGGTCGGCCCCTACCTGGACGGCTCGCCGGAGCCCTCGGGAACGCTTGCGGCCATTTCCGTGCCGAGCCTTTCGGCGGGCGGCGCGCAAACGCTCACCGTCAATGTCGACGACTCGGCGGTGGGCGGCTATGACGATGCGATAGGAACCCAGGCCGAGCCGCGCGTGATCGCCACCAGCGGGCAGTGGAGCGGGCGGCTGAGCCAGGTGGGCCAGACCGACTGGTTTACCTTCCCGGTGCGCGGCGGGCGCACCTTCACCGTGGTCACCGAGGCCTTGGACAAGACGGGCACACCCACCAATGCCAAGGCCATGCCGGCCCTGGGCCTCTGGGACACCTTTGAAGCGGTGGGCTCGACGGCGGCGGCCGCCGCTCCGGGGCTGAATGGACTGGCCACGGGCGAGAGCTGGCTGCGGGTTGCGACCTCGGGCGACGACGTGGTGCGCCTGGGGATTGCCGATGAGCGCGGCGACGGCCGCCCCGACTACACCTACCAGGGCTGGGTGCTCTACGCGGACACGGTCCAGCCGGCGCGGTTGCCAGCCTCGGGAGGGGCTATCGTCATTCAGGGCATGGGCTTTCGCCCCACCGACACGGTCGAGGTGGGCGGCCAGGCGGCCCTGGTCACCAGCATCTCGCCCAACGAGATTACGGCCATTGCGCCTGCGGCCGCCTCCGGCGTCACCGGCTCGGTGGACGTCGAGGTGGACGATCTGCCGGTTTACACGGCGTCGGCGGTCATCAGTGGCGGCCTCAGTTACGACTCCGGAACCGGCGATGCGCTCACCCTGGTCACCGCGCCCACGAACACGGTTCCGATTGGCGTGCCGGAGCCATTCACGGTCACCGCCCTGGGAGCAGCTTCGGGCTCGAATCTGAGTCCGGCCGGCGGAGTCTCGGTGATCTACACCGTGAGCAGCGGAACGGCTACCCTGGGCTGCGGGCAGAAGAGCTGCACGGTCACGGCCACCGGCGACGGCCGGGCGACGATGAACGCGACGGCGATCGACGGCACCTGGTCGATTGTGACGGCTTCCTTGACCAACGGATCGAGCCTGCAGGCGCAGTTCCAAGGCGGAACGCCGCCGGTGCTGGCCTCGCTTTCGCCCACCCTCTCGGTGGCCGCCGGAGCCACGGTCACCTGGACGGCCGAGGCCCTGGCGCTGAACAATGGCCTTCCGCTGAGCGGCCAGACGGTGACCTGGCAGACGGCCGCGAGCGGCATCACCGCGGAGAACGTCACCGCCTCCCTCGTCACTTCGAGCGGCAGCGCCACCACGAACAGCAGCGGGATCGCCGCCCTGGCGCTCACTGTGGGACCGCTGACCGAGGGGCAAACCGTGACCGCGACGGCCTGCCTGAACGGCACCAGCCAGTGCGTCACCTACACCGCCTACGGAGCGCGGCCCGAGTACGCGACCCTGGAGGCCGTCTCGGGAACTGCGCAGAGCCTGGCCGTCAGCGGTACTCCCAGCCAGATCACGCTGCGCGTGCTGGACATGGACGGCAATCCCATGGCCGGCGGCACGGTCGCGCTCTACCAGGCGCTCTACGCCTGGGCGCCGCCCTGCCCCGCGCAGGGCCGCTGCGACCAGAGCGAGTTGCTGGCCACGCAGTCCGCGACGGCCACTTCGGCTGTGGATGGGAGCGTCACCTTCAGCCCGGCCTCGATTCCCGGCGTGGCCACCGACCTGCTCGGCCTGGCCGTTACCGGCGACGCTGGCAGCGTGAACATCGCCATCGTGCAGGGATCGTGAAAGCAGCCGCTAGCTGCTCAGACCGTGTGAATTGGTAATGGTTCCAGATCGAATGCGGGCGTGGACGCCCGCACGACAGCCGGCCTGGAGGCCGGTGCTACATTCCGGCCATTACAAATTCATGCGGTCACGCTTCTAGCTGCTAGCCGCTAGCCTCTGGCCCTCACAAAACTGGGTGCCCCATCCTTGCGACGTTCTTGTTTTTGTCGCAAGGGTGGGAGTCCACAAACCTGAGGAATCTGGCATTTCGCCGCAGTCGAGTAAATCAGTCGGGTAAACTGGTAAGGCGATGCTCGATTTAGGATTTGTCCGTGCCAACCTGGAAGTAGTTGAAGAGAAACTGCGCGCGCGCGGGGCCGACCCGGCTGCGTTGCTGGGCAACTTCCGCGCCCTGGACCAACAACGGCGTGAAACGATTACTAAATTTGAACAATTGAAGGCTCGTTCGAATGATCAGAGTCAACGTATAGGCTCCTTCAAAAGATCATTGCGTGACACATCGTTAAGAATTGATGAGAGAAATGTTCTCCTTCAAAAAGCCAAGAAATTGGTCCAACGTGCCGAAGATTTAACAAGTGCTGGACAAAAGATTGATTCCATTGAAGTTCCACCAGTGATAAAAGAAATCCAATCACTCTTGTTGGTTCTCGAAGAAAAAACTGAAATTGTTGACTCTCTACAAAGAACAGAAAAGGAAATCTCAACTCTAGAAAATGAAGGTCGCAAACTCGGTGAAGATATTGTAGTTTTCGAAAACACTTCGAAGGCACTCGTAAATCAGATGAACCTCAGCCTTTCAAGCATTCCCAACCTGACCCGCGACGAAGTGCCCGTTGGGCTTTCAGAGGCCGACAACCACGTGGAGAAGGTCTGGGGCGAAAAGCCGGTCTTCGATTTTGCGCCCAAGCCGCACTGGGAGCTGGGCGAGTCGCTGGGGATTCTGGACCTGGAACGGGCGGCCAAGCTGAGCGGGGCGCGGTTTGCGGTTTACATGGGCGCGGGAGCGCGNNGAGGCCGGAGGCCACGGCTACACGGAAGTGCTGCCGCCCTTCATGGTCAACAGCAAGAGTCTCTTCGGAACCGGGCAGTTGCCCAAATTCGCCGAGGATTTGTTCCGCTGCTCGGACGCCGACGCCGAAGCCACGGCCCGCGGCGAGTACAAGGACAACGACCACTGGCTGATTCCCACCGCCGAGGTTCCGGTTACGAACCTCTATCGCGACGAAATCCTGGACGAGGCGCGGCTGCCCATCTGCCTGACGGCCTACACGCCCTGCTTCCGCGCCGAGGCCGGAGCGGCGGGCAAGGACACGCGCGGCATTATCCGCCAGCACCAGTTTCAAAAGGTTGAACTGGTCAAGTTTGTCCGGCCCGAGGACTCCGACGCCGAACACGAGAAACTGACCCGCGACGCCGAAGAGATTCTGGAGGCGCTCAAGCTGCCTTACCGCCGCATGCTCCTGTGCACCGGCGACACCGGCTTCTCATCCTCGAAGACTTATGACCTGGAGGTTTGGCTTCCCGGCCAGCAGCTTTACCGGGAGATCTCCTCCTGCTCGAACTTCGAGGCCTTCCAGGCCAGGCGGGCCAATATCCGCTACCGGGCAACTTCCGGAATAGGCGGGCCCAAGGGCAAGCTCGAATTTGTTCACACATTGAACGGCAGCGGACTGGCCGTGGGACGCACCTGGCTGGCGATCATCGAAAACTACCAGCAGGCCGACGGCTCGGTCCTGATTCCAGAGTTGCTGCGGCCCTACATGGGGGGGCTGGAGCGGATTACCCGGTAAGGGGTGGCATGAAAAAGATTCTGAAGAGCTATTTTTACTGGACCTACCCGCGCGGCTGTTTCCACTATGACGTGATGGTGACGCTGATTCTGGCCTTCATCTTCATCACGCCGCACCTGTGGGATTACGGCGACAAGCCGTCGAACGCGGCCGGTCCCCGTAACCCGATCCAGGTGGTCGGCGATGGCGGCCACGGGCTGATTGTGACCGTGCGCGCCTCGGATGTGAGCCTTGACCCGAATACCAGGGCCTCGTACGCGGTGGTGAAGAAGGCCCTGCGCAAGGCCATCGAGCCGGTGACCGGCGACGCCGTCTCGGTGGACAATTGGAAGACCGTGACCGACGCCCAGGGCAATCTGGACTGGAAGGTCTGGGCGCGCCGGTAAAACAGCTTCTAGCTTCCAGTGCGGTGATCGTGTGGTTTTGTAATATCGCCGCGAAATTATGGGTGCCCCAGGTCCCGTTTTTGGGGCCTGGGAGATCACCAATTCATACGGTCGCTGTACTAGCGAATGAACAAGGAAAACTTATGCATAAAGCAGGAAAACTGATTTTTTGCGCCACGATGGCGCTGCTTCTACTGGCGGCGCGCACCGTGATTGCCGCTCCCGCCACTCCCGACGCGAAGGACAAGGTGCTGCGCCGGCTCGATGAAGCGGCCAAAGGCTTCCACTCCACCTCGGCCGACTTCGAATTCAACTCGGTCGAAACCGACCCGGTCTTCGACAAGGACGTGCAGAAGGGCGTGGTCTATTACGAGCGCAAGGGCGGATCGTACCAGATGGCGGCGCACATCCGCGAAGAAAACGGCAAGCCTGTCCCCAAGGTCGTGCTCGTCAGCGGCGGAAGCGTCAAGCTCTATGAAAAGCTGATCGACCAGGTGACCATCCTCAGCAAGCTCAGCCAGTACCAGAGCTGGTTCATGCTCGGCTTTGGCGCCAGCGGCAAGGATTTGGAGCAGAAGTGGGAGATAAAGTACCTGGGACCGGAGACGATTGACGGGGTGAAGACCGAGAAGCTGGAGATGGTTCCCAAGGATTTGGCCATCAGGAAAAATCTTCCCAAGGCGACCGTGTGGATCGATCCCGAGCGGGGCGTGAGCCTGAAGCAGGTCTTCGACGAAGGGCCGGGGCAGTACCGGGTCTCGGTCTACTTCAACATCAAGGTCAATCAGCCCCTGCCGGCCGACGCCTTTGTCCTTAAAACCGACAGCAAGACCCAGTACGTGAACCGGTAAGGGGTTTTCCGAACTCCCGCCGGTCGAAGCCGATGTGTTCGGGCCGATGCGTTCGAGCCGATGCGGCCATCAGGGAGCGGCGGTCCTGCGCTTCTCCCCAAGGGTCGTGCACCTTCGGAATACGCCATGGAGGGCGACGCCGCCCAGCGCGAAGAGCATGGGGAAGCATTCGATCGTGTAGCGGGTTTCGGGGGCTTCCACGGTCATCAGCAGGGCGCTGCGCAGCAGAAAATAGGCCAGCATCGGCCCCCAAAAGCGCGGCCGCAGGCAGAGTCCGGCCAATCCCAGCAGCAGGTAGAGGGCGTTGAGCCCGGCGTAGGCCCAACTGAAGAGGGTCTCGGTGTCGTGGTGCTCGTAAACCCACCAGTCCAGGTCGATGGGAAGGTTTTCGACGCGCGGCCTGAGCCACATGTCCCCCATCCGCCCCAGCGGCAGCCAGAGGGCTGAACGCAGCGGGTGGGCGGCGTTGCGCTCCTCGGCCAGCCTTCCAAAGCGCGCATCGATGGCCGGCGCGAGGCTCTGGCCCTGGCTGTTGTAGTCAGCCGCCAGCGCGGCGGTTTCAGCCAACTGCGCCGGAGAGTCGAAGGCCCGGCTAGGCAGCTTGGTCAGATCGAGCGGGCTGCCCGGCACCGGCCAATACACCTCGTAGGTGGAGGCGAAATCCAGGCACCAGCTCTTGACCCAACTCTCCCAGCCGGGGTGGGTCTCCTCGCCGGGGTCGTTGGCCAGCCGCGGGGCCAGCGGCTGAAAGACATGGAAGACCTGCCAGTTGCGCCAGCTCCAGGCGGCAAAGGGAGCAAGCGCCAACAATGTGCAAACCAGGGCCATGCGGACAAGACGGGGGGCTTTTCGGGCCGTGGAATGCCCTGCAGTCTGGAAAGAGCGCGGCTTTAGCCCTCGTGGAAATTTATTTTCAACAATGTGCATTCCCACAGGGGCTAAAGCCGCATCCATTATTGGCTCACTTGCGGCGCGGCTGAAGCCGCGCCCTTTCAAAACAGGCAAATTTTCCTTGTGGCCAAGTTTTTCCGCTGTCTCCGGCTTTCCTTCTGCGCGCCGCAAGCTCATCACCAGCGCCGGGGCCAGCACCACGCCAATCAGCGCGCCGTCGGGGCGGAGCAGGGCCGCGTAGGTGACCGCAAAGGTAAACCAGAGCGCATGGCCCCATCCCGGCCGTTCACTGAAGCGCGCCGCCGACCAGAGCGCCAGCGCCAGCACAAATAGAGTTAGCGACTCGGTGAGCGGCTGGGCGGCGTAGATGGCGGTAAAGGGGCAAAGCACGGCCAGCCAGAGCGTACTGTGCGCTGCCCCACGCTGGAATGCTGTCCCGCGGCGGAGAGTGGAGCTGGAACGGAACTCGGAGCCGGAGCCGAGCGCGGACCTGGAGCCAGGCGCGGAACCAGAGCGGAATTCAGAGCCGCTGCGGAATTCGGACTTGGGGTGAAATGCCTCCCTGGAGCAAAGTACTGATCTGAAACGCAATGCGATTCCCGAGCGGAGCGAAACCGGGGCAATCTGGCGGGCAAGAACCGGCACGATGCGGCCGGCAAAATCGGCCAGGAGCAGGCAGCCGGCCAGATCGAGCGCAATCTGCACCCAGGCGGCCGCGACATAGTTTTCCATCCCAAAGAGCCGGAAGCAGAGGGCCAGAAAGAGCGGGTAGCCGGGCAGCCGGATCAGCGTGGAGTAGATTTCGCCGCTGGGCGCGGTGAGGGCGTAGCGGCCGGAGAGCAGCAGGTTTTTGGCCAGGCCGCCGTAGACCAGCGGGTCGCCATCGACGCCAAAAAACTGTTTCAGCATCCACAGCCGCAACCCCAGGCCAGCGGCCAGGGCCAGGGTTACGGAGAGCGCCGCATACAGGCGGACTGAGGCCGGGCGCGGGACGGGCAATTGACTCTCGGGGGCGGCTTCCATACGATTCGTACTGTATAGCGTAGACCGTTTTTCCGGTTTTCGTACTCTCGGTTTTCATATAAAAGGATGAGCCAGACCGTTCATGCCCAATAAACAGATCTTCTTCGATCCCGAACGCAAGCGCTGGAAGCGGCTGCGCCGCGTTCTGGACGTGACAGCGGTGGCTTCCACGCTGGTTCTGGCCGCTTTCATCTTCAATGTGCTGCGTTATCAGCAGTTGCCGGAGTTGCTGCTGCCCATTCCCAAGCACAACTACAAGGCGTTGCTGCCGGACCGGTCGCCGCTCCTGCGCAACGCAAAAGACCAGCGTCCCGCGCACCGCAAGACCGACCGCAAGCCCTCCGAGATTCCCTTAAACAGCGGCGAAGGCCTGCGCGCGGCTTACTACGTTCAGGAAGATCCAGCCAGCTATTCCTCGCTCAAGGAGCACGTCCACCAGATCGATCTGCTCTTTCCGCAGTGGCTGCACGTCAATGCGCCCCAGGGAACACTGCTGGCCACGAGCGTCGACAGCCACCGCGAGTATCCGGTAGTGGACGGCGCCACGGTGCATGATCCCGACGACCTGAACAAGGTCAAGCGCGTCATCCAGGCGGCCAAGGAAGACACTGAAATCTTCCCTCACCTGAACAACTACAATTCCAACACGCAAAGCTGGGATCCGGCCATCGCCCTGGTCCTGAACGACGCGAACAAGCGCGCCGCGCTGCGCCAGCAGATTGTCCGCTTCCTCACCGCCTTTCCGGCTTACCGCGGCCTCTCGCTGGACTTCGAAAGCCTGCCCGACAACGCTTCCCCCGGCTATCTGAGCTTTATCCAGGAGCTCTATGGTGACCTGCACTCGCGCAATCTGCGGCTTTACGTCAACACCGTGGTCTCCACCACCGACGACGATCTGAGGCAGATTGCCGCCAACTCCGACGGCGTGGTGCTGATGAACTACGACCAGCACCAGACCACCAGCAGCCCGGGACCGATCGCCAGCCAGGACTGGTTCGTCGGCAACCTGCTGCGCGTGCTCAAAATCGTCCCCAAGGAAAAGCTGATCTGCGCCATCGGCAACTACGGCTACGACTGGACGCTCTCGATCCCCAATCCGCCCAAAAACAAGCGAGCCCGCCGGCATCCCCGGCATCCCCGGCATCCCCAGCAGCCCCAGGTGCCCCAGGTGCCCCAGGTGCTCAACACGGAAGACCTCTCGGTCTCCGACGTATGGCAGCGCGCCTCCGACGCCGACGCCGATCTGGACCTCGATTACGACAGCCTCAATCCGCACTTCGAGTACATCGACGAGGATCTGCACCAGCGCCATGTGGTCTGGTTTATGGATGGCGTCACGGTGCTGAACGAGCTGCGCGCCGCCCGCGCGCTCGGCCTGCAGACCTTCGCTCTCTGGCGCCTGGGCGAGGAGGACAGTTCGCTCTGGGATGTGTGGGACAAGCCCAGCAGCCCGGACGCGCTGCAGGCTCTCGGCCAGGCTCAACCCGGCCATGCTGTGGACGACGAGGGCGACGGCGACATTATCCGCGTCACCGGCCTGCCCCAGCCCGGCAAGCGCTCTGTCACGGTAGACACCGACGAGCCTGATCCGCGCAAGAAGCTCATCATCGATGAGCACATGGACGTGTATCCGCGCACCTACACCATCCAGCAGTACGGCTATCACCCCAACGAGGTCGCGCTCTCCTTCGATGACGGCCCCGATCCCAAGTGGACGCCGAAGATTCTCGATGTTCTCAAAAGCAAGGGCGTCAAGGGCACGTTCATGATGATCGGCAGCGAGGCCCAGGAGAACGTCAGCCTGATGAGGCGGGTGATGCGCGAGGGCAACGAGATCGGCAACCACACTTACACGCATCCCGACATCAGCGGAATCTCCAGCCGTCAGCTTGATCTCGAGTTGCAGTTGACCGAGCGCCTGTTCGCCAGCAAGCTGGGCGTCCAGCCGCTTTACTTCCGCCCGCCCTATGACGTCGACGAGGAGCCGGACACCGACGACCAGGCCGCTCCGGTCGAGCGCATCCAGCGGGACGGATACATCATCGTCGGAAGCAAGATGGACACCAACGATTGGAACGAGCAGCCCCGCAAGACGCCGGCCGAGATCACCCAGTCCATCCTCGATCAGTTGGAGATCATGAAGACCAAGCCGCAGTTCCGCGGCTCCATCATCCTGATGCACGACGGCGGCGGCGACCGCTCGGTGACGGTGGCCACGCTGCCGGTGCTGATCGACGCCCTGCGCGCCCACGGCTACTCGGTCGTGCCCGTCTCCGCCCTGCTGGGCAAGACCACCGCCCAGATCATGCCCAAGCTCACCTTCCGCCAGTACCTGCGCGCGCTGCCTGACTCCATTGCCTTCTCCAGCCTGGCCGTCATCGGCAAGTTCATCGTGCTGGTCTTCTTCGTGGGCGACATTCTGATGAGCGCGCGGCTGCTGCTGGTGGGCCTGCTGGCCATCATCGACCGCCTGCGCCGCCCCCACGCCCAGGCCTCGCCCGGCTTCAACCCCCGCGTGGCCGTGCTCATCCCCGCCTTCAACGAGGAAAAGGTCATCGTCCGCACCATCCGCTCGGTGCTCAACTCCGACTACGCCAATCTTCACATCATCGTCATCGACGACGGTTCGAGCGACCGCACCGCCGAGGTGGCCCGCCAGGCCTACGCCGCCGAGATCGCCGCGGGGCGCGTCCAGGTGCTCACCAAACCCAACGGCGGCAAGGCCGCCGCGCTCAACTACGCCCTGAATCTGCTCTCCGAGGAGATCTACGTCGGCATCGACGCCGACACCGTCATCGCCCCCGACGCCATCAGCAAGCTGATGCCCCACTTCGAGGATCCGCTGGTCGGCGCCGTGGCCGGCAACGCCAAGGTGGGCAACCGCGTCAACCTCTGGACCCGCTGGCAGGCCCTCGAGTACATCACCAGCCAGAACTTCGAGCGCCGCGCTCTGGACCTGTTCAACGTCGTCACCGTGGTTCCCGGAGCCATCGGCGCCTGGCGCACCGCCCCGGTCAAAGCCGCTGGCGGCTACCCCATCAACACCGTCGCCGAGGACGCCGATCTGACCATGGCTCTGCTCGAAATGAGCCTGAAGGTGGTCTACGAGGACCGCTCGCTGGCCTTCACCGAGGCCCCTATCGACGCCAAGGGACTGATGCGCCAGCGCTTCCGCTGGTCCTTCGGAACCTTGCAGGCCGTCTGGAAGCACCGCGCCGCCTTCGTCCGCAACAAGGCGATGGGCCTGTTCGCCCTGCCCAACATTCTGATTTTTCAGATGCTGCTGCCGCTGGTCTCCCCATTTATCGACCTCATGTTCGTGGCCGGCGTCCTGCGCTACTTCGTCGATCGCCACTATCACCCCGAGGCGGCCTCGGCGGCCAGCTTTGAAAAGCTGCTGGCCTACTTTGGCGCCTTTCTGCTGATCGACTTCGTCACTTCGTCGATTGCATTCAGCCTAGAGCGCCGCCATCCGGCCAACAAGGGCGACGGCTGGCTGCTCTTCCACATCTGGCTGCAGCGCTTCGCCTACCGCCAGGTCTTTTCGATCGTCCTGTTCAAGACCCTCAAGCGCGCCATCGACG
>PMPH01000096.1 GCA_003161045.1 Acidobacteriaceae bacterium
CGCCAAAGCACTTACGCCCGATGCCGTAGATAAGCAGGATCGTCAGCGTGTCCAGAACACACTGGAGAAGCCGCACAACGCCGTATCGATGACCAAAGGACCAATACAGACCCGCCCATAAAACCGATGTTCCAGGAGAGCGATAAGCTGTCGGATGCTCCAGCAATTGCCCATCGGGCTTTTTCACGTCGGGGCTGATTCCGCTGTACCCCCGTCCTTGGGCGAGATTCCAGGCATACGAGTCGTATTCACTTGAATCCGAGCCGGGCCTGGGCGGCGTGGCCAATCCTCCAAGAATCGTTATTGCAATGCGAAATGCCAACCCCATAACCATCAGTACAAGCAAGACTCGCGAACACGACCACCGCAAATCGCGACCCCAGGCGTCTTTGTTGGGCCGGATTTCATTCCTATCGTTCATGGTTGAGTGAGCCGGAATTTCCATTTTGCCTCTCGGTTGCTGACCAATATACCATCAGTTGCCTCCGCTCGCGATCTTTTTTGCATTTGTTCCAGGGCCAAAGCCCTGGTCGTCCCCGGCAGGGCCTTTGCCAGGACCGAAAAACCATAATTTGCCCCATTTTGAAGCGATTTCTCGGACACCACCCCGTCAACTCCTCTCCGTCGTCCAGATTGGCTTCGCCTGACCGCCGCGCTTATCCGGTTGGCAGCGGCAAAGCCTCTATCCGCCGCAGCATGCTTCCGAACAGGCACCGCGTCAGATGGCTTGCGGTCTATGATGCCGACACGACCGCTCTGAGCACAATGAGCGGGCCGCTGGTGCAAGTGACTCCCTTGGTAACGGCGCTGACCGCCCTCAACGTCGAAAATCAGGGCCCAATATTCGGTGGCGGGGTGGGGTTAGGCGGCGCAGGGGGCGAGCCTAACGTATTCAACTTTAGTAATACTGTCTTTCAGATTTCCGGCCAGCTCACAAACCTGCAGAGCTTGCCATTCGCCGCCAGCTTCAATGCATCGAACATGGTCCCGGGCCAGAATGTCTTCTTTACTACCCACAAGTCTACTTCCTTGGAGGTCCTACATACACACCGATGGCCACGATAAGGCTGTTGCCGCAGACCATCAACGGAACGGTCAGCACCATCACCAGCAGCAGTAGCTTTACGACCTATACCATCATGCTTGCGGCATATGATCTGTTCCCGGATTTCGCCGCACAGCCGGGCCAGACCTCCCTGCTGACGAATCCAAATACTGTCGTCGTTTATGTTGATAGCAATACACAGCAACTCAATAGTGATCAGTATTTGTTTAGCGTCTTGATTCCGCCTCAAGAAAGGCACTTGTTGCAATTCAGACCGGCGTTAATCTGAACGCATGGAATCGCAGGCTGAGGAAAATGCTCGGTTGAGTCGAAGAGTTGGGAGTTGGAAGCCGCCAACGAGCGGTTGGAACGTCGGGTTCAAGAGTTGTTACGTGCCCTGGAAGAGGCGCAACGCGCCGCGAAGCGTCAAGCGGCGCCGTTCTCGCGGCGCCCGCCAAAAGCTCATCCTGCCAAGCCGGGGCGGAAAGCCGGGGCCAAGTACGGCTGCCGCAGTCGCCGTCCGATTCCTTCTCCGATCGATCAAACGCTAGAAGCCGAAATGCCGGACTGTTGCCCGCACTGCGGCGGCGAACTGGAAGAAACCAGGATCGAGAAGCAGTATCAGACCGAGATCCCCCCGCCCCAGGTGGAACGGATCGAGTTTCATATCCACATGGGCCGGTGCAA
This sequence comes from Acidobacteriaceae bacterium, assembly GCA_003161045.1. Taxonomy (GTDB): domain Bacteria; phylum Acidobacteriota; class Terriglobia; order Terriglobales; family Acidobacteriaceae; genus Telmatobacter. The sequence continues at coordinate 1,733 of PMPH01000096.1, forward strand.
GCATTGCGGACGGCAGGTCCAGGGCCCGCATCCGCGCCAGAGTTCGGATGCGGTGGGCAGCGCGGCGTCGCAATTGGGGCCGCGAGTGGTGGCGCTGGCCACGGAAATGAACAAAGGTTTGGGCCTGTCGTATGGCAAAACGGCGGCGCTTCTCCAGACCGTCTTCGGGTTGCCGGTGAGCCGCGGCGGACTGGCGCAAGCCTTGGCGCGCGTGGCCGGGAAAGCGGAACCTACTTACCAGCAGTTAGTCAAACAGATTCGCGGCGCGCCCAGCGTGACACCGGACGAAACGGGCTGGAAGGTGGGAGGAAAGCTGTGGTGGATGTGGGCCTTCAGCAGTGACCAGCTTACGGTGTATAGCATTCAACCGGGGCGCGGGTACGAGCAGGCAACGGCCATTCTGGGGACCGGCTTCGACGGCTTTCTGGTCCGGGATGGATGGGCCGTCTACAGACGCAAACAGAGCCTGCGCCGCCCCTATGTCCGGCTTGTAGAAATTCGCCAACAGCGCAGCTTTGACAGCTTCCCATCGACGCGAACCATTGAGCTGCGAGCCGTCGGGAAGCTCTTTCTCTGATAAGATGGAGTTAGACATTTCGACATTCCTTACGCGGCCCGTTCACAGCGGGCCGCTTGCTCAATCTGGTATTTCATGCCTTTGCGGGCGGCGCTCCTACGCTGCCCGCCCTTGGTGTGCGATTGGGTGTGAGTGCTACACCTCGACCCCGGCAAAGGGCCGAATCTACGGCCCTATCCTTTACCCGCAGTTTTCATGCAGACGCCTCCATTGACAAACGAATTTCCCAAGCTGCTGATTGCGCGGCGATTCATTGATGCCTTCCTTGACTGTGTGACGGATTGACTGGTGTACCCGTGGACCATTCGAGAATCTGCCGCACAACCGAGTAAGGAAGCGGTCCCTTTGTATCTCCGACTCTCACCCGTGCCATGCGCCGGACGAAGACCGATGGGGAAAGACGATCCTTGCGAGCAGGCGGGCCTCCATTGGCCTTTACCCATGCCGGTAGGTAGAGTGTGCGCCTGCCCGCCTTGGGACTTTTCCCGGCACCGCCGTTGAACCACATCGGAATGATTCTAAGCGAAGTATTTTGGTCCTCTTTCAAAACATCGAATAGAAGGATGCAAGTCCACCGTTTGAAGCCGGGTTCCCAGTACCACTTTGCCCGCTTGCAGTATGCAGGGTAATCTCCCGGCTCGATGCGCGGGTATTCTGCCCATTTGACGGCGGGTTCATTCTCCGGAACCAGATGAAGAGCGGACCGCTCCGCGGTTGCAACTGCTCGATCCCGGCGCGCCATCAGGCGCGGTCCTCAATGGCTGGCATCGTGCCCCGGTCGATGATCTTTTGAATGGTTTCGTCTGAGATTCTGACGGCGCGGCCCACCTTGACGTAGGGGATGGTGCGCCGCCATACCCAACCGCGCAGGCACTTGACTGACAATCCAAGGCG
>PMPH01000094.1 GCA_003161045.1 Acidobacteriaceae bacterium
TTTCTATAATTTACGTTCCCTCGGTGGCTAAAGCCACACCCGATTGGTTTATCTTGCGGCACGGCTAAAGCCGTGCCCTTTCAAAACAGGGGCTTGTGCAGAGCCCGCCAAAGAAGCGCAATGGAGACGCCTGCGAGGAGTCATAATTTTATGGTTACTTTGTAATGCAATTCAAGTTACCTTGCGGATGAATTAAGTTACTTTGCGGATAAAGAAAGTCAACAGAAACCCGGCAAAACCTTTCCCCCGCGCAGAGGAAGCGAATAGTCTGAAATTTCAAGAGATAGAGGGCTTATCGCCGCACAGATAGCCGGCGGGTTACTGTTTACTCTCCCCTGGAGTAGTTTCACATTGCAGATTCCCGTGTCCGCTGCAAGCGGGTGCCATTCTTCTTGCGAGTATGGGCTGCGGAAGGGCGGCCGGATTGCCCAGAATATGAGGAACCAAGTTGGCTACAGCAATAGGGGACGGCCCAGTTTTGCGCAATGCGCCGGAGGCAGAATCTACGGCGACAAATTCCGGTCGCGGGGCTGAAGAGCTGACCTGCTCCTTCGCGGGACTGCGGCTGGAGGCTGACGGTACGCTATGGCGCGGCGAGGCGGTGGTCCACCTGCCTCCCAAGGAATTGGCCGCGCTGCGGCTGCTGCTGGCGCACGCCGGCCAGGTGGTTTCGCCCACGCAACTGAAGCACGAACTCTGGGGCGATGTGCATGTGACGGCCGACAGCGTTTCCAAGTGCCTCTCCAGCTTGCGCGCGCGGCTGGAGCCGGATGCGTGCATCCAGACCGTCTACAAGCGCGGCTATCGCTTTTCGGCCGAGATCCGGCGTCACAGCGCTGTTCCGCCTGGGGCGCTTTTGCGGCTGGCCATCATGCCCTTCACCACCCGGTACTCGGTCCCGGAATACCTTGGCCCGGCGATCGCCGAAGAGACCATTGCCCGCCTCTCCTGCGCGCGTCCCCCGGCCGTTGCAGTGCTGGCCCGGGATTCGGTCTTCAACCTGACGCTGCGCGGACTCACGGCACAGCAGCTTGGCCAGGAACTCAAGGCCGACCTGGTCCTGACCGGGAGCATACAGGCATTTTCCTCGCATTACCGGCTGCGGGCGGAGATGGTCCGGGTGGAAGACGGCACGCAAATCTGGGTCGAGGATATGCTGGCCCCGCAGAGCCGGAACGGCGGGCTCGAGTCGGAGCTGATGCGCCAGCTCGCCTATCGGCTAGGCTGCGGAGACCCTGACGGCAAGCCCTGGCCGCCAGAACGGCCGGAACGGAAGAACGGCAGCCTGGAAATCTCCGCCGCAGCCGCGGACACGGAGAACGAAGACGAACCCGGCGCCCGGCAGGCCGAGGCCTACAATTTTTTTCTGCGCGGACACCATGAGTGGCAGACGCTGCATCGCCACCGGATGCAGGACGGGCTGCAACACCTGCTGCGGGCCATCGATCTTGATTCCTCCCTGATCGCCGCCAAGGTCGATCTGGCCAATCTGTGCGTCACCCAGGCCTTCTGCGGTTTTATGTCTCCGTCCGCTTCTGCCGACCTGGTGCGCCGCATCGCCGAATCGATTCCCGATCTTCCCCACCGGGCCGAAGCCATGCTGCCCGCGCTCGGCTGGATCAACTTCCACTATGACCGCAACCTGCCGGCGGCCCTGCTGGCTTTCTCCCTCGGCGCGCATCTGCCCCACGATCCCTGGGCTTCGCACACGCGCACCATGTTCGCCGTAAGCCGCCACCGCTTTGCCGAGGCCATTGCGCTGCTGCGCGCGGACATTCACACCGATCCCTTTTCGCCCTGGCTGCATGCCCGCCTGGCCTGGGCGCTCCATCTGGACGGACAGAAGGACGAAAGCGTGGAGCAGATCCGGAAGGTCATCGCGCTGTTTCCCCACCATGAGGGAACCGGCCTGTACGGGGCGGCGATTCTTGCCTTTAATGGGGAGACTGAGCGCGCCGTCGATCTGGCGCGGGGTCTGGAGAAGCGTTTGCCCGACTACGACCTGGCCTCTGCCGTTCACGCCTACACGCAGGCCTGCGCCGGCCGCCGGGACGAGGCCCACACCATCCTCGAACGGCTGCAATGGCTGGGCCGGGAGCGCTACGTTCTGCGCGGATTCACGCCCGCGGCCTATCTCGCCCTGGGTGACCATGAGGCCGCCCTGGCCGAACTGCAGGCCGCCGAAGAGGCCCGCTGCCCCTGGTTCTTCCAGATGCTGGCCGATCCGCGGCTGAAGGCTCTCCATGGCGCCCCCAAGTTCGAGCAGATGAGGGCGATCCTCTCCGGCATGGAGGCCGAGACGGAGCAGGAGGAGCAGGATTAGTCCCTCCGGCAATCCACAGAAAAAAAGAACTCCGGGAGACGGAAAAACGGCTCTGCGGCGGCCCCGCCGGATGCGCCTCTCGCTGGCTCTTACCCCCAGGTGACCCGCATCACACGGCGACCGCCCCCCACTGCTGAATAATTCCGAAATGGCGACTCTGGAGCCGCCTGCGCTTTGTTGCGCAACTCCTCCTTCGCTCCATCCCCCCTCACCGCGCGCTGAGGCGCATTGACGAAGGCCCGGACCAAGCCGGAGACTTGCCTATATGTACAAGATTTTGGAAACCCGCAATGTCGGCCTCAAAATCAAGCAGTTTGTGATCGAGGCACCGCGCATTGCGCGCAAGCAGCAGCCGGGGCAGTTCGTCATTCTGCGGCTGCACGAAAAAGGCGAGCGCATTCCGCTCACCATCAAGTCCTCTGACCCGGAGGCCGGCACGGTCACCATCGTGGCGCAGGCCATCGGCAAGACCACCTCCCTTTTGAACTGCCTGGAGGCGGGCGACGCGATTCTGGACATCGTCGGCCCGCTGGGCCGTCCGTCGGAGATCGAAAACTACGGCACGGCGGTGATTCTGGCCGGCAGCGTGGGCACGGCCATGGCGCTGCCCACGGCCAACGCGCTCCGGCGGGTGGGAAACCACGTGATCTTCATCGAGGGCGCGCGCAACCGGGAGATGGTGCTCTTCGAGGACGAGGTGCGCCAGGCCAGCAGCGAAACCTTCATCATGACCGACGACGGCAGCTACGGCGAACAGGGCCAGGTCACCAAAAAGCTCAACGAGCTGATCGCCGCCGGGCGCAAGATCGACTTCGTACTGGCCGTGGGCCCGGTGCCGATGATGCGGGCGGTGGCGCAGTTGACCAAGCCTCTGGGCATCAAGACCATGGTCAGCCTGAACTCGATCATGGTGGACGGCACCGGCATGTGCGGCGGTTGCCGCGTACTGATCGGCGGGGCCAGCAAGTTCGCCTGCGTGGACGGGCCGGAGTTCGACGCCTCGCTGGTCGACTTCGACGTTCTGACGCAGCGCAACGCCATGTACCGCGACAAGGAGTGCGAGTCGCTGAAGCGCTTTGAAGAGAACAAGGAAGAGGAAGTGGCCGGGCTTCGCAAGGAGCTGGCGGCAGGGGAGGCGCATCATGAATAAGAAGAATGCCCCGCCGCTGGCCGGAACGAATGCCGCTTCGCTCACGGAAGCGAAATCTCCTTCAACTTCTGGAAGGAAGACCGCGCAAACTCCTGAAATGAAGACTTCTCCGGCTCCTGAAACGAAGACTCCTCCGGTTCCTGAAGGAAATGCTCCTCCCCTCCCTGAAGAAAAAGCTCTTCCGCCGAAGGCGCGCAGGCAGATTCCGCGTGTGCCGATGCCGGAGCAGGAACCCCAGGCGCGCAGCCGCAACTTCGAGGAAGTGAACCTGGGGCTGAATGTGCTGGACGCCGTCACCGAGGCCTCGCGCTGCATCGCCTGCGCCAAGCCCCGCTGCGTCGTCGATTGCCCGGTGGGCGTCAAGATCAAGGAGATCGTGGCCCTGATCCGCGTGGGCGACTTTCTGGGCGCGGCGGCCAAGCTGCGCGAGGACAACGCCTTGCCGGCCATCACCGGCCGCGTCTGCCCGCAGGAGAAGCAGTGCGAGGGCGGCTGCATTCTGGGCCAGAAGGGCGCGCCGGTGGCCATCGGCAACCTGGAGCGCTTTGTGGCCGACTACGAACGCCAGAGCGGCCAACTGGGACTGCCCGCGAATGCGCCCTCAACGGGCAAGAGCGTGGCCATTGTGGGCAGCGGGCCGGCCGGTTTGAGCGCCGCCGGAGACCTCGTCCAAAAAGGCCATCGGGTGCGCGTTTTTGAGGCTCTGCACGAGGTCGGCGGCGTACTCGTCTACGGCATTCCGGAGTTTCGCCTGCCCAAATCCATCGTCAAGAGCGAGGTGGACAACCTGCGCCGCATGGGCGTCGAGTTCGAGACCAACGTGGTGGTCGGCAAGAGCGTCACCATCGACGAACTGATGCGGGACGAGCACTACGACGCGGTTTTCGTCGCCACCGGCGCCGGATTGCCTCAGTTTCTCGGCGTCCCCGGCGAGCACCTCAACGGCGTCTACTCGGCCAACGAGTTTCTGACGCGCGTGAACCTGATGCGCGCCTACCAGACGGACGAGTACGACGAGCCGCTCTACGACTGCCGGGGCAAGGACGTGATTGTGGTGGGCGGCGGCAACACCGCCATGGACGCGGTGAGGACGGCCCGGCGGCTGGGAGCGCGGACCGCGACGCTGGTTTATCGCCGCTCCGAGACCGAAATGCCGGCCCGCGCCGAAGAGGCCAAGCACGCCCGCCAGGAGGGCATCGAATTCCGCCTGCTGACCAACCCGGTCGAGTTCATGGGCGACGAAAAAGGCCGGCTGACCGGCGCGCGCTGTGTGCACATGGAGCTGAGCGAGCCGGATGCGAGCGGCCGCCGCCGTCCGGTCGAGATCAAGGGGAGCGAGTTCCTTCTGCCCGCGGATGTGGTCATCATCGGCGTCGGCACCACCGCCAATCCACTCGTTCAGAGCTCGACGCCGGACCTGAAGACCACCCCGCGCAACTACATCGTGGCCGACCCTGAGACCTTGCACACCAGCAAGCGCGGCGTCTTTGCCGGCGGCGACATCGTCACCGGCGGGGCCACGGTGATTCTGGCCATGGGAGCCGGCCGCAAGGCCGCCGCCTCGATTCACGAGTTTCTGACGACGGGGGAGTGGTAGGGAAAAGCAGGGATCAGGGGTCAGAGATCAGGAATCAGAAGACAGAACAGCTCCGAACAAGTTTTTGTCCGTTCCACGAAGTTTCGCCCTGGAGCTATTCCCTGACCCCTAACCCCTGATCCCTGACCCCTGTTCCAAAAAAAGTGGGCGGCAAGGGTTTCCCCCTGCCGCCGCCCGTCCCTGGGTTGTCTTGAAGTTACTGCAATTCTGCGTTTAGAGCGGTTCTCCCGTTAACGTGGAGTTTCGAGTACCGTGCGAGGTGGCTTTTTCTTGGGGAAAAAGCCACTCAGCAGCAGTGGTTTCCCCTTACAGCAACTGGAGAACCGCTATCCTGCTAACTCCGGGTTACTGCAAAAGCTTGGTGACTTCCTGCTGCACGCTGTTGGCCTGAGCCAGGGCGGCGATGCCGGTCTGGCTGAGAATCTCGTACTTGGACATATTCGATGTCGCCGAAGCGTAGTCTGTTGCCTGGATCGCATTCTGCGCCGAAACCACGTTCTCCTGCTGCGTCGTCATCACCGAGCTGACCGAGTTCAGCGTATTGATCTGCGCGCCGATGTAGCCGTCCATCGCCGCCACGTCGGTAATGGCCTGGTTGAGATCGCCCAGTGCGATCTGTGCATTGGCCTGGCTGAGCAGATTAGTGCTGCTCAGATTCACGCCCGCGCCATCCGTATAACTGGTGGTTGCGGTTCCGCCCACGCCGTTTGAGTCGGCAACCATGCCGGTGTTGTTCGTTCCGCCGCCGGTCGAGCTATCCACAACAACGCCCGATATCCCCGTGCTGTAATATGCCGAGAAGTCCACGGCGGGGGTGTCGGTGACTGCCGTCGTCGGAGCGCCCGTGGTCGTGTCCGTAGGCGCGCCGCCGACGGCCACCAGCAGTCCGGTTGTCGAGTTGAAGGTCATGATCTTGCCGGTGCTGTCAAGCGAAGCCGTAACCCCATAGTTGCCGGAGTTGATGGTGGCTTCCAGGTGGGCCAGCGTGTCGGTCGTGTTCAGGGTTCCCAGCGTGATGGTGCTCGATCCGATGATGAGTGTGCCGCCCAGCTGGTCATTTGCGGCGCCGCCTGTACCGATAGTCAATGTGCCGACCTGGGTGGGATACGGCGCGTTGGTGGTCGCGGTGATCGTCGAATTGGCAGTAGCATCGGTCGGCGCTCCGCTGAAGTTGATCACCGTATTTGGCGACGTAAAGACAATGTCCTTGTCCGTGGCGCTGTAGGTGGCCGTCACGCCATAGTCTCCGGCGTTGATGGTCGCGGCCAGATCGGCGAGTGTGTCGGTCTTGTTCGCACCCGTATTGACGCCCAGCGTGATGGTGTTCGAGCCGATGGTCAGCGTGCCGCCCATCGTATCGGTAGCGCTTCCTCCGGTTCCACCAATGGTCAAAGTTCCCACCTGTCCAGCATACGAAACTTCACTGGAGGTCGGTGTGCCGGTCAAGGCGATGCCCACGGCCGCGCTGGTATCCGTCAGGTTTGTGCCCGTCACATTATTCAGCAGCGTCCCGGTAAAGGTCATGGACGTTCCGGCGCCGTTGATGGCTGCCGTCACTCCCCAGGCCGCATTGGTCGTGTTGAGATACGTTTTCAGGTTGGCCAGCGTATCGGTTAGACCCACCTGGCCAAGGGTAAAGGTGTGTGCCGTCCCCGCGGTGTCGGTCACCGTCATCGACCCGCCCAGAAGATCGGCGCTCTTCGCAACCGTCAGCGTGCCGTCAATGCCTGGAGTCGTGTCGGTGAGGTTGGCGCCCACGACATTATCCAGCAAGGTGCCGGTAAAGGTCATCGCAGTTCCGGGGCCGTTGAGGTGGGCCGTCACTCCCCAGGCCGCATCCGTCACGTTGATCGTATTCTTCAGGTCGGCAAGTGTGTCGGTCGTGCCCGGCGTTCCCAGGGTAATCAGATGCTGAGCACCGGTCGTGTCAGTGACCGTCAGTGTGCCGCTCAGAATATCGTTGGCCTTGACCACCGACAGCGTGCTTCCCAGCGAGGCCACCACCGGAGCGGGATTGACCACCGCGGCCAGCACCGGAGTCGCGTTCGTTGGGGTGTCGGTAATGGAAGTGCCAGAGATGCTCTCAGACGCGTTTGCCGAGGTGAAGACGATGTCCTGGTTCGCCGCATTATAGGTGGCCTGAACCCCGAGGTCGTCTGAGTTAATGGTTGCCGCCAGGTTGGCCAGTGTGTCGGTGGAGTTCGCGCTGCCCAATGTTACGGAGTGGCTCTTGCCATCCGGCCCAACAATCGTGAGGCTGCCGCCCAGCGTATCAGAGTCGTTGGCTACCGCCAGAGCGCCTATCTCGCCGGCTCCATTGGTCCCGGCCCCCAAGCCGATGCCGGAGATCTCGATGCCGGTATCGCCGCCGCCGCCGCCGGAGGTATTGCCCGCCTCAGCCGCGCTTACGGCCACGCTGCCGGCCTGCGCTGCCGTGGTGAAGGTGGCGCTCAGGCCGAGGCCCGAGCTGTTGATGGCGTTGATCAATCCCTGCGCGGTGTTGGCATAGGTCGTGCCGGTGCCCACGGTAATGTTGGCGGTCGCCATCGTCGCCGTCCCACTCGCGCCCTTGGCCATGTAGTTCACCGTGATCGTCGTGGCGCCGCTCGCATTCAGGCTATCGGAGACGCCGGCGTTCGTGCCCCCATTCGACAGATTGATGAATACATTGTTCTGGCCATTGCTGTAGGACATCGCGCCGCCCGTGTCGCCCACGCTGGAGCCGGAGAGTGTGCGAATATACAGGTCGTCGACCGACGAGCCCTGCGGCGATGAGTCACCGGTATAGATCGCCACCGTGTTGCCGGCAAATACCTGCTGCTGGTTGTAGGTCGTTGTCGAGCCGATGTTGTTGACTTCGGAAAGAATCGACAAATACTCCTGATTGGCCGCCGACTCCTGGGAGGTATTGAGTGTGCCGTTCGAGGCCTCGGTGGCTAGCGTAATGGCGCGGTCCAGCAGACTGGTCACCTGCGAGAGGGCGCCATCGGCCACATCCAGCAGCCCCACGCCTTCGGTGGCGTTGGTCTCCGACTGGGTCAGAGCCGTCGAGTTAGCTTCCAGGCCGTTCACCAGTGAGAGACCCGCGGCATCGTCCGCGCCGGAGTTGATCTTCGAACCCGACGACAACTGCTCCAGCACTGTCTGCAAGCTGTTGTTGGTGTTGTTCAGGTTGTTCTCTGCGTACATCGCTGACAGATTGTTCAAAACACCGAGGGCCATAAAAGTTCACTCCTTCTTGAATGCCTTCCATTGCGTCCGTGCCCGTCGCTATATCCGGGGCCCCGCGCATTTTCTGGATGGGCTTTCTGCATCCACCCCTTTCATCGGTCCCGGCGAAAATAACTTTAGTCATAAATTTGAAGATCACTATAACCGGGACTGTACCGCGGCAAATCAGAGTGTTCAGCTTCGATTCAACCGCTGTCCCGAAGCGATTCAGCGGCTGTACGATTGTGCTGCACCCGCCTGTCCCGCTTCGCTACACCGCGCGCGAGCCCCACGCCTCCGGAATCCCCCCTCGACCCGGCACAAATGGGCCGCCCAAAATTTTTCCGAGTCCAAAAAATAGCCGCAAACGCGAAAAACAGCCACGGGACGCGAACCATAGCCACAAAAGCACAAAAAACGGCGGCAAGAGAATTTCCTCCTGCCGCCAAAGCCCAGACTGCAATCGTTTTGGTCTCTTATTGATCCGGACCTGAATGAATCAAACAAATTTGGGTGCCCCACCCTCGCCGCGCCTTTGTTTTTGCGGCTAGGGTGGGAACCGGTGTCGCATTCCAATTGAGCCGGATCAATCATTCCGAAAATGCTCTGAAACCGGCTTACTTTCCGGCTCCAGCTCCAGTTCCGGGGGCCGCGGGTCCTGGCTGCGGTTCCTCGGCTGGCGGAGGAGGCGGAGGCGCCTGATGGTGGTACTGGCCCGCCGGCCCACGCTGGTTTGCTCCATGACCTTTTGGACCACGGCCGTTTGGACCGCAGCCGTCCGGTCCACAGCCGCCACGCTTCTCCTCATGGTTGGCGCGGGCTGTCTGCAACAGCTTCCACTGCTCCGGCGTCAGCTTGTTGCGAATGGCCAGCAGAAAACGGGCATTCGCCTTTTCGAGATCGGCTCTGGCCTGCGCCACTTTGTCAATTTGAGAAAGGATCTTCGCCTCATCCGGATGATCGCCGCGCATCAGCGGCTCCATCTCCAACTCGGCCCGCTCCAGGCTGGCGCGCAGGTCGATCAGCTTCTCCCGGTGCTCCAGTAGAATGCCGTCGAAATCCTTCCGCTGCTCGTCGGTCAGTTTCAGCCGCGCCACCATCTTCGGATTGTTCCACCAGTGCCCATGGTCGCCTCCAGGCCCCATGGCCCGCTCCATCGGAGGCCGATGCTCCCCCATTCCGCCCCCGGGCTCCATCCCCATTCCACATCCGGGCTCCTGCGCCAGCGCCATCGTTCCCGCCAGCAAAGCTGCCGCCATCGTCAATCCCAACCCCATTGCACTGCTTGCCTTCATCGCTTTTTCTCCCCTTGATCCCGCTCCTCGATCTCGCGAGAACCTGCTCCCGTTCGTGGTTTTGCTCGAACCTTGTGGTTCCGCTCGCACCCTGTGGTTTCGCTCTTACCCTGTGTGATTTGCTCTTATTGGCTCTCGTCGCCCGCCATCAGCTCAGCCAGCGGCTCCATGGCCGAGGGAACCTGCCGCGAGACGTCGCTGTCCACCCTGGCCAGCAAATCCTCTTTCTTGGCCGGTAAATCCTCTTTCGCTTCTTGAGCCGGCCTGTCTTGAGCTGGCTTGTCTTGAGCCAATTTGCCCGGTATGAGAACCGGTTCGAGAATCCGCTGGCCCTGCCGCGCGGGAGCCCGCCAATGCGGTTCGGCCACGTGCGCCGTGGCCATCCCCGCCGGCTGCCGGTAATGCTCCCAAAGCCCTGCCGAAAGCCCCGCGGCAACCAGAACGCAGCCCATGGCCCAGCCCAGTGCCAAGCGGCGCATCCGCCGCCGTGGCGAGGGAGTCAACGCCCTCCGGGGCCGACCGCTGGCCGCACCGTTCCAGCCCGAAAGCTTCTGGGCGTGAGCGCTCTGGACATGAACGCTCCAGACTTGAGCACTCCAGGCGTGAACGCTCAAGCGGAACTCCCGCAGAGCCTCGTCGATTTTGTCGAGTTCTGCCTCGCTCATTCCGCCCATTCCGTCCATTTCGTCCAACTTCATCGTCTTCAACTCAGGTTCGTCCAACTTCATTGCCTTCAACTCAGGAGAGGGCTCTGCATTCAGCCTGTGATTCAGCCCTGCGGCAGCCGCCGGCGTCCGCAGCCCGTCCCCGTCCGCCATCCTGGCTGGTGCGCAACTGAATTTGGCGAATTTGGCGAATTTCTTCGTGAAACTCATCGCTTCCCCCCCACCTCCGCGCGTACTCTCGCCACTGCCCGCGAAAGGTGCACCTTCACCGTGCCCTCACTGAGCCCGGCGGCCCGCGCAATCTCGCTCAACTCCATCTCCTCGACGTAGCGCAGCAAAAAGACCGTCCGCTGCCGCTCGCTGAGCCCCTCGACCACCCTGGCCACCTGTCCCACCCGCTCACGCGCCAGCAACCGCTGCTCCGCGGAGCGTTCGCCGCTCGGCAGCCACTCGCTGGCCTCTTCCAGGCCGACCGCGTGGCTCTGGGTCTGCCGCCAGAACTGCATCCGCCGGTTGCGCCAATGCTCCTTCTGCAAATTGATGGCGATGCGCATCAGCCAGGTTATCGCGCTGGACTCGCCGCGAAATCTGGCCCAATTCTGGTGCGCCTTCAGAAAGCAATCCTGGGTTAACGTCTCGGCCAGGTCCACGTCGCGCGTCGACGAGAGCAGGAACCGGAAGATTTGCGCACGGTGCGTGGCGACCACAGCCGAAAACTCTTCGCCTGCCGTCTCCTCCACCGTGGCCATGCTCATCGCTTCCAATTCTGTGCCGGCTGCCATCACTCAGGTAGACGCTCGCGCCGGGCGCAAGTTTACAGCGTCGGTGGTTTTTCTCATCGGGATCTTATGATGTTACGCATTTCAGTAGGACGATCCCATTTATCGTAGGCAGTCTGCCATTTATTGTATTCTTATCAAATGAGCCCCTGGACCGGCCGGCAATTTCGTCAACCAAACGACTCTATCTCGCGTATTCTCAATGAATTGCTCTTTAGCCTTCGGCCTTCGGCGCAGTTTTTCCGCATGGCAACTGACGTGCTAGAGAGCAGAATGATTTAGGGTGCGTCCTTTAATGGAAAGCAGTCTCTTCAACCGATTGCAGGCGACGCTGCTGGCCGTGGTTACGCTCGGCCTGGTGCTGCTGGCGGTGTGCAACTTCCAGCAGGAGTGCCATTTCCAGCAACCGGATGACGGCGTCTGGTGGAGCGAGGCGCCGGGCGGCGGCCTGGCGGCCGACAAGGTTTTGCCCGGCAGCCCCGGCGAGCGCGCCGGCATTCAGGCGCACGACCTGCTCACCGCGGTCAACGACGCCCCCATCGAGCGTCTGGCCGACCTGGAGCGCGAGCTCTACCGCACCGGAATCTACGGCAACGCCCGCTACTCGATCACCCGCTACAACATTCGGCTCGACACTCCCGTGGTGGTCATTCCCGAGCCGGTGGACCGCAGCATGGCGCTGGGCCTGCGGGTCATCGGCCTGATCTACCTGGCCATCGGCATCTACGTCCTCTTCCGCCGCTGGACAGCTCCGCGGGCCACGCATTTTTACCTCTTCTGCCTGGTTTCATTCGCTCTTTACGCGCTGAAGTACACAGGCTGCCTGGACGCACTGGACTGGACCGTCTTCTGGTCGAATGTGCTGGCCGAGTCCCTGCAGCCGGCGCTGTTTCTGCACTTTGCCCTCAGTTTTCCCGAGGAGCGGCTGAGAAAGCTCCCCCGCCGCCTGGTGCTGCCGCTGATCTACGCCCCCGGAGCGGGACTGCTCGGGCTGTGGCTTTGGACGATCCAGACCAGGGAGGCGACCGGCGTCCTGCTGCACCGGCTCAACCAGACCAGCACGGCCTACGACGCCGCCTTCTATGTGCTGGCCGCCGCCCTCTTCTTGCGCAGTTCGCGGCGCGCCCACTCGCCCCTCTTGCGCCAGCAGTTGAAATGGCTGACCCGCGGCGCCTTGCTGGCCATCGTTCCCTTCACGCTTTTTTACGCCATTCCCTTTCTGCTCAACCTGCAAATGCCCGCCCTGCTCACCAAGCTGGCNNCCACCGGCCTGATTCTGGGAGCCTACTTCGGCATCATCGCGGGAGCTGCCGGGCTGGCCCACAACCGGCTGCCGGAATCGGTCCGGGACTGGGGCGAGGGCATCGCCATCGTGCTGGTGGCGGCCTTCTTTGAACCTCTCAAGCGCCGGATTCAGAACTGGGTGGACCGCGTCTTCGACCGCCATCGCTACGACTACCGCAAGGCGCTGGTCGAGTTTGGCCGCGGCCTCAGTTCGGAGACCGATCTGGCCGCCCTGCTGGAGTCGATTGTCGAGCAGTTGCCGCGCACCCTGCAGGTAGCGCGCGTGGCGATTTTTCTGGCGCAAAACCCGGAGGATTCTCCCCGTCTGCGCCTGGCCGCCTCGCATGGGCTGCCCGCCGAGGCCCTGGCCGAGCAGGAGGGGATGGACCTGGGCTTTCTGGACTTCGACCACGCCCCGGACCACGGCCACATCTTCCTCGAAAATGCTCAAGCGGCCCTGCATCTGCCCGCCAGCCAGCAGCGCGCCGCCGCCCTGCTCGATTTGAACTACTATCTGCCCTGCCGCGTCGCCCAGGGCCAGGGCATCGAGCAGGACGGCGCCACGCGCACCATCGCCGTGATCGGCCTGGGCCGCACTATCGGCGGCGATTTCCTGTCGAGCGAGGACGTGGAACTGCTCGAATCGCTGGCCAGCTACATTGGCATCGCCCTGCAAAACGCCAGCCTCTACGCCCGGCTGGAGGAAAAAATCGTCGCCTTCGAGCGGCTCAAGGAGTTCAACGAGAACATCGTCGAATCGATCAACATCGGCATTCTGGCCCTCGATCTGGACGACCGCATCGAGAGCTGGAACGCGCAGATGGAGGCCATGTACGCCCTCAGCCGCGCCGAGGCCATTGGCCAAGAACTCTGTACGGTCTTCCCTCCCGAGTTCATCGAGGCGCTGGAGGGCTTCCGCAACGAGCCCGGCGTTCATCACCTCTACAAATTCCGGCTGACCACCCGCGCCGGGGAGCAGCGCACCGCCAACATCGCCATCGCCCCCCTGCTCTCACGGGATTTCGTCTCGGTGGGCCGCATCATCCTGGTCGACGACATCACCGAGCGGGTCACGCTGGAGGCCCAACTGACGCAGGCCGACAAGCTCAGCTCCATTGGCTTGCTGGCCGCCGGCGTGGCCCACGAGATCAACACGCCGCTGGCCGTCATCAGCTCGTACGCGCAGATGCTCTCCAAGCAACTGAAGGGCGACGCCCGCCTGGGCCCGGTTTTGGACAAGATCATCCAGCAGAGCTTCCGCGCCGCCGAGATCGCCAACGGCCTCTTGAATTTTTCCCGCACCTCGACGACCGAATTCCGCGAAACCGACCTCAACCAGGTCATCCGCGACACACTCTCGCTGCTGGAGCACCAGTTCAAGACCGCGCAGGTGGCCGTCGATCTGGAACTGGCCGAGGAGCTTCCCTCCATCAACGGCAACCCCGGCAAACTGCAGCAGGTCTTTCTCAACCTGCTGCTGAACGCCAAGGAGGCCATGCCCGGCGGCGGGCGGCTGCGCGTGGCCACCCAAATCGACCGGCGCAACGGGCGCGATGGCCACGTCACGGCGCTGGTGGCCGACTCCGGGTCGGGCATTGCCCCCGAGCACCTCAAGCGCATCTACGATCCCTTTTTCACCACCAAGACCATGCCCAAACCCGGCGACCGCCGCGGCACCGGCCTGGGGCTTTCCGTCTCCTACGGCATCATCCAGGAGCACGCCGGCAAGATTCACGTCGAGAGCACGGTGGGCGCCGGTACAACCTTTCATCTCGAGTTTCCGCTGTTGAGGAATTCCGTTCATGCCTGAAGTCGAAGTGCCTTTGAACCCATCTGTAACCGCCGCCGCCAACCCCGGCAACTTCATCTCCGCCGGCGCCGTATCGAGCATTCTGGTGATCGATGACGAAGCCGCCATCCGCGAGTCGCTCGAGGTGCTGCTGAGCCTCGAAGGCTACACGGTCACCATGGCCACCGACGGCGTCGAGGGGCTGCGCCTGCTGGACGCGGAAAGCTTCGATCTGGTGCTGCTGGACCTGAATCTGCCCGGCCAGAGCGGCCTGGAACTGCTGCCCCAGATCAAGGAGCGCCAGCCCGAACTGCCGGTCATCATGATCACCGCCTACGGCTCTGTGGACACCGTCGTGGACGCCATCCGCGCCGGGGCGGAAAACTTCGTCCAGAAGCCCTGGGACAATGAAAAGCTGCTGGCCGACATCCGCTCGGCCATCGCCCGCCACAAGGCCGAAGAAGAGAATCTGCAGCTCAAGCGCACCCTCAAGCAGCGCTACAACTTCTCCAACATCGTGGGCAAAAGCGAGATTATGCTGAAGGTCTTCGACCTGGTGGCGCAGGTGGCGCCCTCGCGCTCCACGGTCTTGATCCAAGGGGAGAGCGGAACCGGCAAGGAGCTGATCGCCAAGGCCATCCACGCCAACTCGCCGCGCCATGATAAACCCTTTGTTCCCATCAACACCGGGGCCATGCCCTCGGAGCTGCTGGAATCGACGCTCTTCGGCCACGTGAAGGGGGCCTTCACCTCGGCCGTCGCCTCCAAAAAGGGCCTCTTCGAGGTCGCCAATGGCGGCACGCTCTTCCTGGACGAGATCGCCACCATGGGCATGGACACCCAGGCCAAGATTCTGCGCGTCCTGCAGGATCGCCGCTTCATGCACCTGGGCGGCATTCAGGAGATCCAGGTGGACGTGCGCATTATCGCCGCCACCAACGTGGACCTGCGCAAGGAGGTCCGCGAGGGCCGCTTCCGCGAAGACCTCTTCTACCGCCTCAACGTGATCAGCGTAGACCTGCCCCCGCTGCGCGCCCGCCGCGAGGACATTCCCCTGCTGGCGCAGCACTTCCTGGACTTTTACGCCAACGAAAACGGCTTCGAGCCACGCAAGCTCTCGGCCGACGCGCTGCGCGCCCTGATGGATTACGAGTGGCCGGGCAACGTCCGCGAACTCGAAAACTCCATCGAACGCGGCGTGGTGCTCTCCTCGGGGCCGGTCATCGGCTCCGACCTGCTCCCCGGCCACATCACCGGCCGCAGCTTCCAGGACGCCCTGCTCCAGCTCAACCCCAACGCCTCCCTCTTCGATATTCTCGAGGACATCGAACGGCGCATCATCATCGAGAAGCTGGAACGCTGCAACTGGAACCAGACCGACGCCGCCGAGCAGTTCCACATTCCCCTTTCGACGCTCAACCAGAAGATCAAACGGCTGAACATCGAGATCCGCAAAAAGGGCCGGGAGTAGGAATGCAATTAACAGTGGTCAGTGGTCAGTGAACCGCTGGCCATCGAGCGCAACCTCCCCAAAGCGTGTATTGTTAAAGAGTCAAAATCCCAGTGAACGACCAGGAAAACCGATGACTTCAGAGCAAAGCAAAAACCCTCCGGAATTTGTCGCGGAACACGAACTGCGCATCGGAGCACTCTCCACCCCGATCCGCGTCCGGCTCTTCCGCCGCCAGCCTGACGGGGCGCTTCTGGTCGAACAGAGCCATTTCCTCAAAACCTCCATCCAGTACCTTCCTCACACCATCAACCAGCCCTTCTTCTGCGCCGAAAACACGGTGCTCGACGATCTGACGGCGACGATGACAAATTTCTACAATCAGGCCATCGGCAGAGGGTACAGCCCCTCCGAGAACTGGCTGGTGCCCAACACCGGCTTTCAGAACGCCGTTCACCAGGGCAGTTAGAGCATTTTCAGGGTTAACGTGCGGTAGCGCAGATCGAGCAGGGTGGCTTTTTCTTGAGGAAAAAGCCGCTTGAGTTCAAGCTCCTCCATTACAGCAACCCTAAAATTGCTCTAGCCTTGAAATCTGTCCAGTAACTTGGTTTTGCATGAAGGGTACGGGCTTTAGCCCGTACATGATCGCCTGGAGTGGATTAGGGCTTTAGCCCCTGAGGGAATTGCTGGAGCAGGCGCGCCTTGCTGTTTTCCGCCACCAGCCTGCTTCATGCGCTATTCTGTCCTTGCACTGCTTCTTTGATGCGAGCGGCGCAACGCTTTATCCCGCAGGCTGGCAAACCCCATGGCGATAGAGACGATCGACAAAACAGCCAAACGGCTCGTGCTCACTGTGCAGGATTACTCCCTGTTCGCCTGGCGCGCCTTCACTAACCTCTATCGCCCTCCGATTTACTGGCCCGAATTCCTCATACAGGCCGACATCATCGGCGTCGGCTCGCTGTCGATCGTCATTCTCGCCGGGCTTTCGACCGGCGGCGTGCTGGCCCTGCAATCGGCGGCCACGCTGTCGGCCTTCGGCGCCACCGCCGTCACCGGCCAGTTTGTCTCGCTCACCATGATCCGCGAACTGGGCCCGGTGCTCACCGGGGTGATGGTCTCCGGCCGCAACGCCAGTTCGATGGCCAGCGAACTCGGCTCGATGGTGGTGACCGAGCAGATTGACGCCATGCGCGCCCTGGGCGTGGACCCGCTCCGCAAGCTGGTCACCCCGCGCATCTTCGCCTGCATCTCGATGCTCTTCTTCCTCACCATTGTGGCCGACGCCTTCGGCATTCTCGGCGGCGCGCTGGTCACCGTCTTCATGAACAACCAGAACGGCACCCAGTATTTCTCCATGGCCTGGGAGCACCTCGTCTATGCCGACATCGTTCAAGGACTGGTCAAGCCGCTCTTCTTCGGCTACATCATCGCCTCCATCGGCTGTTTCTACGGCATGAGAACCTCGGGCGGCACCGAGGGCGTGGGCCGCTCCACTATTCAGGCCGTCGTCTACGCCTCGGTGCTCATCATCTTCGTCGACTTCCTCATCACCCAAGTGCTGCTCACCATCTTCCGATGAATGAGACTCCCGCTTCCCCACAGCCCGGTCCAGCCTCGTCTCCGGCCGCCGAGGCCCTCCCGGTCGTGGAATTTCGCAACGTCTCGATCGCCTTCGACGGCCCGCCGGTGCTCGAAGACGTCAGTTTTACCGTTAAACCGGGAGAGACGCGCATTCTGCTCGGCCCCGCCGGAGTGGGCAAGAGCGTGCTGCTCAAGCTGACCAACGGCCTGCTGCGCCCCGACCGGGGCAGCATCCGGCTCTTCGGCGAGGAGATCACCACCCTGCCCGAGGAGCAGCTTTTTCACCTGCGCGCCCGCACCGGCATGGTCTTCCAGGAGGGCGCGCTCTTCGATTCGCTCTCCGTCCGCGACAATGTGGCCTACCAACTGATCCAGGAGCGGGTTCCCGACGAGGAGATCGACCGCCGCGTCCGCGACGCCCTGCGCTTTGTCGAACTGGAGGAGACCTTCGAGCTTTTTCCGGCCAGCCTCTCGGGGGGAATGCGCCGCCGCGTGGCCATCGCCCGCGCCATCATCCGCCAGCCCGAGCTTCTGCTCTACGACTCGCCCACTGGCGGCCTCGATCCGGTCACCTCGACCACCATCATCGAACTGATCGTCAAGGAGCGCGACGCCTACCACATCCCCTCCCTGCTGGTCACCCATCGCCTCCAGGACGCCTTCATTCTCAGCAACCATCGCTTCGATCCCGAGGCCGGCCGCATGGCCCTCCTGCCCAAAGGCGAAACCGACCTTCACACTACCTTCCTCATGCTCGAAGAAGGCCGCCTGATCTTCGACGGCTCGCTGCACGAGCTGGTCACAAGCCAGAATCCCTTTGTGCGCGAGTTCCTGGAGTAACGAGTTTCTGGAGTAAGGCAGGAAACCGGGAGCAACGGCCAGGGCTTGGTAAAATCGCAGCATGACCCTCTCCGCGCAGGATCGCGCCCGCCGCATCAAAATCATTCTTTTTGACGTCGATGGCGTTCTGACCGACGGCGGCATCTGGCTCTTTCCCGCCCCTGGACCTAGTTCTGAGACTGTCCCTGGCTCGGAGTCTGCTTCCAAGTCTGGGACTGTTTCCGGTTCTGGTCCCGCGGGTGGCGAAGCCGCGGCGCGGAATCCATTGGCGGAAAAGGACGGCCAGGCCGGCTTCAGCCTTCCATCCGCCCGCATGGTCGAGGCCAAGGGTTTCAACGCCCACGATGGCGCGGGCATCTCGCTGGCGCGGCTGGGCGGAATGAAGTGCGGCGTCATCACCAAGCGCATCTCCGAGACCGTGGCGCTGCGCTCCCGCGACCTGAAGCTCGAATTCGTCTACCAGGGCCGCGCCTTCAAAATGCAGGCGGTGCGGGAGATCATCGCGAAAGAAGGCGTCACTCTCGACGAGATCGCTTACGTGGGCGACGACGTGATCGACCTGCCGGTGATGCGAGAATGCGGCTTCGCCGTGGCCGTGGCTGATGCCCGACCACAGGTGAAGGCCGCCGCCCACTACGTCACGCCCGGCAAGGGCGGCCACGGCGCGGCGCGCGACGCGATCGAGTTCATCCTTGAAGCCAAGGGCGTGCTAGACGATTGCATCGAGGCCTACATCGACGAACGCAACCCCATCTCGCCCTCGATGGACATCGGCAAGGGCGGGGATTTGAAGTAAGTGCATAGCATGAGTGCTGTGCGGTTCAATAACTCGGTTCTGAATGAAGGGTACGGGCTTTAGCCCGTACATCAAAGGCGTGGGGAGATCGGGCTTTAGCCCCTGAGGGAAGTTTTAACGGAAGTTTGCATTCCCTCGACGGCTAAAGCCGAAATCAAATCGGCTCTTAACGGACGGGCTAAAGCCCGTCCCCTTCAAAATGCAATGCTATTGGACAGCTCCTTAGAAAGTGCGAGCAGGCAAAATCATGGGAACCCAACCAAAACGAGCGGTGGTGCTGTTGAGCGGAGGGTTGGACTCAGCCACGGTGCTGGCCATTGCCCGCAGCCAAGGCTACGAGCTTTACGCGCTCTCGTTCTCCTACGGCCAGCGGCACGTTATTGAACTGGAGGCCGCCCGCCGCGTCGCCGCCGCAATCGGAGTCGCGGACCACCGCATCGCGGCCATCGACCTGCGCGTCTTCGGCGGCTCGGCCCTGACCGCCGACATCGCCGTCCCCAAGGGCCGCGGCGCCGACGAGATGAGCCACGGCATTCCCATCACCTACGTTCCGGCGCGCAACACGATTTTTCTCTCCTTTGCGCTGGCCTGGGCCGAGGTGCTGGGTTCGAGCGACATTTTCATCGGCGTCAACGCCCT
>PMPH01000018.1 GCA_003161045.1 Acidobacteriaceae bacterium
GAATGACGAAACTGACGCACGCCGAACGGGAAGACCTCCCGAAAGCCGATTTTGTATTTCCGAAAACCCGGCGGTATCCGATAGAAGATGCCGCTCACGCTCGCGATGCCTTGGCCCGCTCCAGCGGAAAACCGGAGCACGCCGCCGTCGTAGAAGCCGTCAAACGGAAGTTCCCGGAGATCGATGTCGAGAAGTAGTGGGAGGAGGGAGTAGAGGGAATATTCCCCCATTTATCTCGCAAATTATTGATATTCCGAAAGATATTATCGCGCCGTAGACATGAGCGCAATACGCGCACATTATTTGAACTGTTTGTGCTATAGTTCTACTAGATTTTGTGAGTTGCCGTGACTCACACTGTCGGCCTCACATTCCGAATCCATCAGGAGGTACACTCTCATGGCCATTACTCGTTGGGATCCATTCAGGGAAGCGGTTAGTTTGCAACATCGCCTCAACTCGATGTTCCACAATTTGAATGAAGGGGAGATGCCGCTGGCGGCTGCCAGCTTTGTGCCGGCGGTCGATATTTATGAGGACGCGGACAAGCTGGTCCTCAAGCTGGAGATTCCCGGCATCGATGAGAAGGATCTGGAGGTGCACGTCGAGGGCGACACGCTCACGGTGAAGGGTGAGCGCAAATTCGAGGCCGAGGAGAAGGAGAAGAACTTCCATCGCATCGAACGCAGCTACGGTAGCTTCTTCCGTGCCTTCTCGCTGCCGCCGACCGTGGACGCGGCAAATGTGGCGGCCAGCTATACTGCGGGCGTGCTGAAGCTGGAGCTGAAGAAGAAGCCCGAAGCCCAACCCAACAAGATCAAGATCAACGTCGAAAAGACGGCCTGAAAAGCAGTTGTCAGCCGCTAGCTTCTAGCCGCTAGCTTCGCATGGGGCCAGGCTGGCTGATGGAATGCTGGCTGGCCGCCGTAATCAGGATGCGCCGGGAGGATGGAAGTCTGTGCTCCCGGCATTGTTTATGCGGATAATCGAACGGGGATGGAAAAGAGCTTGTTCGTTTGGGGCTGAGGTTGGGAGGCGGAAGTGTTTGAGGCTCGAGCGTTTTCAGAGTTCTGTGAGGTTTGCTTCGTGCTGTTCCTCCTCTTCGGCTTCGCGCAAGGAAGGTTTACGACTGCACCGCGCTTTGCCAAAATGACAGCGAGAGCGGGCGCACGGATCGTGCGCTAGCTGTGAAATGCACTGGAATCTGCAATGGGCGGAAACAGGCTCGAAGCTAAGCTAAAAGCTAGAGGCTAGAGGCTAGGAGCTAAGAACAATGGCAATTCGCTGGGAAAAACTGACCGTCAAGTCGCAGCAGGCGATGGCCCAGGCGCAGGCGCGGGCCACCGAACTGGGGAATCCTGAAATTCAGCCGGTGCATCTGCTGCTGGCCCTGGTCGAAGACCGCGAGGGCGTGATTCCTTCCGTGCTCGACAAGATTGGCGTTCCCACCGAGCGGCTGGAGCTCGAGCTTCATCAGATGGAGGAAAAGCTGCCGCGCGTGGCCGGTTCGGCGCAGCAGCCTGCCCTGAGCCAGGCGCTGAACAAAATATTGGAGCAGGCCTTCCGCGAGGCAGCAAACTTCAAGGACGAGTACGTTTCGACCGAGCACCTGCTGCTGGGCGCGGCCCACTTGAAGGGTGACGCGGCGAACGGGGCGCTGACGGCCGCGGGCGCGACGCATGAGGCGATTTTGCAGGCACTGACCGCGGTGCGCGGCTCGCAGCGCGTGACGGACCAGAATCCCGAGGGCAAATTCCAGGCGCTGGAAAAGTACGCCAAAGACCTCACGGAACTTGCCCGGCGCGGCAAGCTAGACCCGGTCATCGGCCGCGACGAGGAGATTCGCCGCGTGATCCAGGTGCTGAGCCGCCGCACCAAAAACAACCCGGTGCTGATTGGCGAGCCGGGCGTGGGCAAGACGGCCATCGTCGAAGGCCTGGCGCGGCGCATTGTCTCGGGCGACGTGCCCGAGAGCCTGAAGGACAAGCGGGTGATCTCGCTCGATCTGGGCTCGATGCTGGCCGGGGCGAAGTTCCGCGGCGAGTTCGAGGACCGGCTCAAGGCAGTGCTGAAGGAAATCGAAGAATCGAATGGCCAGATTGTGCTCTTCATCGACGAGTTGCACACGATTGTCGGCGCGGGCGCGGCCGAGGGAGCCATCGACGCCAGCAATATGCTGAAGCCGGCCCTGGCGAGGGGCGAGCTGCGGGCCATCGGCGCGACCACGCTGAACGAATATCGCAAGTACATCGAGAAGGACGCGGCCCTGGAGCGGCGTTTTCAGATCGTCTACGTGGGCGAGCCCAACGTCGAGGACACCATCGCCATTCTGCGCGGCCTGAAGGACCGCTACGAGGCGCACCACAATGTGCGCATCAAGGACGCGGCGATTGTGGCTGCGGCGACGCTCTCGCACCGCTACATCAGCGACAGATTTTTGCCCGACAAGGCCATCGATTTAGTGGACGAGGCCGCGGCTTCCCTGGCAATTCAGATCGGCTCGGTGCCGACGGAGATTGACCAACTCGAGCGCGAGGCGACCTCGCTGGAAATTGAACGCGCCGCCTTGAAGCGCGAGACGGACACAAACAGCGTTGACCGGCGCAATGAGGTGGACCGCCAGGTGGGCGCGCTGAAGGAGAAGATTACCGCTCTCCGGGCGCGCTGGACCAGCGAGCGCGAGGCCATCAGCCGCGTCAGTGAGTTGAAGAAGAAGATCGAGGCGTTGCGCTTCGAGGCCGAGGAGCAGACGCGCAAGGGCCAGCTCGAACGCGCCGCGCAGATTCAGTACGGCGAGCTGCCCAAGCTGGAAGCCGAGCTGAAAAAGTTGAATGCCGCGCAGGATGGGGCGCAAAAGGACGGGGCCGTGGCGCGCCTCTTGAAGGAAGAGGTCGATGAGGAGGACATCGCCAGCATCGTGAGCAAGTGGACGGGGATTCCCGTCTCGCGGATGCTCGAGGGCGAAGTGAAAAAACTCGTCGAAATGGAGCAGCGGCTGCGCGAGCGGGTGATCGGGCAGGACGCGGCGTTGACGGTCGTGGCCAATGCGATTCGCCGTTCACGCGCCGGGCTGAGCGATCCGAAGCGGCCGATTGGCTCGTTTATCTTCCTCGGACCGACGGGCGTGGGCAAGACCGAAACCGCGCGGGCCCTGGCTGAGTTCTTGTTCGACGATGAACACTCCATGATCCGCATCGACATGAGCGAGTACATGGAAAAGCACTCGGTGGCCAGGCTGATCGGCGCGCCTCCGGGCTACATCGGCTACGACGAGGGCGGGCAACTGACGGAGGCGATCCGGCGCCGGCCTTATGCCGTGATCCTCTTCGATGAGATCGAGAAGGCTCATCCGGACGTCTTCAACATTCTGCTGCAGGTGATGGACGACGGCCGCCTGACCGACGCCAAGGGCCGTACGGTGGACTTCAAGAACACCGTGCTGATTATGACCTCGAACCTGGGCGCGGCGCTGTTGACCGGCGATGCGCTCAAGAGCGACCACAATTTCGACCAGGCGCGCGAGTCGGTGATGCGCGTGCTGCGCGAGCACTTCCGGCCGGAGTTTTTGAACCGCGTGGACGACATCGTGATCTTCCGTCCGCTGGGCGCGGCGCAGATGGCGAAGATTCTCGACCTCAGGCTGAATGAGGTCGGCAAACTGCTCGAAGAGCGGCAGATTTCGCTTGAGCTGACCGAGCCGGCGCGGCAGTTGATTCTGGCCGCCGGGTCTGACGCGGCCTACGGAGCGCGTCCGCTGAAGCGGGCCTTGCAGCGCATGGTGCAGGATCCGCTGGCCATCAAAATCCTCAACGGCGAGGTGCTGCACGGCGCGCATGTGCGCATCGGCGTGGATCGCGACTCGAACCAGTTGCACTTCGAGGCGATGAGCCGGGAGGCGATGGCGTGAGAATGGGCGGAATGACGCTGGCTCGCGCCTTGCAATCCGGCGTGAGAAGGTCAAAGGCGGGGGGCGTTTTGCAGAGAATCGCTTCCTCGCCTGTAAAATGGAAGAGATGAGAGATTTTTTCCATCAGTGAGGTGAAAAAAGTGCCTTTGTATGCATATAGATGCACCCGGTGCGACCACAGCTTTGAAAAGATCCAGAGCTTCAGCTCCGAGCCGGAGTTGGTCTGTCCCAAGTGCGGCGGCGAGCTCGAACGCCCGCTCACCGCGCCGGCCTTCAACTTCAAGGGCGGCGGCTGGTACGTGAACGACTACGCGAGCAAGAGCGGTGCGCCCGCGCCTGCCTCGGCGGGGTCCGCTTCAGCCGCCAAGGCGCCGCCTTGCGGCGGAGGCTGCGGAGCAACCTGTCCTGCCGTTGCTGCGGCCGCCTCCTCGGAAGCAAACCGATAGTCTTCCTGAAAATTGCAAAAAATGGAGGCGGTTTCCGGCGGGACCGCAATTTGTCCCGCTCGCCCCGCTCGGACTCGTCGGCAAGGTAGCGGCCGGTGCGCCCGCGCCGGATTTGCCCGCTGGGAAGGCAGTTCGAAGACCGTCGGCTGAAGTCCATCCATTCCCACTAAACTTGCCAATACGCCAGCCCCGTTTTCGCTAAGGCTGCTCCGCTGTCTTCGTTTCAAGCTCCGCCGCACTGGCAGCGTTAGCCGAAGCCAGGCCTTTTGGGCGCGGATTTCGCCTTTGATGCTCCTTAGAAGCCGGGCGAGTGCACTCCTCAAAACGAAGACTCCCAAACTCAACAAGAAAGACTCCCCCCGGCCCGCTAAGATAGTTTCAGCGCAGAAAACCTATGCCCCTGCTCGATCCCATTCCGTCGCCGGTCTTGGACGCCGACTTTGCCGCTCTCGAGTGGGAGCCGCTGCTGGCCCTGGTGGCCGGTTTCGCCGCTTCGCCGGTAGGCCGCAACGCAGTCCTCGCGCTCCGTCCCTCCACCGATGAGGAGTGGATCGCCAGCCAGCACCAGCTCACCGGCGAGCTGCGTTTGCTGCTTGCCGAGCAGACTTCCATCCCGGCTGGCGGCCTCTTCGACCCCACGCAACTGGCCGCCAAGGCGCAGATTCCCGGCGCGGCTCTCGAAGCCAACGAACTCCAGGCCATCGCCCGGCTGGCCAACGACGTGGGCTCCTGGCAGTCGCTCTTGCAATCGCCCCCGGCGCGGCTGGTGGGCAGAATGCCGGGGCTTTCGGAGCTTTCAAGTGCCCTGGCGGGAAGCAGCTTGCGTCCGCTGGCCGAGTCCATCGAGCGCACCATCCAGCCCGACGGGTCTCTCGCCGACAACGCCTCGCCCGAGCTGGGCCGTATCCGCCGCGACGAGGAGCGCCAGCAGCGGCTGATCGAAGAAAGCCTGCGCGCCGCGCTGCGCAAGCTCTCCTCCGACGGCGCCACCCAGGAAGACCTCATCACCATTCGCGGCGACCGCTTCGTGATCCCCGTCCGCAGCGAGCTGAAGCGGCGGGTGAGCGGCGTGGTCCACGGCGCCAGCTCCTCCGGGCAGACGGTTTACGTCGAGCCGCTGGAGACCATCGAGCAGAACAACGAACTGGTGCGGCTCATCGAGGAAGAGCAGGCCGAGATTCACCGCATCTTCATGGCCCTCACGCGCCAGGTGGGAGGTTATTCTCAAGCCCTGGTCGAGGGCGCGCGCGTGCTGGCCCTGGTCGATAGCATGCAAGCCCGCGCCCGCTTTGCCCGCGACTACGACTGCGTGGCCCCGGCCATCACGCCCGGCCGGCTGCATCTGGAGGCCGCCCGCCATCCGCTGCTGGAAAAGCGTTTGCGCGCGACCGGCGGTCAGATCGTCCCCCTCACCCTGGAACTCACGGCAGCCGAGAGGCAGCTCATCATCAGCGGCCCCAACACCGGCGGCAAAACCGTCACGCTGAAGACCACGGCTCTCTTGTCGATGATGGCCCAGGCCGGGCTGCCCATTCCGGCCACGGCGGCCAGCTTTCCGGTTTTCACGGCTTTTTTGGCCGACATCGGCGACGCGCAGTCGATCGAGGCCGCGCTCTCCACCTTTTCCGCGCACATCACCAACCTGGACCGCCTTTCGCGGCTGGCCGGCGAAAAATCCCTGGTCCTGCTCGACGAACTCGGCTCCTCGACCGATCCCGAGGAAGGCTCGGCGCTGGCCGTGGCCATCGCCAGCTACTTTTTGACCGTCGGGGCCTGGTCGCTGATTTCCACGCACCACACCTCGCTGAAGGTCTACGCCGCCAACACGGAGGGCGTGCTCAATGCGTCGGCTGGCGTGGACGAGGTGACGCTCGCGCCCAACTACCAGCTCCGCCTGGGCGTTCCCGGCGCGTCGGCTGGCATTCAGACCGCCGAGCGGCTGGGCCTGAACGCGGCCATCATCGCCGCCGCCCGCCTGCGTCTCGGTTCGCAGCAGGTGGACATTGCCCGCTTCCTCGACCGCCTGCACAATGAACTGACCCAGCTCGAAGAGGACCGCAAGGCCACTCGCACCGAGCAGTACGCGCTCAATCAGGAGCGGGCCCGGCTCGCCCGTGAGGGCGACGTCGAGCTGCGCAACCGCACCAGGGAACTGGAAACCAAGCTGGCCTCGCTGCTCAAGGACTTTGAATTCCAGATGCGCGAGACGGTGAGGACCATCGAGGACCGCGCCGCGCAGCAAAAGCTCTCCAAGGAGGCCGAACGCCGCATCCAGCGCCTGCGCCGCGAGTTCGAGGAGAGCTTCAACCAGACCGTCGTCGCGCACCGCAGCGGCGCCGATCAGGGCGACGTGAACGCCCAGCCGCACCTTCTCCGGCACATCGCCGCCGGCGACCAGGTCCGCCTCAAATCGATGAATAAAGTGGTCACGGTATTGCGCGAGATCGAAAAAGACCTCTTCGAAGTCGCCCTCGGCCCCATCAAAATGCGCGTCAAGCGCGACGACTGCTCCGCAGTTTCGCGTTCAGAGGCCACCTCGGCTGGGGAAAGGGCCGACCCACTGGCCGCCGCCCGCCGGCAGAAGAACGTGCACGTTACCGTCACCAGCGCGAACACCGACGAGATGCGCATGGAGATCAACCTCATCGGCCGCACCGTGGATGAGGCCACCGAGGAATTGGAACGGTATCTTGACCGCGCCTTCCTGGCTGGCCTCGAGCGCGTCCGCGTCATCCACGGCCACGGCGCGGGCATTCTCCGCCGCGGCGTCCGCGAATTCCTGAAAGGCCACCCCCACGTGGCCACCTTCGCCGAAGCCCCGCAGAACGAGGGCGGCCAGGGTGCGACGCTGGTCGAGCTGCGCCAGTAGTTCGACCAGAGCATTCTCTCAGGGGTGCAATTTTATGGGTGCCCCACCCTCGCCGCGCCTTTGTTTTTGCGGCTAGGGTGGGATTGCACGACGCTGGCCTTGCAGAAACTGTGAAAATGCCGCAAAAGATCCCGTCCTACGCCGACTCGACCTCGATCTTCTTGGCGTCTGCATCCAGTTTGACGATTTTGAAGGTGCGAATCTGGTCCGGGCTCAGGGCTTCGGGCTTCGCCGAGGCCGCGGGGCTGTTGCCCTTCCAGCGGTCCTTGAGCTGCGACGAGAGGCTCGACAGGTCGAGTTTGCCGCCGGGTTTGCTCTCGGTTGCGGCTGGCGCGACGGCTTGTGCCGCAGGCGCGGCTGCCGCCCGGCAGACAGCCCGAATGCCATCGCCCAATTCGACCTGAATGAAGTCCGGCGAGGCCTCGACCACGCGGCCGGAGACCTGGTCGCCAACCTTGTGTTCGGCGATGTACTCGTCAATGCCGGTGGGAATGAGCTGCTTCATGCTGAGCTTGATCTGACGCTTTTCCGGGTCGATGGCCAGCACTTGCGCCTTGACGACCTGGCCGGTGCGCAGCTCCTCCGAGGGGTGGTTGAGGCGCTTTTCCGCGGTGATCTCGCTGATGTGGACCAGCCCTTCAATGCCGTCGGCCAACTCGACGAAGGCTCCGAAGTTCATCAGCTTGGTGACCGGTCCCTCGATCTGGGAGCCCACCGGGAAGTTGCGCTGGACCTCGGTCCAGGGGTCGGCCAAGGTCTGCTTGAGGCCGAGCGAGATCCGGCGCTCCTCGGGCTTGATGCCGAGGATGACGGCATCGACGCAGTCGCCTAGCTTCAAAATGTCGCTGGGGTGGCGCACCTTTTTGTCCCAGGCCATCTCGGAAATATGAATCAGGCCTTCGACGCCGGGTTCAATTTCGACAAAAGCGCCGAAGTCGGCCAGCCGCGTGACCGTGCCGGTGATGCGCTGGCCGGCGGCGAGGCGTTCGGGAACGGTTTCCCAGGGCGCGGCCTGAAGCTGCTTGAGGCCGAGGGAGATTTTCTTGCTTTCCGGGTCGATTTTGAGGATTTTTACCTGAAGTTCCTGGCCAACGGCGAGCACGTCATCGGGCTTGGCGATGCGGCTGTGGGCAATGTCGGAGATGTGCAGCAGGCCGTCAACGCCGCCCAGGTCGATGAATGCGCCGTAGGGCATAAGGCTGCGGACCGTGCCCGAGACCGTGTCGCCCTCCTTCAAGGCCTCGCGGCGGGCCTCGAGGAGTCCGCGCGCCTGCTCTTCGAGGACCACGCGGCGATCGACGACCACGTCTTCATCGGTGACGTCGAGTTTGGTGATGCGGCAGGTGATCTCGGTTCCGACCAGCTTTTCCAGCTCCGCCGCGTCGCGCGTACCGCTGCGGCTGGCGGGCATGAAGGCCCGGACGCCCACATCCACGCGGAGGCCTCCCTTGATGACCTCGGTGACCGTGCCGACGACGGCGGTTTTGTCGGCGAAGGCGGCTTCCAGGGCCGACCAGTCGCGGGGCTGGGCCACCTTGAAGCGCGAAAGCTCGTAGTAGTGCTCGGTGTTGCGGCCGGTGACCGAGACCGGGAAGCTGTCGCCGGGCTGGACGCCCTCGGCGTTGTTCTCGAAGGCCGAACAGGGCAGAACGCCCTCGGTTTTGTAGCCGATGTCGAGAAAAACCTGCTCGGCGGAGAGCGAGACGACGGTGCCCTGCAGCTGCTTTGCGCCCGGTTCGGCCTTGTGCGAGTGGCTGCGCTCGAACTCAATGAGCAGGTCGGCAAAGGACTCCTCAGGCTCTTCGCTGGGGGGCTCTGCAACGGCCTCGGCAGGCTGCGTGACGGCTTCGGTGACGGGCTCGGGGGAAGCGGCAACTGGCTCGGCGGCGGCTTCGGAGACGGGCTCCGGGGCGGCGAGAGCTTCCGGGGCGGCGATGGCCTCAGGGGCTGGCTCGGATGTACCTTCCAAAGCCGATTCAAGGGCTGGCGCGGGAGCCGGCTCGGGGGTGGGCAGGGATTCTTCGGGGTTGTCGTTTGTCATAACGGTTTACCCTTCATTCTCCCATATGATTTCGCGGAGTGCGCACCCACCCCGTCGCCAATTACACTGATAAAGCCATGAAATTCCGCTCTGGGAACGAAATCCGCGAAGATTTTCTGCGCTATTTTGAGTCGAAGGGGCACCGCCGCGTGCATTCTTCCTCGCTGGTGCCTGCCAACGACCCGACGCTACTGTTCACCAACGCCGGGATGAACCAGTTCAAGGATTTGTTCCTGGGGGCCGAACGCAGGGAGTATTCGCGCGCGACGACTTCCCAAAAGTGCGTCCGCGCCGGGGGCAAGCACAACGACCTGGAAAACGTGGGCTTTACGCGCCGCCACCACACCTTCTTCGAGATGCTGGGCAACTTCAGCTTCGGCGACTACTTCAAGCGCGAGGCCATCCAGTTCGCCTGGGAGCTGATCACCAGCGAGGAGTGGTTCGGCATTCCCCAGGACAAACTCTACGTCACCATCTTCGAAGGCGCCGACGGCGTTCCCCGCGACGACGAGGCCGAGGGCTGCTGGATCGAGGCGGGCGTTCCCAAGGAGCGGATCAGGGAGTACGGCCTCAAGGACAACTTCTGGCAGATGGGCGAAACCGGCCCCTGCGGCCCCTGCTCGGAGATTTTCTACGACATGGGCCTGGAGGCGGCTTCGACGCCAGGGGTCGATAAGCCCTTCGGCGAGGACGACGCTCGCTACGTGGAGATCTGGAATCTGGTCTTCATGCAGTTCGACCGCTCGGCGGTGGTGCACCCGGCCACCAAAACCACAAGCTATACGCTCACCCCGCTGCCCAAGCCCTCCATCGACACCGGCATGGGCCTGGAGCGGCTGGCCGCCGTGCTGCAAGGCAAAATCTCCAACTTCGAGACGGATCTGTTTGTGCCGCTGATTGAGAAGGCAGCGGAACTGACCGGCTTGGCAAAGCCAGCGCAGCCATCAGCTAGCGGCGCTGTGTCAGGGCACGACCTCAGTCGTGCCGAAGGGGCTCCCAAAAAAGACGGGGCTTTAGCCCCTGCGGAAATCGATGCCCTGGTGGGCAATGCCAGCCTCCGCATCATCGCCGACCACGCCCGCGCGGCCACCTTCCTCATCAACGACGGCGTCTTGCCCGCCAACGAGGGCCGGGGCTACGTGCTGCGCAAGATTTTGCGGCGCGGAATCCGTCACGGCCGTTTGCTCGGCCAGGAGCAGCCGTTCCTTTATCAAATGGTCTACGCCGTCCGCGATCTGATGCAGGGCGCGTACCCGGAACTGATCGACTCGGCCGACCGCGTCGCCAAGGTTGTTGAAGCTGAAGAGAAGCAGTTTGACCGCGTGCTGAAGATTGGCCTGACCCGGCTGAACGAAGAGCTGCAAGGCAGCTTCACCGGCGAAAAGGCCTTCCACCTCTACGAGACCTTCGGCCTGCCGCTGGACTTCATGGTCGATGCTGCCCGCGACGCTGGCGTAGCCTTCGACGAGGCCGGTTTTGAGGTTGCCCGCGCCGAGGAGCAGGCCCGCGCCCGCGCCAGTTGGAAGGGCGGCAGCCAGAAATCCGCCAGCCCCGCCTATCGCGATCTGCCCAAGACCGATTTTCTGGGCTACAAGTCGCTCTTCGCTTCTGGCGCCGAGGTTCTGGCCATTGTGAAGGACGGCGCGAGCGTTCCCGCCGCCAATGCGAGGGATTTGGTCGAGGTTGTGCTGGCTCAGACCAGCTTTTATGGCGATTCCGGCGGACAGGCGGGCGATACGGGCTGGTTTACCTCGGCGGATGGGAATACCACCGTCGCCGAGATTCAGGGCTGCGTGCTGCCGGTGCAGGGTGTGCGCGCCCACAAGGCCCTGCTCAAGGAGAATCTGGCCGTCGGCGACCGCGTTCGCACCGTCGTCGACGCCGAGCGGCGCGATGCGATCCGCCGCAACCACACCGCGACTCACCTGCTCCACGCGGCCTTGCGGCAGGTTCTGGGCACGCACGTGAAGCAGGCTGGCTCGCTGGTCGATCCCACGCGGCTGCGCTTCGATTTCTCTCACTTTGCCCAGGTGGCCGATGAGGAACTCGCCGAGATCGAGTCCATCGTGAACCGCCAGGTGCTGGCCAACACGCGCGTCGAGTCGATGGAAGACGTGCCCATCGACATGGCCGTCAGCGAGTACCACGCGATGGCGCTGTTCGGCGAAAAGTACGGCGATAAGGTCAGGGTCATCAAGGTCGGCGAGTTTTCCACCGAGCTCTGCGGCGGCACGCACACCCGCTCCACCGGCGAAATCGGCCTGGTGAAGATCGTCAGCGAGGGGTCCGTCTCGTCGGGCGTGCGCCGCCTGGAGGCCATCACCGGCCTGGGCGCGCTGGAGGAGTTCCGCCAGGACCACGCTGTTTCCCAAATCGTGGCGCAAATTGCCCCGCCCGCCGCGGGCGCCAGCCTTTCCGATTCCTTCCGCGCCAAGCTGGCCGCCCAGGAAGACGAGCTGAAGCGGCTGCGGCGGGAGCTGGAAGAGATGCGGATGAAGTCGGCCGCCGGAGCCCTGGACGAGGCGGTCAGCCGGGCCGTCGAGGTCAAGGGCGTGCGCATCGCGACCCTGCGCGCCGACTCGCTGGAGCGCGGCCAGCTTCGCACACTGGTGGACAATCTGAAGCAGAAACTGGGCGAGGGAGTGGTGGTGCTAGCCTCAGCGCAACCCGAGGGCAGGATCGCCTTGATCGCCGGAGTGACACCGGGGCTGGTCAAGCGCATTCAGGCCGGCAAGCTGGTGGGCGCGGTGGCCAAGCTGGTGGGCGGATCGGGCGGCGGCAAGCCCGAGATCGCCGAGGCCGGCGGCAAGGACCAGGCCCAGATCGACGCGGCGCTTCAGGCCGCGCCGGGGATTGCGGGGGAGTTGCTGGGGTAAGACGGTCGATTGAGGTTCGTGGTCTCCCACCCTTGCGGCAACGACAAAGACCGCAAGGATGGGGCACCCGGCTCTCAGAGCAGCGAGAAGTGTCAGGGCACGACTTTAGTCGTGCCGAATACGGACGAGACAGAAATTCGGCTTTAGCCGCTGAGGAAATGCATCTCATCGAAAATGCACTTCTTCAGGGGCTAAAGCCCTTCCTGTTTTGCAACTCATGCGGCACGACTGAAGTCGTGCCCTGACACTAGCTGGGCTTGTTCCGCAGTTTCCCAGAGCGTCTTTCCTGACCCCTGATCCCTGATCCCTGTTCCCTATTCCCTGTTCCCTGATCCCTTATTTGTTCTCGTTGCCGATGAGGCGGAAGGTGATGGTGCCCCAGAAGAGCCGGGCGCGCATCTGCACCGGCAGGTGGCGCTCGTCGTCGGTGTACCAGATCCAGATGTTGCCGCGATTTTTCACCACGCCAGCGGCGGCGGTGGGCTCGACGCGCAGGGTTTTGAAGGTTCCCAGCGGTGTTTTGACCTCTTCGCGGCCTTCCACCTTCATGGTCACGGGCACAACATTCATGGCGTCCACCACCGGCATTACGAAGCTGTGGCCCAATTCGATGGGCTGCGACGAGGCGTAGAAGACGCCGGTCAGCAGGTCGGTGAGGCAGCCGGAGACGGGCGATTCCACGCGCTTTGCCTGCCCGGTGACCAGGTTCTTTTCATTCAGAATGGAGCGGTTCTGGCTGTAGTCCAGATGGAGCGTCGAGCTGACCTGGCGGCGGCCCTCGATGGTCTGCTTGTTGAAGTCGTCGGTGCAGCCCCTGGTCCGGTCGAAGCTGGACTGGAAGCGGTCGCTGACGTGGAAGAGCAGGTTGATGGCGCCGCTGGTGTCCGCGTTGGCGTTGATGCGCTCGCGGTCGCCGACGGCCTCAAAGTGCAGCACGGCCGTTCCGGCGGGAAAAACCCGCCAATCGACCGCGTAGGTGAGGGTCTGCTTCTGCGGAAAGCTGAAGCCAGGGCGTGGCGGCGTGAGCAAAGGCTTCTGCTGGCCGTGAGCCACCACGGAGAGCAGAGCGAGGGCGCTAAAAAGGGCGATTGCGGCTATGCGCGTCTTCACCGGGGGGGCTCCTTTGAATGGGCTACTGAATAGGCTACTAAATAGACTGCTGGAACCGCCGGAACCGCTCATCGCGGCAGGTTCACGAATGCGGCGAGCACTGGCCGCAGAAGCAACAAGCTGAGGTAAAGCAGCGCGGCCCCTATCCCTGCATTGTACTCGCGGTGCTGGAGGTAGAGCGAAAAGGAAAAGGCGCCGGAGGTCTGCGCCAGCGGCACAGACCCGCCGCCGGAGCCCCCGGCTGTGCCTTCACTCTCTGGATTCCGCGCCGGCCTCAGCCGGGGAATCAGCCGTGGCACCCGTTGGCAATAATCGCCGAAGGCGGGAAAGGTGGAGCGCAAAAAACGCTCCTCGGAGGCGATCACGGGCACATAAATCACCGTGAACCCCAGAGCGAGCGCCAACCCCACCGGCCAACTGAGCAGCGCCACGGCAAAACCGGCGGCGATCAGCATCGAGCCCAGGTAGAGCGGGTTGCGGGTGTGCGCGTAGGGGCCGGTCACCGTCAGTTCGCGGTTCTTTTTCACGTAACCGGAGGCGTAGGCGCGCAGCCACAGACCGGGCACGACCAGCGCCAGGCTCCAGGCCACGGCAGCCGGCTGAGGCGCACGGCGGACAAGCTCGAAGAGGTAAAGCGCCGCCGTCAAAAAGCCCAGCGGCACGCGAATACGCCGGGCCACCCGCTGCCAGCGGGTGATCCAGTCGAGTTGCAGCGGGCCTGGCTGCGCGGGGGCAGGCGGCAGAGCGGCGGATGGAGGCGAATTGGCGGGTTTGGTCATCAGGCGGTCTCGGAGGCGGTCCCAGGTTCTGTTTCAGCGGTAATTTTGGCGGTGGTTTCAGGGTAAAGCAATCGATCGGCGGCGCGCAGCACCTCCTCCGGCTGGATGGTCAGCAGGCCCGCCTCCGGCGCTTTGTGGCGGGAGTGGTCGCGGCGGCTCCGGGGGCTGCGCAGCACCTCGAAGCGCGTTCCGAAGGGGCCGTTGCGGCTGGGGTCAGTGGGCCCGTAGACGCCGACCACCGGACGGCCGAGAGCGCAGGCTAGGTGCAGCGGGCCGGTGTCGCCAGCCACAGCCAGCGCAACGCGGCGGGTAAGAGCGATGAGTTGGGCCAGCGTGCAGGACAGCGGAGTAACCGCGCAGCCGGTTCCGTGGACGATGATCTCCGCCAACGGCTCATCGCCCGGTCCGGCATTGACCAGCACGCGGCAGCCCCGCTCGACGAGCCCCTGGGCCACAGCGGCGTAGCGCTCGGCGGGCCAGCGCTTGGCTCCCCAGCCCGCGCCGGGGTTGATGAGCACGGCGGGCGGGCTCATCGCGGGAGGCAGAATCGTGTCCGCCCAGGCCTCGGCAGCCGGGTCCACGGGCAGCCAGGGCGCGACCGGGGCGAGTCGATCGCCAGCGATAGCCGAGGCCAGCTCCACGTCCTGCTCGATGACGTGTGCGCCGCGCGTGGCCACGCGCTCGGAAAACAGCCAGCGCGCTGCCCGCTCCCGCGGCTCCGCTTCGCCGATCAGCCGCTGGCAACCGGCCAGCCGCGCCACCACCGCCGACCGGATGGCCCCTTGCAGGTCAACCACGGCGTCGTACTCCCGGGCCCGGAGCGCCGCGCGCAAGGCCTTGATTTCATAGAGAGTCTGGCGGCTGAATGGGGCTTTGCGCCACTCCTTGGTGGGGGCAAAATGCAGATGGTCGATCAAGGGCTGAGCGGGGCTCCGGCTCTCCACCCCTGCGGCCAAGACCTGTTGCTGGGGGCCCCGGTTTTCCAGTTTTTCCGCAGTTTGTTCCGCCGTCAGCAGAGCTTGCCAGCGCGGTTCGACCACCCAGTCGATCACCCACTCGGGGTGGGCCTGCCGCAGCGCCGTCACCGCTGGTAGCGCGTGCAGAATGTCGCCCATGGCGCCCAGACGGACCACCAGCAAGCGAAGATTGGACGGGGTGCGCAAGTCCTGATTCTCTCATGGAGCAGGGTCGCGCCCAAGGAACCGGAACCCCGGCAATCTGGCGGGTTCGCGAAGAATTGACCGGTTTTCATCGGCGTTCAGTGAAATTCCAGCCGAAATTCTGACGGATCTGACTAAAATAGTGGAAGAAAGTCTTAAAAAGGGGGATGCGAAGGTTCTATGACGAGCAACTGGATGAAGCGCCGGTGGGTTCTGGGTCTGGCAATCTTCGCCGTAACCGCGGCCAGCTACGCGCAATGGTCGAATCCGGCCGACGATGTTCCCGCCTACCACCCCTCCGCTCCGCTCAAGGTGAGCGCCCTGCCGCCGATTCTGGCTGGCGGCAAGCTGACCGGCGAACACTTCCGCTACCCCTGGCAGGTGCACGTCTACCAGCAGGTGGCCAGGATCGGCAACGTGCTCTACCAGCTCCCCTGCAACTGCCGTTGCGACCGCTCGCTGGGCCACACCAGCCTGCGCAGTTGCTTTGAGACCGCGCACGGCACCGAGTGCGACACCTGCGCCAAGGAAGGCTTTCTCGCCTACCGTATGACCAGGGCGGGCAAGACGCCGGCCGAGATTCGCGCCGCCATCGCCCGCCACGAGTACGAGAGCATCGACCTGGAAAAGCAGTAGAGCCGGTTTGGAGAAGCCGTAGAGCCTGGAATCGCCGGGTGCCCCGTCCTCGCCGCTGTCATTCTGAGCGAAGTCGAAGAACCTGCGTTTTGACACTTTTGCGGCTAGGGTGGGATGCAAGACCCCCTCTATAGCAAGTGGGGAACCGCTCTACCGGCTCAGCCCAATCCGGTGCTCAAAAATCTCCGCCCCGATTTCCTGTAGCATTTCGGTCGCCTTCGGGCCAGGATCGCCATAAACCTCAAATCTGCCGATGCTCGAATACTGTTGAATCTTCGGCACCCACTCCTGGACCACCGGGCCCGACAGGTGCGCCAGCACGGCATTGGCGTCCACGTAGCTTTCCAGCAGCCGGCACTGTTTGCGATCTTTGCTGAAGCACCATTCGTAGCCAATCGTGCCGTGTTCCTTCTGGCTGCCCACGGTCATCGCCCGCGCCGTGCTCTCGAACTCGGCTAATTTCCCCTCGTTGACCGCGAAATCCACGGTGAAGTGCACCACCTGCTTGCTCATGCCCGTCTCCTCTTCCGTTGTGCGTTTATTCTGATTCTGTTGGGCGTTTATCCGCAACCCGGCCAGAATAACACCATCGCTCTGGGGTACACATCTTTTTTGGCTCCAGCTTATTGCAAACAGGCCCGTTTGGCCTCGCCCGGCGTGGTCACTCAGATTGCCTTTTCACTCCGCTGCCCGGTTCAAATCCCCCAAGGTCCAAATCCCTGAAAACCGGAATGGGCGTAGAATGGAAAGAGCAGCACGAGCCAGTTGGTCCGGCTTGCACCCAACCGGGATCCCGGCGACAGGTCTTCGTTGCTGGGGTGGTAAGACCGGGTTCGTGGCGAAGATTTTGCTTCGTCAGGGATTAAGACCAATGGGGGCGTCACGGTTTCGACGGGATCGATTGCGGCTTAGGAGTCATGTCGGGGTGTGGGCACCCGTAATCGCCTGCAAAAACAAAGTTGCCAACGATAATCTGGCACTTGCAGCTTAATTAAATAAGCTGCCGTCTTCCACGGCTTTGCCTATGGGCTGTGAGCGGACG
Source organism: Acidobacteriaceae bacterium (assembly GCA_003161045.1). Lineage (GTDB taxonomy): Bacteria > Acidobacteriota > Terriglobia > Terriglobales > Acidobacteriaceae > Telmatobacter. The sequence continues at coordinate 16,867 of PMPH01000018.1, forward strand.
TCATACAATGGGCTGGCGTGAGCGGCTCGGTCCGTGTTGCTTGCGCGAGATTATCGGACTAGTCATCGGCGCATCTTGTCCGTTCTGAGTGCCGGGGGCGAAACCAAAAGGAACCGGGCAAAGCATGAACACTCCTGGCTGACAGCGATTTCGGACGCGGGTTCGACTCCCGCCGCCTCCACCAATGATAAATGGTTTATTTTTCAATCAGATAGAATATAGGTTCTTCGGCTGCGCCAGAAGCCAAGCGATCCCTTCCTGACTGCGCGGGAGGCCTTCCTGCGCCCGGTTTTATTGCGCAAGTCTGGCAACCATCCCCGGTTCTTCCTGAACTCTCTGGAGCTTTGCGTAAGTAGTTGATTCTAGAGTGGTGGCCAGGGACAGGATTGAACCGCCGACGCCGGCATTTTCAGAGCGTCAATAGCCATTATTTCCAACTACTTACACGGTTTCTGGAAGATTCATTTCGTGTCGATCTGCCGTTTGCAGGTTAATACAGGATTCTCAGGGGTTTTAAGATGGGCTTGTGCATAGTTCAGGTAGCATGGAAACAGCAGGTATAGTTTTCAAGCGACGCCGCGCGCAGCCAAAAGCCAATCCTCCAGAAACCCCTTCAACTCCACCGGAGGCCGCAGCCAAACATCCGCCTCGGTCTCGCGCCACTGGCCGCGCACCAGCCCGCTCAGGCCGTGCGGGCCAACACTGTTCACGGCGCGAAACGCCTCCTCGTCAGTCAAATCGTCGCCCAGATATGCCACCGGCGCGCCTGGATCGGCCTCGCGCAAGATCGCCTCAACAGCACCGCCCTTGCCGCTACCCGCGCGCAGTTCCACCCCAGCCTCAAACTCCAGCAGGGCCAGCCCATCGGTCCCCGCCAGTGGCTCGAAGAGCGCCCTCGTCCTCTGCTCGATGAGTCTTGCCTTGCGCGCAGAAACGCCCCGCCAGTGCATCACCGCGCCGTTGGCCTTGTCTTCGAAGAGTCCGCCCAGGCTATCGCGTTTGAGCAGCGCGCGCAGCTTGTCCAGCTTCTCGCGGGCCGCGAGCGGCGCCTGCTCCAGCTCCCGCCGTCCATCGGGGAACAGGTGCTCGGCTCCGTGCAGGCCCCAAACCTCGAGTGGCGGGTCCATGCCGAGCAGCGGCGCAATCTCATGCGCGGAACGGCCGGTGATCACGGCCATGCGCGTCCGCCCCTGCCGCTCGATGCGGAGCAGAAGCTCCCGCACGCCAGGCCAGGGCCGCGCCTGAAAGCGGTCCACGTGAAACGGCGCCAGCGTGCCGTCGTAATCCAGCAGCAGAAACGGATTTGCCCCGCCCGCAAAGGCGCCAAAAAACTCTTTCAGCTTTTTTTCCGTCTCGGCCGTCACCGGATGCCCGCTTTCTGCGCCAGTTTACGATGCACGATTTCAGATGGCGAAACAGAGGCCGGCAGGGCGCGGCCTGGATCGGCCGGCTCCGGGGTCTCCATGCGCAAATCGCGCAGGTCGCCCAGTATGCTGGCCGCCCAGCGATAAATGTTGTGATCCATGACATGCTGGCGCATCCGCTGCATCCTCATGCGCCGCTCGTCGCGATCCATTTCCAGGCCCCGATGGATGGCCTCGGCCACGCCTTCAGCGTCATAGGGATTTATGATCAGCGCATCCAGCAGCTCAGTGGCCGCGCCCGCGAACTTGCTCAGCACCAGCACGCCGTCCTCATCGTCGCGCGCGGCCACATACTCCTTGGCCACCAGATTCATCCCATCATGGAGCGAGGTCACCAGGCACAGAGCCGCCGCGCGGTACCAGAGATCCACCTCCGCATGGCTGCACTGCCGCTCGATCAGCAGGATGGGTTTCCAGGAGGCCGTCTGGTAGCGCTGGTTGATGCGCTCCACGATCTCTTCCACCTGGCGGCGCAGATTCACATAGCTGGGAATCCGCGAGCGGCTTGGCGCGGCAATTTGCACCATGGTCAGCCGCTCCAGGTAAAAGGGATGCTCCTCGATAAGTTTCTCGACCGCCATCAGCCGCTCCACGATTCCCTTGGTGTAGTCCATGCGGTCCACGCCCACAATCAAGGTTTCGCAGCGCAGGCCGAACTCCTTCAGCAGTTCCTCGCGCGAAGGTTCCGGCGTCTTCCGCTCTGGCTTGCTGCCCTCCAGGGCCACGCTCACCGGATAGGGGCGCACAGCGCTGGTGTGCCTGCCCCGGCGAGCGGTCATGTGTTCGCGGTCGGTGCGAGACTCCAGCACGCGGTCCACGGTGGAAAGAAAGTTATTGCAAAACAGCGGGATGTGGAACCCGATCAGGTCCGCGCCCAGCAACCCGTCCAGAAGCTCCGCCTGCCACGGGCAGATGCCGAATGCCTCTGGATTGGGCCAGGGAATGTGCCAGAAGATGGCCACACGCGCGTCCGGGCGCGCCGCCTTGATGAGCCGCGGCGCCAGCGCGAAGTGGTAATCCTGCACAAAGACAATGGGATTGGCGCTGCCCTCCATCTCCTCAAGAAGCGCGGCGGCAAACTTCTCATTGACACGCTGGTAGTACTCCCAGTCGGAAGCGCGAAAGATGGGCCGGGTGTGCGCAATATGACATAGCGGCCACAGCCCCTCGTTGGCAAAGCCGTCGTAGTAGCCCGCCTCCTCCTCGCTCGATAGCCACACCCGGCGCAGGGTGTAGCGGGGATCGTCGGGCGGCACGCGCAGCCGGTCGAACTCATCAACATTCAGCGCATCCTCGCTGCCGCTGCCGTGCGCCACCCACACGCCGTCACAGGCTCGCAGCACCGGCTCGATCGCCGTCACCAGCCCGCTGGGAGGAACCATGCACACCGTCTCCCGCCCCTGGAGCACGTGCATGTATGGCTCGCGGTTCGACAGCACAAAGATGCGGCTGGAGCCAAAGCGCTCCCGAATATGCACGGCCAGCCGCTCGGCGGTCCACTGGTGCTCGCCGGCGTCGCGCAGCCGGGCCTCGGTTTCAGCGGCGGCGCGTGCCCCCATCAGGCTCTCGGCCATCAACTCAACCTCGTGGACCAGCGGTGTAAAGAGACTCAGCTCCGCTAAATTCTCGTCCGCATCATCGGCGGATTGCCCCATGCGCAACCGCTTGAGCCGATCCGTCACCACCATCATGGGCCGCATCAAAAACCAGCGGACCATCAGCAGCGTCACGCAGACAATCAGCAGAACAAAGGCGGCAATCCGCCAGAAGCTCTGCCGCCACACCAGTACGCCCTCCGCGTGAATGAAGCGGGCATCCTCCAGAATCACCAGCGCTCCGGCCATGCGCCCGTCGACATACAGCGGAATCGCCTCCTCCAGCCACTGCTGATTGCCCAGGTGGCCAAAGGCGGACGAGTCGATACCCTGCTTGATGGCCTTGTCCAACGGGCCGCGCGGCAGTGCTCCGAAGACCCCGGCAGGCCCCGCTTCGGTCACCAACCCTTCCTGCATGTCATAGACAGCCAGGCCCAACGCCTCATTTTGCGAGCGCCGCAACGCCGCCTCGGCGGCAATCCCCGCGCTCTGGCCTCCGGCCACCGCCTTCTCCATCTCCAATTGCAGGCTCTTGCCCTGCCATGCGGTCCGGCGCACCAGTTCCTGCCGCAGAACGTGCTTGTGGGCCAACACCTCAAAGTAGGTCGAGGCAACCGAAATCAGTGTGATTCCCATCACCAGCGCAAGAATCAACCGCATGCGAAAGAATTTCATGTCGCCTCCCTCTATACACTTCTATACAAACTTCTCCTTTTTTCCAGTGCAATTTGAAACAGTCCCGGCGTTCTCCGTGCAGCGCCCAATGCCCATGCCACTCCGGCTGACAATCACCGCTGTGTCCGGCGGAAGCATCACGGCTCCATCCGTCACCATTACGGCTCCCCGTGAACCGAGAACCACCCGGCTGCCCACCGCCACCGGGAATCGCCGGCCGGTTTCACCCAGGTTGCAGATCATTGTTACATCGCCACGCTCCATGCAGAGCCACCTCTCCTGCTGGTCATAGGAAACGCGCGTCTGCCCTGGTTCGCCATTGTTCAAAGATGGCGCAGCCCGCCGCAATCGGATCAATTGGCGATACCATGCTAGCATCTCCGCATGTTCTCCGGCGCTCACTTCATCCCACTTCAGCTTCGACCGCTCAAACGTCTCCCGCTTCTCCGGGTCGGGTATCGACTCCGGATTCCACCCGAAGGCCGTAAACTCCTTCTTTCGTCCCTCTGAAACCAGCCGGGCCATCTCCGGATCATGGTCGGCAAAGTACTGAAACGGCGACGAAGCCGCCCACTCCTCGCCCTGAAACAGCAACGGAATAAAGGGACTCATCAACACGACCGCGGCCGCAATCTTCGCGCGATCGAAGCTGGCAATCTCCCGCAGCCTGTCTCCCACTGCCCGATTTCCCACCTGATCGTGAGTCTGGATGTAGCCCAGGAACCTGTGTTGCGACAGATTCCCCGCCGGCCGCCCATGAACGCGGTTGCGAAAATTCGAATAGATCCCGTCATAGACAAAGTTTCGCTCCAGGGCCTTGGCCAACTGGCTCAACTCGCCAAAGTCCGCATAGTAACCTTCCGCCGGTCCGGGATTTAACACCGCGAACAGCGCATGATGAAAGTCATCGCTCCATTGGGCATCCATGCCAAGCCCGCCAGCCTCGCGCGGAGTCACGACCCGCGGATCATTCAGATCACTCTCCGCGATCAGCACCAGGTGACGCGCCAGCGTTGTTTTCAGTGCCTCCACCTCGGCCGAGAGCTGCTCCAGAAAATGAATCGCCGACTGGTCGACGTACGCATGCACGGCATCCAGCCGCAGCCCGTCGATATGAAAGTCGCGCATCCACATCAGCGCGTTATCGCAGAAGAACCGCCGGACCTGATGCGCCCCGGCGTCTTCAAAATTCACGGGCCCGCCCCATGGAGTTCGATGCGCGTCCGTCAGATAAGGCCCAAACTTCCCCGTGTAATTTCCCACCGGGCCAAAGTGGTTGTACACCACGTCGAGCAGCACGGAGAGACCCTTGTCATGCGCCGCATTCACAAATCGCTTCAGCGCATCGGGGCCGCCATATGGTTGATGCACCGCAAAAAGCGCCACACCGTCATAGCCCCAGCCGTGATGGCCGGCGAACGACGCCACCGGCATCAGCTCTACATGGGTTACGCCAAGCTCCGCCAGATGCTCCAGCCTGGCAATCGCCGCATCCAGGGTCCCTTCTGGCGTGAATGTTCCAATGTGCAACTCGTAGATCACCCCACTCGCGAGCGGCGACGATTGAAACCCGGCGTCGCCCCAGGCAAACGAATTCTGGTCATACAGGCGCGACAGTCCATGCACGCCATCCGGCTGCCACTCTGATCGCGGGTCCGGATAAAGCCTCTCATCATCGTCGATCAAATAGCCGTAATCCGTCCCCGTCCCGGCCTTGTCCACCTCCAGCCGCCACCAGCCCTGCTCATCCGGTCCCTGCATCGGCCGCAAGGCGCCATTCACACTCACTGCAACCTTCTTCGGCAGAGGCGCCCAAACTTCAAAGCGATGCATGGTTACTCCGCTTCCCGCACCAGCAGCGCAACAGGGAAGCGCCGAAATAACGTCTGCACACGCAGACGCTCCCCCGTCACGGCATCGCGTGTGAGTACGTTCTTCCATCGGCCTGGCGGCAGTTCCACGGTCGTCTTGGCCCAGTTGCCGCCCAGTTTCAGCGGCCAGCGCGGCACCAACACGGCCACGGAATCACCCCGCAAAAATCCCACGAGATGGTCGCTCTTCGAGCCTTCGGCAAGAATCGGCTGATACTCCGCCTCCGCGCCGAACCACTCCGGATGGTCGCGCCGCAGGCACAGCGCGCTGTGTATTACCCACAGCTTCGGAAGCCCGCTGTCCATCCTCCGCACAATTTCTTTCACGTCCAAGCCGCCCTCGAGCTCGCTCAGCATCTGCCGCCGCAGGTCATAGTCCACCGGCCTGCGATTGTCCGGGTCCACCAGGCTCAGATCCCACAGCTCGCTGCCCTGATAGGTGTCTGGCACGCCCGGCGCAGTGCACTTCACCAGCGTCTGCGCCAGACTGTTGATTCGCCCCGCCTCCAGTACAGTCCCGACAAAGCTCTTCAGTTCCGAGATAAACCCCTGCGACTCCAGGATCCGCCCGATAAAATTTCGCTGCTCCTCTTCAAATATTTTGTTCGGTTGCGTCCAATTGGTCTGCTGCTTCGCCTCGCGGGTCGCCTTCTCCATGTAGGCAAGCAGCCGGTCCTTGCTGATGGGCCAGGCGCCAATCAGGGTCTGGTAGAGGAAGTACTCCGTGTTGCGGTCAGGATAGGCGCCGGTCCGGAAGGCCGCATTCATGCGCGACCACCGGTTCAGCGCGGTCTTCCATCGCCCCGGAACTTCGGTAATCACGGCCAGCCGCGCCCGCACATCGTCGGCACGTTTTGCGTCATGCGTTGCAAGCGTTGTCATGGTCAGCGGGTGGGTCGCNNAACGCCGTATCTTCCACGCCCTTGGCCATCACCGGCGAAGTCATCTGCTGGAAGCGCAGCAGAAACTCTCTCTCCATCCCCCCGCGCTCGCGCAGCGTCAGCACATCGGCAATAAAATCCAGCAGGCTTGCATCCAGATCCTGTCTCCGCTCTTTGGCTTGCGCCACCGCACTGTCGATCTGGGCGCGGTCCTCATCCAGAATCTGATCGCGCTCCGGAACCACGTAAGTCCGGTAAACTGCGAAGTAAGAGGCCAGTTCGCGCAGCGCCCGCCTGATCTCGGCCCGGATATAGTCGCGGCGGTTGCGGTTGCTTTCGCATATCTCTACAAACAGGCTCGTCAGCCGATTGATGTCGCTGCCCAGCGCTTCCTGTTGCACGTTCAGCTTCTTGTCGTGCGCCACCGCATCGAAATCCACCGGCTCACCCGTGAAGCCGCTGTAAATCGCCGTCAGTTCCTTCAAGCCATCGCCGCGCACAATCAAGCTATTGCACACGTTCATGAAGTCGTAACCGGTGGTGCCCTCGATCGGCCAGTTGGCGCGCAGAAACTCTCCCGATTGCAGAACCTTTTCGCCGATAATCCAGGCATCCGGCGCCCGGGCCCGCAGCCGTTCGAAGTATTGCTGGGGATCGCGCAAGCCATCGGGATAATCCACGCGCACGCCATCCAGCACGCCATTCTCCAGCCATTCCAGAATCCTGCGATGCGTCGCCTCGAAGACGTGCTCGCGCTCCATTCGCAGACCGAAGAGGGTGTTCACATCGAAGAACCGCCGATAGCCAAGTTCCTGATCGGCCGTGCGCCAGTAAGCCAGCCGATATTGCTGGTGGTTCAGCAACTCATCCAGGAGATCCTTGTCGCCGTTCAACTCGTCCACGGCACGGGTCGTCGCCGCGTCTACTTCCGGATACTCTTCACACAGTTGTTTCAACAGCCCATAGATTACGGTTTTGTCACGGTGCCGCGTCATGACAGCTTCATGCTCGGCTGACTCCGGCGATGGCAGCCGCAGGAAGCTGTCGGAAATAAAGCCCAGCGTGTCATTGTGCGCATACCGCGCTGCTCTGGACAGCAGAATCGACAATGAGCGCGGAGCCACCGGGAGCAGGTTGTCCAGGTAGCGCACGCGGAAGAATTCGCCCTCGTGTTCTACCTTGATCTGGCCGGCGCTCAAGATGCGCCCATACTGGTCTCCCAGCACCGGGATCAGCACTTTATTTTGCAGCTTCACCTCGGCAGAGTGCCAATCGATATCAAACCAGGTAGCATACTGGCTCGATGTTCCATTCTCAAGCACGTCCCACCAGTATGGGTTCTGCGGCCCGAGCGCCATGTGGTTGGGCACAATATCCAGCACCTGTCCGAGTCCCAGTTCTTTCAGCCGCTGGCAGAATCCTCGATGCCCATCCTCGCCACCCAGTTCCTCGTTCAGCCTCTGGTAGTCGACGACATCGTAGCCATGCGTGCTGCCCGGAGCCGCCTGAAGATACGGCGAACTATATACATGCGAGATGCCCAGCGCTTGCAGATAATCGGCCGCCCTGGCCGCATCCTCAAACGTGAAACCTGCATGCAGTTGCAGCCGGTATGTTGATGAAGGAATCCGTCGCATAAGGCGTTCACTCAAGATCGGCAAGATCGGCTACTATTGTACGCGCTTACGCTTAAGCGCCGGCTATAGTATTTTTGGAATTGGCTTAGACCGAAAGCACGCACTCAAGTGGCTTTTTTCTTTCCGGGGTTCCCGGCGACAGGTCTTCGTCCGTGGGGGCGGAAGTAGTAGCCGCCCTTCACAGATCTCAAAGAGTCTGCAGGTATGCCGAAAATGCTCTAAGAATCAAAAAATCTGTCCGAACAACCGGAACCCCCGCGGTGTCCTTGCATCTCAGTCTCTATGGCGCCAGTCAATTCATTCGCCAGCTTCAGTCGCGCCATGCCGCCGTCCAGCGTCTCCACCACAGCCAAGTTCTCCACCGCGAGATTCGCAGTCGAGGGATGATCATGAAGCCTGCTTACGTCCGCAACCGCGTCGTCATCGAAGACGTCTCTCCCCAGATCGACGCCGGCCGCCATCCCGCCTGCCGCATCATCGGCGACGAAGTAGCCGTCACCGCGGCCATCTTTGCCGACGGCCGCGACCATCTGGCTGCGCGCCTGCTCTATCGCCACGACTCCGAGCAGCGCTGGCGTTTTACGCCGATGATCGCCGCCGGCAACGATCTCTGGACCGGCTCCTTCACGGTCGATAAGCCAGGTTCCTGGAGCTTCACCATCATGGGTTGGATCGACCACTTCGAGACCTGGACAAGCGACCTGAGGGAGTGGCTTGCCGCCCAGCCCGACCCACACCGGCTCCAACCGGACCGGCCCCAACCGAATCAGCCGCAACCGGATCAGCCCGGCGCGGAGGTTGTGCCGCAGGATATTTCGCTTGCCCTTCGCTCCGGCGCGATCCTGGTCCAGGAGGTTGCCGAAAGGGCCAGCGGCGCCGACGCCGAGCGCCTGCTCGAAGCCGCCCGGTCGCTCAACCGCCTGGCCGGTCAGGACGCCGCTTTCTACGAGTACCCACTCACCGCGGAGATCCATGCCCTTGTGGCCCGTTACCCCGACCTCAGCAGCGCCACCCGCTTCGAACCCGAGCTGCCCCTCCGGGTCGATCGCGAGCGCGCCCGCTTCTCGTCCTGGTACGAACTCTTTCCCCGCTCCACGTCACCTGTTCCCGGCCAGCACGGAACATTTGGCGACGTGGAACGGCAACTCCCTGAGATTGCCGCCATGGGCTTCGACATTCTCTACCTGCCGCCCATCCATCCCATCGGCCACGCCTTCCGCAAGGGACCGAATAACTCCACTACTGCCGGACCGGATGCCTCCGGCAGCCCATGGGCTATTGGCGACAGGTCCCCCGGCGCCTCGAAGAACAAGGCGGATGACGGCGGCTACAAGTCGATCCACCCTCAGCTCGGTACTTTCGCTGACTTCGACCGGCTGGTCGCCTCGACCCGAGCGCACGGTCTGGAAATTGCGTTGGACATTGCCTTCCAGTGCTCGCCCGACCACCCCTGGGTCACCGAGCACCCCAACTGGTTCATCGCCCGCCCCGACGGAAGCATTCAGTTCGCCGAAAATCCACCCAAGAAATATCAGGACATCTACCCGCTGAACTTCGAGTCGCCCGACTGGCGGGGACTCTGGGATGAGCTCTACTCCATCTTCGAGTTCTGGATCAAGCGCGGTGTCCACGTCTTCCGCGTCGACAATCCCCACACCAAGCCGCTGCCCTTCTGGGAGTGGTGCCTGGGCAAACTGCGCGACAACTACCCCGACACCATACTTCTCTCCGAGGCCTTCACCCGGCCGCGCGTCATGTACTCGCTCTCCAAGGCCGGTTTCACGCAGTCCTACACCTATTTCACCTGGCGCACCACCAAGTCCGAGCTCCAGACCTACCTTGAAGAGATCACCCGGCCTCCCATCAGCGAATTCTTCCAGCCAAACTTCTGGCCGAACACGCCCGACATCCTGCACAAGCTGCTCCAGGAGGGTGGCCGTCCAGCCTTCATGCAGCGCGTCATCCTGGCCGCGACCCTCACCGCCAACTACGGCATCTATGGTCCCGCCTACGAGCTGTGCGAGAATGCTCCCGCCAAGCCATTACCCGGCAAGACCGACTCCGAAGAATATCTCAACAGCGAAAAGTATGAAATTCGCCAGCGCGATCGCAACTCTCCCGGTTCTCTTGTCCCGCTTATCACTTTGCTCAATCAGATTCGCCGCGCCAACCCGGCTCTGCAGACGAATCGGTCACTGCACTTCCACCCTGTCGATAACCCGAATCTGCTCTGCTACTCGAAGTCCACCCCTGGCTTCGAGAATACGATTCTTCTCGCCGTCAACCTCGACCCGTTCAACGAACAGGCCGGCTGGACTAACCTTGATTTAGACCGGCTCGGCATTCCCTCCGATCAAGACTTCATTGTCGAAGACCTTTTGACGGGGACGCGGTACACATGGCACGATCACAGAAACTTCGTGGCGCTGCGACCCCAGGTTCAGCCGGCGCACCTCTTCCGCGTTATCCGCCAGCCTTGAGGCCGAGCCTCCCGGCGGCGCGGTTGGTTGCACGATAAAGCCCGGAGGCTGAGCAACTTGACTGCGCCAGAACAGACCGCGCCAGAACAGATCACATGAAAACGCGCATCCAACTAAACCGGAGAACCAAAGAGTGAAGAAGCTAGCCAGCGCAATCGATCCCCTCTGGTACAAAGACGCTATCATCTACGAGCTCCACGTCCGCGCCTTCGCCGACTCGAACGGCGACGGCATCGGCGACTTTCCCGGACTGCTCTCGCGGCTCGACTACCTCCAGAACCTCGGCGTCACCTGCATCTGGCTCCTGCCCTTTTTCCCCTCGCCCTTGCGCGACGACGGCTATGACATCGCCAACTACGTCGACGTCAACCCGTCCTACGGAACACTGAACGATTTCAAGCTGTTTCTCGACGCCGCTCACCAGCGCAACATGCAGGTTATGATCGAACTGGTCATCAATCACACCAGCGATCAACACCCCTGGTTCAAGGCCGCCCGGCAGGCCTCGCCCGGATCGCCGGCGCGCCAGATGTACGTCTGGTCCTCGACCGACCAGCGCTACAAGGACGCCCGCATCATCTTCACCGACACGGAAAAGTCCAACTGGACCTGGGACGATACGGCCAAGGCCTACTACTGGCACCGCTTCTTTGCGCACCAGCCCGACCTCAACTTCGACAACCCCGCCGTCATCGAAGAGGTTCTCAAGGCCATGCGCTTCTGGCTCGACATGGGCGTCGACGCACTGCGCATGGACGCCATCCCGTACCTCGTCGAGCGTGACGGCACCTCCTGCGAAAACCTGCCTGAGAGCCACAGCATCATCAAGACCATCCGCGCCGCCATCGACGCCGAGTACGCCAACCGTCTCCTGCTGGCCGAAGCCAACCAGTGGCCCGCCGACGTTCGTCCCTACTTCGGCGATGGCGACGAGTGCCACATGGCCTTCCACTTCCCGCTGATGCCGCGCATCTATATGGCCCTTCGCCAGGAAGATCGCCTGCCGATTACCGACATCATGGCCCAGACGCCGGCCATCCCCGGCAACTGCCAGTGGGGCCTCTTCCTCCGCAATCACGATGAACTCACGCTGGAGATGGTCACCGACGACGAGCGCGACTATATGTATTTCGCTTACTCGGTCAACCCCCGCATGCGAATCAACATGGGTATCCGCCGCCGGCTGGCGCCATTGGTCGACAACAACCGCGGCCGCATCGAGCTGTTGAACTCGCTGCTGCTCAGCTTTCCTGGCACACCCATCCTGTACTACGGCGACGAAATTGGCATGGGCGACAACATCTATCTCGGCGACCGCAACGGTGTCCGCACCCCCATGCAGTGGAACTCCGACCGCAACGCCGGTTTCTCAAGGTGCGACCCTGCCAGGCTTTATCTTCCCGTGATCATGGACCCCATCTACGGCTACCAGGCCGTCAACGTGGAAGCACAGCTCAGCGACCATTCCAGCCTCCTGCATTGGACCCGCAACATGATTGCCCTGCGCAAACTCTTCCGGGTCTTCGGCCGCGGAACATTCAGCTTTTTGCACCCGGCGAACCGGAAGATTCTCGCCTATCTCCGCGACCTGGATCGCGGTGACGGCTCCCACGAGACCATTCTCTGCGTGGCCAACCTCAGCCGTTTCGCCCAGCCTGTTTTGCTCGACCTCTCCGCTTACGCAGGCCACGAGCCGGTCGAAATGCTCGGCTACGTTCCTTTCCCCACCATCGACAAAACCCCTTACGCCCTCACCCTGGCTCCGTACTCCTTCCTTTGGCTCGAACTCCAGCCCGCCAGCGTGAAGCCGGAACCGCTCTCCGGGTCGCAAGTGGCCGCGGCGGGAGAAACCAGCGACAACGAGGGCGTTGAGTTGGATCTCCTCACCAAGGGCTGGTCCGGTTTGCTCGCCGACCACGGCCTGGCTTTTCTCGAATCCGCGCTGCCTGCCTGGCTGCCGCGCCAACGCTGGTTTGGAGCCAAGGCGCACAAGATCCGATCCACGCGCGTACTCGGCTGGGCAGAACTTCCAACCGCTGCCGCTGCCGGCAACTCGACCTCCGCTGCCGTCGGCCTTCCCGCCGCCAGCACCATCCCTCCGGCTCTTTTCTTCCTTGAGATCACCTACGCCGACGGCCCCCGCGACAGCTACCAGCTGCCGCTCGCCTTCAGCGCCGGCGCCGACGCGGAGGATCTCATTTTCAACCACCCGCAGAGCATCCTCGCCACCCTCAGATCTCCCATTGATCCCGCCGTCCTGCACGACGCCACCGTCCGCGAAGACTTCCGCCAGGGTCTGCTCACGCTCATTGAACAGAATGCGTCTCTCGCGCTGTCAACCACTGACGCCGCCGCTCTCGAAATCGCCGTCGCCCCCACGCAAGACGTCTTCAGTGCGCCATCCCCTCAGACCGCCACCGGTCTTCCCGTCGCGCCCGCCCCCCTCAGCGACCAACCTGGCGAGGCGGTTACGCCGCCGCTCTCCAACGACGCCACCGCCCTTTCCGCAGGCACGCAGCAGTTGCAGCCGCGCGAGTCTCCCTCCGCCGGTGCCCCCGCTCCCCGCGGAGGCCAGCTTGACGCCCGCGCCTCCATTGCGTTCGCCGACGCACACGTCCCCCAGCGTCTGTCCTCGAGCGTCGGCTCAGCGGAGCAATCCAACACCTCGATCCTTTATGGCAAATATTTAATTCTGAAGCTCTTCAGACGCCTGCAGCCGGGCGAGAATCCCGACGTCGAAATCGGCCGTTTCCTCACCGAAGTCGCCCACTTCCCGCGCATTCCACCCTTCCTGGGGGAGATCACCATCACTCCGGCCAACGGGGAGAAAACTACCATCGCCATGCTCCAGGCTCTGGTGGCGAACCAGGGCGACGGCTGGCAGTGGTTTCGTGAGCAACTGGCCGGCTTCTTCACGTCCGTAGCCACTCTTCCTGCCCCGTCCGAGTCCCACGCACCCAGCTTCCTCAGCCAACAGGGACCCCTCCGCGAGGCTGTTGAATATGCCGGTCCGTCGCTGGAAGCCGCCGCACTCCTTGGCCGCCGCACCGCCGAGCTGCACCTCGCTCTCGCCACCCCCACCCACGACCCGGCTTTTGCCGCCGAGCCCTTCACCCCCGCGGACCTCGCCCGCGATGCACGTCGCATCGAAGCTCAGATCACCGCCACCTTGGAGGCCCTCAAAGTAAAGTTCTCCACCCTCAAGGGCCTCATCGCAGACCAGGCCGGCTTGCTCCTTTCGCGCCGCCTGGACCTCTTTGCCCGCGCCCATGCCATCACCGCCTCAACGCCCGCCGGCCAGCGCATTCGCATTCACGGCGACTACCACCTGGGGCAGACCCTCCGCACGGGCAGCCCATCGACAGAACCGGGGGCAGAGCCGGGCGACTTCGTCCTGCTCGATTTCGAGGGCGAACCCGCCCGTCCCCTCTCCGAGCGATGCCAGAAGCAGTCGCCCCTGAAGGATGTAGCCGGCATGATCCGCTCGCTCTCCTACGCCGCCCACGCCGGTCTCGATCAATACCTCACCGCCAACCCCGAGTTCGCGCGCGATTCCGGGTACGATCGCCTCGCCGCCTGGGCTATTCTCTGGCAGAACTCCGCCTCTGCCGAGTTCCTTCGCGCCTACCGCGAAACCATCGCCGCCAACCCCGCCCTCCTGCCTTCGCCACAGGGATCGCAAACATTGCTCGGCGCCTACCTGCTCGAAAAGGCGCTTTATGAGCTGCTCTACGAGCTCAACAATCGCCCCGCATGGCTCCGCATCCCACTTGCCGGTATCTTAACCTTATAGAAGCGCATGATAGAAGTGTCTGGCCTTGTAGAAGCCAGTTGGCGATTGCCGAAAGCCCCATCGCTTGAGCATCAACTTCTCGAGTAAGGTTAAGGTAACGATGGCGACAGTAAATCCGATCTCCGACATCACCCCCGCTTCCGCGCCTCCCGGCGCCGGTCTCCTCGTCCTGCTCGCCGCCATGCCGCCGGAGCAACTCGAAAGTGTCCTCGCTCACCTGGTCGCTTCCTTCCCGGAGGAAGACCTGCTCGTCGCCACCCCGGACGAAAACGCGGCAGACTCCTATCCGGATCTCCGGATCGTCCCCGCTCCCGCCACCAAGTCCTCCTGGGAACTCACTGCCGCCGACTTCGTCAACGCGTACCATCTCGCCGGCAAGAACGAGGCGCGCGCCATCCTCATGCTCGGCCCTGAGTCCAGCTCGCTCGGTTCACCCGCCCTCCGCGATCTGGCCAATGCCGTTATCACCAGCTCCACCGACCTCGCGATCCCTTGCTACGATCTGCCGCCGCACGCCGCTCTGGTCAACTCCGCCATCCTCTACCCGCTTAGCCGCGCGCTGTTCGCCTCCCGCGCGCGCTTTCCCATGGCCATCGATCTCGGCCTCTCGCTGCGCATGGCCGAACGTCTCGCCAGCGCCGCCCAGCGCTTCACCCCGCCCAGCCAGGGCGAAGTCTTCCTTTGGCCGATCAACGAGGCCGCGGTAGCCGGATACGCCATCGACGAATTCGACGTGGGCCCGCGCGTCCTGCCCCAACCCGAAGACCCCAACCTCAACACGATCTTTCCCATGGTTACTGGTTCCCTATTCGCCGACATCGACGCCAAGGCAGCCTTCTGGCAGCGTCCCCGCCTGTTGCCGCCCGCGCGTTACTCCACGCCGCCAGCGCCCTCGACCGAGGCGGCTCGGGATATAGCCCCCATGATCGAGGCCTTTCGGCTGGCGTACGACAACCTCCAGGAGATCTGGCGGCTTGTGCTGCCGCCGAAATCGCTGCTCGGACTCAAGCGGCTCTCCCTCGCCAATGCCGCGGCATTCCACATGCCCGAGAGCCTCTGGGCCCGCATTGTCTTCGACTTTCTCCTCGCCTACCGGCTGCGCACCATCAACCGCGGGCATCTGCTCGGCGCGCTCATCCCGCTTTACCTCGCATGGGTCGCCAGCCACATCAACATCACTGCCTCCGGCACCAGCCCCGCGCGCCATATCGAAGCGGTCGCCGCCGCCTTCGAGGCCGACAAGCCCTACCTGGTCTCGCGCTGGCGCTGGCCAGACAGGTTCAACCCATGACGGACGGCATCAACCCGCGGCAGCGTTTAAAGTGGTTTTCCAGTTGCTATAGAGGGAAACCACCGCGGCTGAGTGACTTTTTCCTTCCGGGGGCCCGGCGACAGGTCTTCGTCGCTGGGGTGGAAGTAAAAGCCACCTTGCACGATTCTCGAAGCTCCACATTAACTGGAGAACCGCTCTAAATCCAGCCGGAGCCGTTTCCGGTATGCAGCGAACGCATCGAATCAAGGAGTGAGTCCTATGCAAACCGTCCTTGCCATCATGCTCCAGCAGACTCAGCCGCAGCCCTTGCAGCCTTTCTACGCCAACAACGCCACCATCTGGGGTCACATGTCCGAGGCGCTCCATCAGTCGCTCTACCGCGTCCTCTCGCTGCTCATCGCCATCCTGCCCGGCATACTGGCCTTCTTTACTGCCGTGGCTGTATGTACCCTGATCGGGCTGGCTCTCTCCGTGCTGCTGCGGCGTGGACTGACCGCAGCCAAGTTTGATGAACACCTCGCCCACGGGCGCGGCAATGTCGACTGGGCGCCTTCGGCCTCTCCGACTGTTCTCATCGCCCGGACCTGCTTCTGGGCCTGCGTGCTGCTCGGACTCATCATCGGCGCCTCGGCCTTCGACGCCGCCTACGCAACGGCCACAACGCTGCCGAACTCGCTTCTGCCCTACCTTGCCCGCGTCGTGGGCGCCGTCTTGCTGCTCATCGCCGGCACGCTCATCGCGCGTTTTCTGGCGCGTTCGATCCTCATCGGAGCCGTCAATATGCAGCTGCAATACGCGCGGTTCCTCTCGCTCGGCGTCAAGTGGCTGGTGCTCGTTCTCACCGCCGCCATGGTCCTCGACCACCTCCAGATCGGCGGCGACGTCGTGGTGTTGGCCTTTGGCATCCTCTTCGGCGGCATCGTGCTCACGCTCGCTCTCGCCGTGGGCCTTGGCTCCCGCGACCTCGTCAGCCGGTCGCTGGAAAGCCACGGCGAGCGCTCCACCGAGCGCAGCGCCGCACCCCCCAACGCCCCAACCACCGGCGCAGACGATTCCATCCGCCACTTCTGAGAAAACATCGCGCAGGCCAGGGCGCCTCTGTTTGAGAATCGCTGTCTGCTATCTGTGAAGTTTCAGTTGATCACTTGCCCGGTCACAAGTGTCTGGAACCGATCTCAAAACATTTTTGAGCCTGATTTCTGCGAAACTGGAAGTGCTCAAGGCGTCTCTGCGGATTGCGATGGCAGGCCGTTGAGAACTGATAGATGAACAGTGGGAGTTGGTGGAAGCGATCCTGCGCCCGGCGCGGCGGGAGGGATGTCCTATGCTGGCAAGCTCTTTTTGAGGAGCGGTGCAAATCCGTGTCCGCGGAGGAGAGCGAATGGAGGCGCAGATCGGCGTACGAAGCCCGGTATTGGCAGGGGGAAACACCGCAGCCTGAAAACGAAACGGCGGGGTTCTGAAGCCGCCGGGAAAATGATCACGGGTGAACAACGGGTGAGTGCTTTTTATCTATTTACCGCTAAGTGCTTTAGAATGTGGTGGCCAGAGACGGGATTGAACCGCCGACGCCGGCCTTTTCAGGGCGTTAATAACTAGTATTTGCAATAACTTACAGGTCTTCGTGGGATGCCTAAATACGCCAAAATACGTGTAAAACGGGCCAATCACGGGTGAGCGAAAACGGGTGAAGGTTTTCTACGCTGCGCTACGGATTTTGGCGCCGAAGATGAAAATCGAACCCGCTGCGTGACAGCAATAATTAATGGGATGGTCCGCCGCACGCCCCCGCGGCTCTCCAGGCTGACCAGCGTGCCGGTCTGTTCGATGATGCCGGTAAACATGGCTCTAGTGTACGGGATGCGGGGGCGGCAGAGCGAAAACGCAGAGCATACGAGAGGCGGAGAGGCGGCTGAAGCAGGCCGACGGGCATTTGCGCCGGGCCATGGAAGAAGCGGCGAGTTAGCTGTTCTCTGCGGCGCTCTGAAGTCGCCGCTTGCAACTTCATGCGCATGGATTACAATTCATGCGCATGACTCCCAAACCGGCCAAAACCGCCGCCCCTCCTCCCGCCTCGCGCGACGCGATACACCCCAACGGCCCCGTCACGCTGTCGATCGATATTGGCGGCTCGGGGCTGAAGGCGATGCTGCTGGACGCGGCCGGCAAGCCGCTGTGCGAGCGGCAGCGCATTCCAACCCCCACCGACCCCGCACCGGAGGCGGTGCTGAAGGCGCTCGACGAGCTGCGCCGGCGCTTTCCGGAGTTCGATCGCGTCTCGGTCGGCTTTCCCGGCATCGTCAAGCACAGCTCCACTTATGGCGCCGTCAACCTGCATCCTGAATGGGCGGGCGGTTACCCGCTGCAAGCGGAGATGGAGAAGCGCTGGAAGAAGCCGGTGCGGGTGGGCAACGACGCCGACGTGGCCGGCTATGGCGCCATCAAGGGCGAGGGCGTGGAACTGGTGATCACGCTGGGCACCGGCATGGGCGGCGCACTGTTTACCAACGGCCACCTGGTTCCGGGCCTGGAACTGGGCCACCATCCCTGGCGCAAGGGCAAGACCTACGAGGAGCTCCTGGGCCGCCGCGGCCTGGACGAGATCGGCAAGAAGGCCTGGAACAAGCTGCTCAAAGAAGCGCTCGCACAGATCGAGTTCCTGTTCAACTACGAGCACCTCTACCTGGGCGGCGGCAACACCAAGAAGATCAACTTCGAGCTGCCGGCCAACGTGACCATCGTCTCCAACGAGAGCGGCCTGCTGGGCGGCGTGGTGTTGTGGCGCGATCAGGGGTGAGC
>PMPH01000118.1:0-3134 GCA_003161045.1 Acidobacteriaceae bacterium
CCGGTGGAAACCGTCACCGCGATGCCCTGACCCGCCGCCTGCGACCACCAGCCGTTGATCAGTGAGTTGTTGCTGGAGCCCAACTGGCTCTCGCACTCGCCGAAGCTCAGGCTGAAGATGTCCACCACATTGGTGTCGATCGCCGCCTCAATGCCCGTGTTGAGATCCTCGGAGGCGTAGTAGTAAATCGACGCCCCTGGAGCGATGCCTCCGGAGAGTTCGGTGTCGATATATGCTTCGTCGCTGTCGGTCGTGCCGATTTTGGTGCCCGAGCTGGAGCTGGAGCATGAGTATCCGGGGCTGGAGCTGGTGCTGATGCAGTAGTTAATGGTGGGGGCGGTTGAATTGCCGAGGAAGAGGCTCCGGTAGGTCTGCACGATGCTGGCGCTGATTGTTGCATCGCCGCCAACCCCGATCTTCACACCTGCGCCCGTGTAACTTGTCCCCGAGCTGAAGGCGGCGTTGTAGGCGTTGGGCGTGTCATAGATGGTCGCCGCATCCCCAGGGACGAGATAGAGGGTATAGGGATTGCTTTTTGTCCCCGATCCGCCGGTAAGGCCGGCTCTTGGCCCGTTGGCCGGCACGGCGCTCAGCGGCTCCAGCCGCCTGGTCTCCGGGTTGATATGCCCTGGGCTTCCATGCACCGACAACGGCTTGGGCCGGATGGTATTCAGGTGCGCCACGCCCATGACCACCGGGGCCAGTGCCGAGGGAATCTGTGGGTCGGTGGTATTCGAATAAAATTGCTTCCCGTTAGCCGTGAAGGAGTGAATCGAGGTGTGAAAGGCCTCCTCCACCAGGCTCACCGTCCCGCTGAAGGCGATATTGGTGCGCCCTTTCGCGACCGTTTCCACTTCGAGCCCGTGCGACTGAAGCCAGGCCACCAGAGCCGCGATGTCGGAGTCCGCCGGCCCGTAGAGTTGGCCGAACTCCTCCGGAGTGAGCCACTTGTGGTAGTTTGGCGAGGACTTGTCCTGCAGCTCGGCAAGGTACTCATCGAGCGCCGCCTGCTGTTCGGCCGAGCGCGAGAGCACCAGCCGTATGTGGGTCAACTGCGTCGCGGGCGAGGCCTCGCCCTGGTCGTACTCGGCGCGCGCCAAGCGCGGCACATTACCCCTGAGCGTCGCGAGGGACGACTCATCCACATCGGTGGTAATCCGCGGGGCAATCCTCGAGCTCTGAGCCTGCAACTCTGGGCTGCCAAGCAGGGCCGCCGAACAAAGCAACGCACCGGTCAAGACACAAAACGAGAGCCAGCTCAGAGGACGCATGATGATTTTCCCGGACCCTTCCTTCGGAGGAAAACCCCCGAAAGCGCAAAAGTTGTACTTCCAACCGAAGATGAAGGCGTTTTTCCGAATCCCGTGGCCTCGCCAAGCTCACACCGGGCGAATTCTGCTTTAGACTATGGACGAATTCTACCTCAGAACATCCACCCCTGGGTTGCGGCTTTGCTCAGCATCATTGATCCGGCCCTGAACGAATCAAACAAATTTGGGTACCCCACCCTCGCTTGTCATTCTGAGCGAAGCGCAGCGAAGTCGAAGAACCTGCTTCTTGCAACTTTTGCGGCTAGGGTGGGAACCGGTGTCGCATTCCAATGGGGCCGGATCAAGAATCCGGAAAATGCCCTATCGCCCAAAACTCTTCGCCGCCGCTCGTCGCGGGTTTGGATGCGAAAGAACAATAATCCATTGTCCGATTTTGAGACAGTGCCTAGCGCTATTTTCGCTCAAAACGAGCAGAAATCTTTTCTCAAATGGGGAAAATTCCAGCCTCGGTTCTTATCTTTGTAAACTGGCCACACGATACAGCCAACCAAAAACCTGAAACCGGATGAAGGAATGAAAAAACCGCCCATCAGGCGCCGTGCGAAAACCATCCGTGGCGAACAATATTTCCTAATCTAGACGCACTCGGGAGGCGCAGACTTACGCACAACAGCGATGCGGGGCAAAAACCCTGCAACAGTAACAAAAACCGGGGAGACTCCGGACTGAGGGCCGAGCCGCGCCGACCCCCGGCAAGCCCCCATTCCACCACAAAATCTGCAAAGAGCCCGCTTTACAGCGTTTGCGCCCTCTGCACCGCGCGGACCCCGGCCACGCGGCGCAGGCCGAGGACCATGCGGTTGAGGTGGCCAACGTCCTCGGCCTCAGCGACCACCTCGATGATGGCCTCGCCGTTCTCGTCGTGGCGAATATCGACGCCGCTGATGTTGTTGTTGTCGTCGGAGATGACGGCGATCAACTCCTTCAGAATGCCGGTGCGGTCGTCGCAGATGACGGTAATCTTGACCGGGTAGCGCGGCGGCCGGCCGGCAGCACGGCTGTCCAGGTGGGCCCACTCGACATTGATGCGGCGGTCGCTTTCGTAGAGCAGGTTCTGCACGTTGGGACAACTGCGCGCATGGACGGCCACGCCCTTGCCGCGGGTGACGTAGCCGACAATCTCCTCGCCGCGAATGGGGTTGCAACAGCGCGCGCGATAGACCAGCAGGTCGTTCTGGCCCTCGACCTGGAGCGAATCCGAGCCCGTCAGGTGCAGCTTGCGCACCGCGTCCGACATGGCCGCCGCACCGCCGGGCTTGGCCTCCAAAGCGGGCTCGGCATCGGGCTGGCTTGTACAGCCGGGAGCGAGCTTGTTGAGCACCTGGCGGGCGGAGTGCTTGCCCTGGCCTATTGTGGCCAGCAAGTCGGCGGCCGTGGCCACGCCATATTCGTTGGCGAGGCGGCCCAGGTCCTGGTCGCCGATCAGGTTGAGCGAAACCTTGAACTTTTTGGCCTCGCGCTCCAGCAGCTTGCGCCCGATCTCGACCGCGCTGCGGCGGCGGTCTTCATTGAGCCAGTGCTTGATCTTGTTGCGGGCACGCGGGCTTTTGACGAAGGTCAGCCAGTCGCGGCTCGGCTTGTGGTCCTTCTGGGTGACAATTTCGACAATATCCCCAGTCCGCAGCTTGGTGCGCAGGGGAGCCATGCGGCCATTGACCCTGGCGCCCACGCAGGTGTGGCCCACCTCGGTGTGGACGGTGTAGGCAAAGTCGACCGGCGTGCCGTCGGCCGGAACCACCACCACCTTCCCCTTGGGCGTGAAGGTGTAGACCTCGTCGGGGTAGAGGTCCATCTTCAGGCTGG
>PMPH01000118.1:3157-9939 GCA_003161045.1 Acidobacteriaceae bacterium
CCGCTGGGGCTCATCACCGTGGTGTGCAGCGACTGGTAGTGGTTGGCGCGCGGCATGGCGATGAAGTCCTTGATGCGGCCGGGCACCGGGCGCCACAAGGTGTGGATCATCCCGAAGACGGCGTAGCAAGCGGCCACGTCCTGGGTGATAACGCGGATGGCCAGCAGGTCGTAAACCTGGTCGAAGGAGACCTTGGTGCGCTGCAACTTTTGGAAGATAGAGTAGAGCCGCTTGATGCGCCATTCGACGCGGGCCTCGATGCCGTTTTCGCGCAACTGCTCGACCAGCGTATCCTCCACGCTGCGCAGCAACTGCTCACCCTCGGCGCGGCGGGCTTCCAGGGCTTCCGCCACCTGCTCGTAGCTGACCGGATCGGTGTAGCGGAAGGCCAGATCCTCGAGCTCGCCGCGCACCTTGCCCATGCCCAGCCGGTGAGCCAGGGGGGCGTAGATGTCCAGCGTCTCGCGCGCGATGGCCTCCTGGCGGTCGGGCTTCAGGTACTCCAGGGTGCGCATATTGTTCAGCCGGTCGGCCAGCTTGATCAGCACCACCCTCACATCCGAGACCATGGCCAGCAGCATCTTGCGCACGTTTTCGGCCTGGCGGTCCTCGCGATTGGCGAACTGGATCTTGTCGATATTGGTGACGCCCTCGACGATGTGGGCCACCTGGTCGCCGAATCTGGCGGCAATCTCTTCGTTGGTGGCGGGCGTGTCCTCGACAGAGTCGTGTAAGAGGCCCGCGGCGATAGCTGTCGAGTCCATCTTCATCTCCGCCAGCACCTCGGCCACCTCCAGCGGATGGATGATGTAAGGCTCGCCCGAGGCCCGCAACTGCCCCTCATGGTGGCTGGCGCAGAACTCCCAGGCCCTGCGAATCAGAGTAATGTCTTCCGTGGGACGATTGGCGTGGACGCGGCCGATGAGAGCCTCGATCCGCTGGTCAAGAGTAGCCCGGTCGGTGGCGGGCCGACCGTTGATGGGCTGGCCGGTAACGGACTCTTCGGTGACGGGCCGACCGCTGCTAGACTGGGCGGCAACGGGTTGGCTTCCAGCGGGCGGCTCGGTGACGGGCTGGCCGGAATCGCGCACCGCTAGCTCCGCCTTCTCCGTAGTAGCCGGGGACGCGCCGGGAACCTCTTCCGGAATGGACTGCCGGACAGTCGCCATGCTTTATTATAGGCCGGCTGAGTTTGCGGCGTGTGGAAGACTCAATAGGACAGTACAGTTTAGGGCAAGCGGTAGGGCTAGTTAGGGCAAGCGGTAGGGCTGGCGCATGAACTGGGACTAATCTGGAGCAAGCTCAGAACTTTTTAGGGCAGGCGCGTAAACTTTCACGCGATTGCCCTTCAACCTTGGCTTCCCAGGAGCCGATGGCCGAATTCGATTCTTGGTAGGATGGGGTTACGGCAGAATCAGATGAATCCCGAAACCGCGGCCTTCAAGTAGACGCAATCGCCCGGAAACGGCGGCCGTGCATGAAACTCAACGCGCACGAAACTCAAACGGACACAGTAACTCTGGTTTTGTTCTTAGATGAACCAGACCAAGGGAGCTTATGACCAAGCCGCGCACCGCCAAACCCGCCATGACCCCCAAAGCCGCTAAAACCGCCCGGCCTGCGTCGCCTTATGAACGGATTCACGAGAAACCTCGCCCCGCGCGGCAGCAGGATGGACAGGATTCCCGGCCAACTGCGCGTACTGCAGGCAAGGCCGCCGAGGCGAATCGCGCCCTTCCCAAAGCGCAACTTCCCGGCTCTCAGGCCCACGGAAACCGCCCCCCCGAAACCAGGGGTCCAAAAACCCGAGCCGCCAGCACCAAGGTTTTCAGAGCTCCCGTCTCCCCATCCTCTGCCACCGAAACCAGGGTTCCCGGCGCCAAAATCAGCCGCCGCGCCGCCGACCGGCTGCGTTCCGGCCACCTGTGGGTCTACGCCTCCGACATCGAATCTGTCGAATTGCCCGCGGGCGACCCTCCCGCCCTGCTGCCCGTGGCCGATAGCCGTGGGCTGCTTTTGGGAACCGCGCTCTATAGCCCCAGTTCGCAGATTGCGCTCAGGATGGTCTCGCGCGAGGCCGTCGACGAGGCCGCCTGGCTCCAACTGCTCGAAAACCGGCTGCGCGCGGCGATCCGGCGGCGCAAGCCCTTGCTCGACGAGCGCACCAACGCCTGCCGGCTCTGCTTCAGCGAGGCCGACGAGCTGCCCGGCCTGGTCGTCGATCAGTACGGCGAGCTGGTGATCGTTCAGTTGCTGGCCAAGGGGCTGGATTCGGCCGCGGTGCGCGAAACCTGTGTGCGCGTGCTGCGCGAGGAACTGGCTCCGGCGGTGATTTTAGAGCGGCCCGACCCGAGAATGCGCGAGCTGGAGGGCTTGGCGGCGCCAAGTCCCCTGCCTCTTTTCGCCGAAAACGCCTCTGTCCTGACGGCCAGCACGGAATTCCTGCTCAACGGCCTCACCTTTCACTACGACGCCAACTCCGGGCAAAAGACCGGCGCATTTCTTGACCAACGGGCCAACTACGCAGCCTCCGCGGAGTGGGCGCGGAAGCTGGGCGCGGCCAGATCGGGCACAGAGAGCCGCGACGGGGGCGGCCGCGCGCTCGACGTCTGCTGCTACCAGGGCGGTTTTGCCCTGCACCTGGCCCAGGTCTGCGCCCAGGTCACCGGCATCGACTCCTCCCGCGCCTCGCTCGAAGTGGCGGAGCGAAACGTGGAGGCAAACCGCTCCCAGCTCACTGCACAGGTGGATTGGGTCGAGGGCGACGCCTTCGAGATTCTGCGCGGCTGGTCGGAGGCGGGCGAGCAATTCGACGTGATCGTGCTCGATCCGCCCGCCTTCGCCAAGAGCCAGCGCGCCGTCGAGGGCGCCTTGCGCGGCTACAAGGAGCTGAACTTGAGAGCCCTTAAAATGATGCGGCCCGGCGGCCTGCTGGTGACCTGTTCCTGTTCGCATCACGTTGGCTGGGCTGAACTGGAGGCCAGCGTGGCCGCGGCTGCCGCCGATGCCCACCGGCGTGTCCGGCTGCTCGAGCGGCGCGGAGCCGCCCTGGATCATCCTGTCGTGCTGAACCTGCCCGAGACCGAGTACCTCAAGTGCCTGATGCTGGAAGTCGAGTAAGCCGGACGAGCCGTCAAGCGCGGGCCACGCGCCGGCTGCCCTGCCAGGGGATAGAAAGGCCGCTCAGCCAGCCAACTGCTTGGCGAAACCACGAGGGCCGAGCAGGCTGGAGCTTGGCTGGCTCAGGGACGGCAGACTTGCACTTGGCCGGGTCGGAGTTGGCCGGTTTGGCTTCGGTGGTGGCCGAACGCAACTGGGCGAGAGTCTCCCTGACCATCTCTCGCAGCGACTCGGCCTCGAAGGTGCAGGAGCGCAGGTAGGCCGAAACCGTCAGCCCGGCCTCGGCGGCGCGCCGGTGCAGTTGCGCACACTCCGCCTTGCTCATGCGGATGGTGACGCTGGCCTCCTTCAGATTTCGCTCGCCAGGTGTGGTTTGCGGGCGGTCGGACTCCGGGGAAGATTTTGCGGCCCAATCCAGGTTTTCACTGGGCTTCAGCTTGGCGGCAGGCCGAGCCTCCGCTTGTGGAGCCGTAGCCCCGGCCTCTGACAAAAGCTTCTCCAGTCTGATTGGCTCTGCATCGGCAGCCTGGGTGAGCGACTCATCAATGGGCGCGGAGGCGCAGTAGCGCGCGTGCGTGCGCAGAGCGCGCTCATAGCTGAGCGTCGCTACGTCATCGGCAAGGCCATCATCGTTCCATGCAGGCGCGGCTTTTCTTTCTGCCGGCACAGACTCTTCGCCGAAAGCCCCGGAGTTCCACCCCGTCGACGAAGACCCGTCGACGGGGGCCCCGGAGTTTTGCTCAGGCGCGGCCAGGGCGGCCAGTAAACCCGCAAAGCTGGAGAGCTCAGAAGAGGCGGGGGAGTTGGGGGAGGGCGTGGATGCGGTTGCTTGCTGCATGGCATGGAGAATACCGTGCGGCGGGGCCTCCAGCGTGAGCTATTTCCCATGTAAAAGCTTCGGACGTTTCCAAAAGGGCACAAGCCGGCTGCTTGTCCTTTAATAGAACTCGCGGGCGCGCCGCCCCCATGAAGAATCTCAGCTCCGCAAATGGAGATACTGTCTCCAAAAGACTCAGAGGCAAGCGAATTGGGAGAGTTCAGGATCAGGCAGCACGCGGCCGGGCAGCCTTAACAGTTGGGTGACTGCTTCGGCCGTCATGGGGCGGGCGAACAGGTAGCCTTGCCCGTAGCGGCAGTGCATCTCGCGCAACTGGCGATATTGCTCACGCGTTTCGATCCCCTCGGCCACCACGTCCATGCCCATCACGCGAGCCAGTTCGATGATGGTGCGCACAATTTGCAGCGGTTGCTCGCCCTCGGTCATGCGGCCCACAAAGGAGCGGTCGATCTTGAGCACGTCGAAGGGAAAGGAATGGAGGTGATTGAGGGAGCTGTACCCGGTGCCAAAGTCGTCCATCAGCAGCGAGACGCCGAGCCGGCGCAGGCTGCCCAGAACTTCGAGAGCGGTGCTCATATTGGGGATGAGGCTGGACTCGGTCATCTCCAGGCCAAGCTGACGGCTGGAGATGCCAAATTGCATCAGCAGGGCCTCGACGTGGTCTGCCAGCCCTTTGCGCGAGAACTGACGGGCGGACAGATTCACGCAGACCCGCAGTGAGCCGTAGCGAATATCCTCCTGGCACCACTTCTGAATCTGGCTGCAGGCCTCGGCCAGCCCCCAGTCGCCGATCGGCAGGATCAGCCCCGACTCTTCAGCCAGCGGAATGAAGTCCATGGGGGCGATTAATCCCCGCTCCGGGTGAACCCAGCGAATCAGAGCTTCAAGGCCCGCAATCCTGCGCGTGACAAGATCAATCTGCGGCTGGTAATAGAGCACGAATTGGCCTTGCTCAAGAGCCTCGCGCAGGTCGCCCTGGCACGGCCAGTCTCCATAAGCCGGCTCGATCATGCGGGCGTGCTGCGCCCCATTCACGTTTCCGTTCAAGGTATTGCGCAGCTTGCGCAGTTCCAGTTGGCTGGAAACCATCTCCGCCAGGCTTTCCAGGGTCCGAATCGTATTCGGCGGCATCTCCGGGCCCGGCTTGCGGAAAAAAATGTTCAATAGCCCCAGAATCTGCCCCTCGGAGGAACGCACCGGAACGCTGGCAAAAGAAGCCATGCCAAGATGTTTGAAGCGCGGCGATAGCTGATGGCAAAAAGAATGGTTGAAGATGTCCGGGATCGTGAGCGGAGCGTTTTTCACCAGCACCAGATCAAAAATAGAGTGCTTTCGCGGCAGTTCGCGTACAACTTGCCCCCAGCAGGACTTCATCCAGATCCTGCTCTCGTCGGCAAAGCAGATGTTGGCCGAATCAGCGTGAAGATACTCGGCAGCCAGCCGGGTAATGGTGTCGTAAGCGGGCTCGGGAGGAGTATCGAGAATCTCAACCGAATAGAGCGCAGCCTGCCGCGCCTTTTCCCGCTCACAATCCGTTTCGTTCATCTCCAACGCTGTTTGTAGCATCTTGTCGTCTGGCCCCACGTTGCCTGCAACAGCTCGATTTAGCTGGAGACAGCCAATTTCTCAATGCTGATTTGCTACGCAAACGGGTGAAAGCTGCCAGTCAGTCCCCCATTGAGCATCCGCGCTTACAACCGCCGTATGGTCCTCAATAGAGTCTGCCGCATTGTCTCCGCACTTCTCTTATCGGAAGAAAAACCCAGTGCGTGAGATTACCGTGGAGCTTTTCGGGGAGTGCCAATTCCACTGGTTATGCCTAGTTTATAGCAGCAGAAGGCAAGTCTTGGCTTGCGTAGCGAATGGAACGCCATCAGATCTTCAGTGTGAGGAGGGGGGGGTGCTGGCGCGGCGCACTTTTGTCCTTTAACGCCATCGACCCTCCGCCCGGTGGGGCAGAGGGTCGATGGAATTGCTGTTTCCGGTTGAATTACCTGCGGACAGCTGAAGGCTACCGCTTGTATTCGGGCCGGGGCGTGTAGGTGGTGTGGAGCAGATCGTGGGACTTGTGGCCGAGTGGCTCACCCAGGAACTCCGTGTAGAGCTGCTTGATGTACGGGTTGTTGTGAGAGCAGCGCCACAGTCCGGAGTGATCCTCGTCGTAGAGACCGGCGGCCCGCTTGGTGCGCAGTTCGTCAGTCACGCCGTAGGGCTGTCCGCCGCCGGCCACGCAACCGCCGGGGCAGGCCATCACTTCGATGAAGTGATAAGGCAGTTCCCCGCCCGAGGCCTCGGCTGCACGGATCTTATCCAGCACCTGCTCCACGTTGGACAAACCGTGAGCTACAGCGATGCGCACTTCCGTGCCAGCTACATTAATGGCGGCTTCCTTGACGCCCTTCAGACCACGCGTGGCGTAGAAGTCCAGCGCGGGAGCTTCCTCGCCGGTCACGTAGAAGTAGGCCGTGCGCAGCGCCGCTTCCATCACGCCGCCGGTGGCGCCGAAGATGGTTGCAGCACCCGTGTAAGCGCCCAGAATGCAATCCGGCTGCTCATCGGGAATGGTCTCGAAGTCGATGCCCGACTGCTTGATCATGCGGGCCAGCTCGCGCGTGGTCAGCGAGATATCCACATCCTGGAAACCGGACGAGGACATCTCCTTGCAGCGCTGAATCTCGAACTTCTTGGCCGTGCAGGGCATGATCGAGACCATGTACATCTTGGCCGGATCAACTCCCGCCTTCTCCGCGTAGTAGGTCTTGGCCATGGCGCCCAGCATCTCGTGCGGCGACTTGCAGGTCGAGAAGTGGTCCATCATGTCGCT
>PMPH01000133.1 GCA_003161045.1 Acidobacteriaceae bacterium
CGCCGAGTCGTTATCACCGGCCTGGGGCTGCTCTGCGGTGTGGGCAACACCGCGCCCGAGGTTTGGCGGCAGCTTGTGGCCGGAGCCAGCGGCATGGGGCCCATTCAGGGCTTCGACACCACCGGCTTTCCGGTCACCTTCGCCGCCGAGGTCAAGAACTTTGACCCGCTCAACTTCGTGGACAAGAAAGAATCGCGCAAGATGGGGCGGTTCATCCACTTTGCCTTGGCTGCCACCGAGGAGGCCATCGCCGCGTCGGGCCTTCAGATCACCCCGGAGATTGCCGACCGGGTGGGCGTATTCATCGGCTCCGGCATCGGCGGCTTTGAAATCATCGAGCGCGAGCACACCAACCTGATGCAGGGCGGCCCGCGCAAGATCTCGCCCTTCTTCATTCCGGCGACCATCGTGAATATGGCGGCCGGCCATGTGAGCATCCGCTACGGCGCCAAGGGGCCGATTTCGGCCACGGCGACGGCCTGCGCCACCTCTTCCAATGCCATCGGCGACTCAGCGCGCATGATCCTGCACGGCGACGCCGATGTGATGATCGCGGGCGGCGCCGAAGCCGCGGTTACGCCGATGTCGGTGGGCGGATTCGCCGCCATGCGCGCGCTCTCCGCGCGCAACGACGACCCCACCCGCGCCAGCCGCCCCTTTGACAAGGACCGCGACGGCTTCGTCATTGGCGAGGGCGCTGGAATCGTCATTCTGGAAGAGTTGGAGTTCGCTAGGGCGCGCGGCGCCAAGATTCTGGCTGAGGTCATCGGCTACGGCATGAGCGCCGACGCCTACCATATGACCGGCATCGCCCCCGAGGGCCAAGGGGCGCAGCGCAGCATGAGAGCCGCCCTCAAGGACGCGGGCATCCGGCCTGAAGAGGTGGGCTACATCAACGCCCACGCCACCTCGACCCCCGCCGGCGACGGCAATGAATCGCAAGCCATCGAAGCGGTTTTTGGCGAACACGCGCTGAGCCACAAGCTCAAGATCTCAGGAACCAAGTCGATGCACGGCCACCTGCTGGGCGGCGCTGGCGGCCTCGAGGCCGGCATCACCACGCTGGCGCTGGTCAACCAGCAGCTTCCGCCCACCATCAACCTCGACAACCCGGACCCCGAGTGCCGTCTGGACTATGTGCCCAACAAGGCCATCGCCCACAGCTTCGATGTCGCCCTGTCGAATTCCTTTGGGTTTGGCGGCATCAATGCCACGCTCATTCTGCGTCGCTGGAACGGGTAAAGCGGTTTTTCTGGCCAGTTTCCAGCCGGACGGCGCTTCAAATCTGAAATTCAGCAAAAAGCTGACCGCGCAAAGCCTTCTGGGCTCTGCGCGGTCGGCTTTTTTGCGCATTTTCACGGATAGTGTAAAGTTCTGGGTGCCCCACCCTCGCCGCGTCTTTGTTTTTGCGGCTAGGGTGGGTCTTCAAAGCGGTCCAGAAAGCCACTCCCTTTGTGTCTGCCAATCTATTCAGAACGAAGAGCTGGGAGATGGAGAATTCGTTGCCTGCTGCGGCCTGGGCTCCGCCGGCTTGGCGCGCCGCTCCGGGGTCGCGTAGCTCTTATAGATGGTGATGTGGAAGCAGGCCTGCTGAAACTCCTCTTCGACGTCGATCTTGCCGGCCTCTTGGAGCGGCAGCAGCCAGGCGCGCATCCAGCCGATCTCCCTTGCGCTCAGGCCCTGCTTGGCAATGTCGATGGCGGCGCCGGTCAGATGCGGGCTGGCGATGTCGCCCTCGGCCGCGGCGGCGTTGCCGTTTACCTTCTCCAACTGCTTCTGGTATTCGACCGTCCGCACGGCCGAGCTGACTTCGAGGGAGCGGTGAAACTCGGCCGCGTGGTCGCGCGCCAGGTCGGCCAGAAAGGTTGCCGCCCAGGGCCGGCAGTAGCGCCGGTTCGCGGGCAGGTTGCCGTTGATCCCCAGCGCCGCGGAGACCGGAACCCGCACCAGCATCTTGCGGCTGATGCGATCGTTCAGGTCGGCCTCGTCCTCGATCCGCTCCAGGCCGTCGGCCTCGGTCCGTTCATTCTGCCGCGCCAGCGACGCGAGACTTCCCAGCAGCGGCGGCGGCATGGCGATCCGCTCCTCGCGCAACGAAACCGTCTGGGCCGCGGCGGAAGGGCCCTTGGCGCCGGTTTCCGCGGCGCGGGGCTCCGCGACCAGGCTAAACTTTGCGGTTCGATAGGATTCTGTGGCGCGACGAGGCCTCGCGGCGGAATCAAACCGGGCGGCTGAATCAAATCGTGCAGCGGAACGGAATTCCGCGGTTCGATAGGATTTTGCGAGTGAACGGGAGCGGGAGCTCCGCCTGGCCAGCAGCGGACGCGCCTCTTCGTCCCTTGCGCCTTTACGCGCCAAATCCCGTTGCGCCGCATGAGTGGTTGCACGGCCAGTCTGGCGAGCGGCCGGGTGAGCGGCGGCACGGGTGGTCGAGTGAATGGCCGCGTGGGTTGTCGCGCCAGCGGCCGTATTGCCGCGCAGACCGGCTGCCGCACGTCCCGCCTTCTTATGGGAGGCGCTCACGGGCGCAGTTGCCTGCCGCCGCGGCCTCGTTCCATGAACCGGCGAGCCTTCGGCCGCGCTCACCGAGAGCGCAGTCAGCACAAAAGCGATAAGTAGTGTCCGCCTCATAGAGGAGTAGGCGGAGAAACCAGAGCGATTTCAGTGTAGGCTCTTTCGGCTTCGCCACCAAGTGACTAACCGGATACGGCTTTGTCCGATAACGAGAGGTGCTCCAATGAGCTGTCCTCCGGCTAAGATTTCTTCGCTGCGCCTGGCTTCGCTAAATCTGGATCCGTTGCCGCCGGATTTCGTTGGCACCGGAACTTGGAAGCGGCCTTCTTTGATGCTTTTAAATTCTTTGTATTGTTACGTTTTGCCTTGTGATCCTGGTGGGCCCGGAGGGATTCGAACCCCCAACCAAGGGATTATGAGTTTTGTCCTCTGATTGGGCTGAGACCCCTCTAACCTACTGAAAACACTAAAGAAGCAAGACAAGCCGCCCGCACGGAAGGAAAACGCACCACCGTTGAATTTGTTGGACTTAGCAGAGGGTGATTGAGCCTGTACGTCACAATTTACGTCACAGCCGGTCCGGCCTTCCCATTACGTCACAATTACGACCCAAAAGTACGCTCGCCTTGATGTGGGGTTGAATATGGCGTGATTCTCGTTACTCGCTGCACCGAATTTTTACCGAATGCTCGTCAGTTAATTCCAATTATCCGTAAATGACATGCTTCTTTCAGTGAATAGGCCACCTTTCAGCCTTCAGATTGGCTCAAATATGAGCCGAACGAGCCGGAAACCTCTGACCCCCAGGTCCCGAAACCGCAAACGATGTGCTAACTTGTTGATTCGTTTAGGTCGGTAGTGCGTCTAGTAGGACCTAAATGCATGGTTTTCGGCAGCACTTGGACCCAAGTTGGACCCAAGTTTCGGAAAAGTGAAGGTGTTGGCTCGGTTTCACGGGAGTCTCCCTGTACGTGCCGAGATGGAGTCAGAGGGCAAGCCTGCCAGAATCGTAGACGGAGGGACCGCTTCAAATGCACGGCTCCCGCCATGAGCACGAGAAGCAGCGCTAAAAGTTATACGCGAAAATGAAGTGCTATCCTTACGTGCATAAGACTCTGAATTGAAAGGCCGAATGTTCCACCAGCGCCAATGCCTCCGAGGGCCACGCGCCACTGGTATTCGGAGCCCTGAAGAGCATGAAGGAAGCGACTGCGCGCATTAAAATCAACAAGCTGCTCGATGCGGCAGGCTGGCGCTTCTTCCCCCAAGACGGAAAACCCGCGAATATCCGGCTGGAACAAACTGTCAAATTCACCCCGAACGAGCTGGATTCTCTAGGCGAAAACTTTGAGAAGACCAAGCTGGGATTCATCGACTTCCTCTTGCTCAACGAGAAGGGCTTTCCGCTGATCGTCCTTGAGGCAAAAGCGGAAGACAAGAGCCCGCTTGTAGGCAAGGAGCAGGCCCGCAAATATGCCCGTTCGCAGAATTGCCGCTTCGTTATCCTCTCCAATGGCAACCTGCACTATTTCTGGGATTTGGACCGTGGAAACCCCTACCTCATCACTTCATTTCCCACGCCAGCGTCGGTTGCTGGCTATCAGCGCGTCGAGCCAAACCCTGAGCGCCTTGTCGAGGACCCGGTAGGCCGCGACTACATCGTTCTGACCCAGCGTCCGGGCTACCAAGCTGAAGCCGCATGGCTGAATGAAGCTGACCCTAATCAAGGAAGACACCGATTTCTACTTCGGCGGATTTATGGGCGCGATCCGAGTCAAGCAGGCGCAGCTCAATTCTGGCTACCTTCTTCAGCAACTCACCACGGGCCATTTCAATACCTTCTTGCGCGAACAGATAGCCGGAGCCAACATTAACAATCTGAGTTCTGGGATTCTTAACAGATTCAGGATTCCACTGCCACCGCTGGAAGTGCAGAAGGAGATCGTGGCGGTGATTGAGGGCTACCAGAAAGTCATCGACGGTGCTCGCGCCGTCCTCGACAACTACCGCCCCCACATCCCCATCCACCCCGACTGGCCGATGGTTCCCCTTGGAAACATCTGCGCCATCGGGGGAACGATTACAACCGACGTGGACCTCGCACTCCCTTATTTCGGTGCCGACAGCAT
>PMPH01000144.1:0-893 GCA_003161045.1 Acidobacteriaceae bacterium
CGCAGCCGGTTCCTTCGCGGCCAGGTCCGCCTTGAAGTTGGCCGCGTACTCCTTGAGCGCCGCGTGCAGCTTGGCGCGCAGGTCGTCGTCGAGTGCCTTCTTTTTCGTCAGGTCCTCGACGAGCGCAGTCTGCGCGCTGTCGAAGTACTTATAGAGGCCGACCTCGAAGGCGCGAATGTCCTTGATCTGGAAATCGTCCAGGTAGCCCTGCGTGCCGGCGAAGAGCGCCACCACCTGCTGCTGCCAGGTGAGCGGTTGGAACTGCGGCTGCTTCAACAATTCGGTCAGGCGCTGGCCACGGTTGAGCTGCTTCTGGGTCAAGGGATCAAGGTCGGAGCCGAACTGCGCGAAGGCCGCCAGTTCGCGGTACTGCGCCAGATCCAGCTTGAGCGTCGCGCCCACCTGCTTGGTGGCCTTGATGGCTGCCGAGAAACCTACACGAGAAACCGAGAGGCCCACGTTGACAGCCGGACGAACACCGGAGTTGAAGAGGTCGGTTTCCAGGAAGATCTGCCCGTCGGTGATCGAAATGACGTTGGTCGGAATGTAGGCCGAGACGTCGCCCGCCTGGGTCTCGATGACCGGCAGCGCAGTGAGCGAACCGCCGCCCTTTTCCTTGGACAATTTGGAGGAGCGCTCCAAAAGCCGCGAGTGGAGATAAAAGACGTCGCCCGGATAGGCTTCGCNNAGATCGTCATACATCACCAGCGCGTGGCGGCCCGAGTCGCGGAAGTACTCGCCGATGGCCGTGGCCGCGTAGGGAGCGATGTAGAGCATCGGGGCCGGCTCGGAGGCCGAGGCGGCGACGATGACGGTGTGCCCCATGGCGCCGGCTTCGGTCAGCGTCTGCACAACCTGGGCGATCGAGGAGCGCTTCTGGCCGATGGCGCAGT
>PMPH01000144.1:919-9037 GCA_003161045.1 Acidobacteriaceae bacterium
GCTGGCGGTCGATGATGCCCGGCGCCAGGCGCTCGATCGGCAGCGTAGCCGTCGAGGCGATCGGCCCCTTGTCGTCAATGGGCTGACCCAGAGCGTTCACCACGCGGCCGATCATGCCCTCGCCCACCGGCACGCTCAAAATCGTCCCTGTGCGCTTGACCTCGTCGCCTTCGCTCAACTCGGTGTAGTCGCCCAGAATCACCGCGCCCACCGAATCTTCTTCGAGGCTCAGGGCCAGTCCGGCAATGCCGTGCGGGAAGCTGAGCAGTTCGCCGGCCATCACCTTGTCCAGTCCGTGGATGCGGGCAATACCGTCGCCCAGCGACGTAATGGTCCCGACTTCGTCCACCTGGACCTTCGAGTCGTAGTTCGCGATCTGCTCGCGAAGAAGTTGCGTAATCTCGTCTGCCTTGATCTGAGCCATTTCTTCGTTCCTCAGGGATCAGGGATCAGGGGTCAGGGATCAGTCTTCAACCGCTGAGTGCGGCACACCGATCAAAAACCGCCGATCTCCTTAATCCCCCTCGTTTCGATCTCTGTCTTCTGAAACTTCGCTAATAAAAACTTGGATTCCGGAGGTCAGGTTCGTTCTGAACCCTGCTCCCTGAACCCTGAACCCTGCCGGCTTCAGCCGGCAATCAATGCTTCCTTCAACCGTTCCAGCCGTCCGCGAACCGAGCCGTCGTAAACCGTGGAGCCGATGCGCACCACCGTTCCGCCTAGGATGGAGGTGTCCAGCTTGAAGCTGGCCTCGATGCGCGCGCCAGCCAGTTTTCCCGCCCCGGCCACCAGCCCCGCGCGATCCTCCGCGCTGAGTTCGCGAGCGGTCACAATCTCCACTTGGCGAATGCCCAGCCGCTGCTGCATTTCAGCCCGGTAAGCGGCAACCACCTCTCGCACCTGGCCGATGCGGTCATTGTTGATGAGCACCGCCAACAGGTTGCGCAACTCCTTCTGCAGGCCGAGCTTCACATTCAACATGTCCAGCACCGCGACCTTCTGCACCGCGGCAACGGCCGGATTGACGAACAATTCGCGCAACTCGGCGCTTCCGTTCCAGGTAGCTATAAAATCGTCCATTTGCCGCTCGATAGCGGCCGCATCCAGCTTTTCCTGGGTGGCCACGTCGGCAAAGGCGCAGGCGTAACGCGCAACAAAGACTGCCATCTAGTTCTGCCCTCCCTTACTCGCGCCATTTCCGTCGGCGCCATGCAAGGCCGCGTCGCCGAGAAATTCAGCAATCAGGGCCTGATCGCTCTCCGGCGTCAAAATCAACTGCTTGGTGGCCTGTTCGATGGCCAGATCGGCGGCAAAGTGGCGCAGCGAGCGCCGGGCCTGGGCAGCAGAAGAGCTGATCTCCTGCTCGGCGGAGGCTACAATGCGGGCGCTCTCTTCGCCGATCGTCGACTTGATGCGCGCCTCGTCCTGCTTGCTCTCTTCCTCGACCTGGGCGCGAATCTGCGCGATCTCCCCGTCCAGGCCGGAGAGCTTGGCTTCGATGACGCTGAGCCGGGCGCTGGCCTCCTCGGTCGCCTTGCGGGCCGACTCGATATCGTCACGCACCGTTTCGGCGCGCTTGCGCAGAACCTTGGGCAGGATGCGGAAGAGAGGAATGCCGATCGCCAGCACGATGATGGCGAAGTTGATCCCCTCGAAGATGCGCGCCGCAGTCTCCACATCCAGACCGAGCAATTTGGCGATCGTCTTCACCACGGGAGCGTGCAGGTAGACGTTGTTTTCGTCTTGCTCTGACTTGGGAGCCGCTTCCGGCTTGGCCGGCTCAGACTTGGCGGCGTCTTTTGCGACAGAGGCCGGCGCCGGCTGAACCGTAGAGGCGGATTGCTGAGCGGGGGCCGATTGCTGAGCCGTGGCCCGGATGGGCGCGGCGGTCAGTGCGGCAGCTAACGCCGCCAACAGGGTGATCCGAAGAATTAAGGCGGAAAAACGCGAATGCACGGCGAAATCTCTCAACGGGAACCCCCGGCAGCCAGCGGCAGTACGGCGCGAACCACCTGATTGGCCAACTCCCCGGCAGAGGCCTGGATGGACTGCCTGGCATGAGCAGCCTCGGCCTCCAACTCAGCCTTGGCCTGGCTCACCTTCTGCCCGGCTGCCTTGCGAGTCGCATCCAGCGCCGCGTCGCGCTCGGCGCCCCACTGCTTCACGCGAGCCTCGCGCATCCTGAAGACCTCGGCGCGGGCCTGGCGCAGCTTGGCGGCATACTCCTCCGCCCTGGCCTCGGCCTGGGCAATGGCCCGGTGTGCGTCTTCAACGGCGCCCACGGTGCGGGCGCGGCGTTCTTTCAGCATGGCCGTCAGCGGCCCTTGTGCCAAAAACTGGTAGGCCAGGACCAACACGATGAAAAGCAAAATCGTGGGCACAGAGCCAAGCAGAAGCGTCCCGACTTGTTGAATGATTTCTTGCATATTGGTCCGGTTTGTCCAATTTATTCAGGCGGTCAGCGTGGTTCCTGTCGCGGGTGGAATAACCTAACTTTTATCAGGTATGCCCCTCGCAGGTCAACGCTAACGCCTTAATTTTTGCTAACGCCTTAATTTTTGAAGAGTCCTGTGAGTTTTTGGGCTGTTCTGTGACTGCGGTCACGATTGGAAAAATTCATGAAAAAATCGATCTGATTTTGTCACGAAAAAGGCTTAGAATAAGACTATCACCTAGACCCGCTCCAGGGTCCAGTGGGCGGCCAGCTTTGGGAAGTTCTTCCACTCCCGGAGCTGGCGGCCCGCCTCTTATTTTTCATACCATATATTGCTTTTTTTCGCAGCCGTTTATGTTACTTTGCTGCCCTTCCGCAATGGTTCGGCAGCGAATCCGTCCTGCGTCTATAGTCCCCAGCGGGCATCTCCGGGGAGAGGGGGAGGAGATGAAAGGGGGGATGGAACTTGCCCCCGGCTTTCTATAGCATTTTCGGAATTGCTGTAGACCGAAACCTCGCACTCAAGTGGCTTTTTCCTTAACAGGGTCCCCACGGTCAGGTCTTCGTCCGTGGGGTGGAAGTAAAAGCCGCATCCATTGCACTCGAAAGAACTACGTTCATTCCGAAGATGCTCTAATTCCCTGTTCCCTGTTCCCGATTACAACCATACCGCCGTGTGCCCTGGGCAGGGATTCGCGGCCTGCGCGGTCAGTTCTTCGGCCAGCCCAAAACCATAGCGGGCAAAGTAATAGGCCGCGCCGTGCAGACGCTCCTGCAACCCGCGGGGATAAAGCGCCTGGCTGATGGACTCGGCGTGGCGCGCGAGTGCGGCCTCGCGGGCCAACTGAAAATTGGCCGCCAGACGACGCAGCCGGTTCATCTGGTAGCGCATTTTGCTGGCCGCGGTCTCGGCCGAGCGCCCCAGGCCCGCATCGAGCAGCCGCATCCACTCCAGCAGCGGCGTCAACTCAGCCTCCAGCGCCGCGCCCGCCTCCGCAAGCCTCCGCTTCCCCTCGCCGGGGATTGCCTGGGCCGCCAGAAAATGCGCCAGCGAGACCGCCCCCCCAGTTCCGCACTCTTGAAAGACGCCTTCCAGCGTCAGTTCATGCCGTTGGAGCAATTCCCCAATCGCCGGCTCGACCAGCGTGGCCGAAAACCGCGGCAGCACCGGCGTTACCCGGCCCAAAATGCGCTCGAAGAGCACGGCGGATTGGGCAAAGTAGGCCACCTCCGCCGGGCCGCCCACGGTGGCCGAGGTGGAGAGCAGGAAATCCTGAAAGACTGGCCGCAGCAGCGCCGATGGCGAGATGCGCTCCGGCTCGGCCTCTAAAATCCCCACCAGGTCGGCCGTCGAATAGCTCTGCCGCCCGGCCTGCCAAAGTCCCTCCGGCTCTCCCGCCGCCGGAGCCAGCCGCTTGAGCGCCAGCCGCGCGCCGCTGCGCTCGTCAACGAGAAACAGCAGGCTCGATAGCGGCCCTACGGCCACCTGCGCGTGATAGCCGGCCGCTTCGAGCTGCCGGTTGCGGTCGAGCAACGCCTGATGCAGTTCATCGGCGCGCTCGATTGCCGCGCGCAGCACCGGCGCTCCCATGCGATGCGCCGCGCCGCCGCTGGCGTCCAGCACCAGCAACCCCTGCGCGGCAAAGGCTTGGGCGTAAAACTCCCGGAAGGCCTGGGCGAAGGTGCGGCCCGGCCGGTAGGCCGCGGCCAGCGCTTCCATCGAATCTGAAGCTCCGAGCAACTCCCACGCCTCGTCGACCAGCGGCGTGATCGAGTCGTCCAGCACGATGCCGCCCACCGGCCGAGGCGCCGTGGGAGCAGCCGAATACTCGAGCCTGCGCAACTGGCGGCGCGCGGGAAAAACCACGTGGTTGATCTCGGCAAAGTCGTGGTCTTCGGTGGCCAGCCACAAAATGGCGGCGTGCGGCCTGCCAGCGGCTGTGGCCTGGCGAGCGCGGGCCAGCGCGGTGGCCACTTTGAAGGGCGTAAACAGCGGACCGCCGAACAGACCCACCTGCTGGCCGGTCACCACCACTCCCGCGCCGCCGCGCAGCGCTTCGAGCGCCCCAGCGGCAGCCGGTGAAGGCGAGGCGTTCTGCTCCGCCAGCAGGCTCACTAACTCCGGCCAGTGCGCGGGAACGGCCGGCCGCACGGCCCAATCGACCAGCCCATCTCCGCTCTGGCCCTGCCCGTTCTTATCCTCTCGTTGCAGCCGGGCATAAACCTGTGACGACGGGGCATAAAACGAACGCGCCGCCGCCGCTCCGGCGCAGTAGTCCAGAAACAGCCGGTGAAATCCCGGCGCCACGGCGATAGGAAGGCAATCTGCGGTCAACAACTCGCTAACTCATTCTCCTGGCGGTCTGAAATCTCAGGGCGAACCCAACGCATTACGAGGAAATGAAATTTGCGCGGAAATAAATCCGGCTCTTGTTTAGAAATCTTACGCCAGCGGGCTTGGACGCACGCACACGCACCGGAAGATTTCCACTTCTATAAGCCCTTGGAACTGCGTGGAGACCGGCTATTTCTTCCACCACGGCGGCGAAGGCCTGTCGCCGGGAAGCCCCGAGAGGCAAAGCTTCCCAGCGGCATGTTTTCTGTCAAGAATAAAAGTGAAAATGCTTCAGTCCCGGCGCGCTGGCCGAGCGGTGCGTATACTTTTGGTGCGTGTACTCTTTAATCCGATTTGCGCTTCGACCGCGCCTGAAGGAGAAACCGGAAATGCCCAAAAAAGAGAAAGCCGTGAAGGCCGCTGCGCCGCTCAAGGCCAAGGCCGCCAAACCCAAGGCGAAAAAATCAGCTAAACCCAAAGCAGCAAAAGTTCTGAAGCCCAAAGCAGCAAAGGCTTTGAAGCCCAAGGTGGCAAAAGCCCTCAAGCCCAAGGCGAAGAAGGCCCCCAAGACGCTCACGCCTGCAGTGGAAGAGACGGCGCAAGTGCTCAACTCCGATGTGGTCTTCGATGGGCGGGTCTTCCAGGTGGTGCGTGACCGGCTCATCGAGCCGGGCGGCGCCGAGGTTACGCGCGAGATCGTTCGCCACAATGGCAGCGCGGTCATCCTCGCAGTGGACAACGCGAAAAGCAGGCGCGACCCCTGGATCGTGGTCGAGCGGCAGTACCGCCATGCCGCCCAACGGTTCTTGTGGGAGCTGCCGGCCGGCAAGCTGGAGCCGGGCGAGGACGCCATCGAAGGCGCCAGGCGGGAACTGGAGGAGGAGACCGGCTACCGCGCAAAAACCTGGAAGCCGCTGGTCGAGTACTACGCCAGCCCCGGCTTTGTCGGCGAGGCGATGAAGGTCTTTCTGGCCGAGGGCCTGGTGGCCGGCGACGCCCACCCGGAGGACGACGAGCGAATCGAGTTGCGCCTGGTCAAACTCTCCGAACTGCTCAAGCTGATCGAAAAGGGCGCAATTCAGGACGGCAAGACGCTGACCAGCATTCTCTTGTACGCGCGCCTGATTGCGGGCAAGTATAAGAAATAAGGCATTTCCCAAAGGCGCAGAATTGCCACTTGTGCCTGGTGGCTTTTGCTTCCGTCCCGGTGACGAAGGCCTGTCACCGGGGGCCCGAACGGGAAAGAGCTGCTCGGCAGTTGCACCTCACTCTCTAGACCAATTTGACTCTCTACATCAATTCAAAAATTCTATAGCCGCTGAATCTTCGAGGGTTTTTGCCTCGCACCTGGCACCTGCTCCCGCACCGCAAGTGGTCTGTTCTGCCCCCGGCAACCAGGACCCGCCACTGGGCCCCGGCCGAAAAATCAACCTCTCGACTGTCCTATTTTTGTACAGAATGGCAGTGGAAATGCCCTGATTCCAGATAGTTTTTCCTCCCCCCACAGGCCACGCGCTCACTAATTGATTTAGCCGCCGCCAGCCAGGCCACTATTTTTAAATTTGAGTGAACCCTTTTTAACTTTTTCACGTCTTATTGTTTATCAGTGAGCATTCCCCTATTCCGTTGCTCACCGCACCATCACAGGATGCAAGGAAGGCAGGAACCTGTGGCTCAATATAAAGGGAAGGTCAAGTGGTTCAACAATGCCAAAGGCTACGGATTCATCGGGCGTGACGACGGGCCGGATGTATTCGTCCANNTTCAGTTGGACGGGTACAAAACCCTGAAAGAGGGCGATGATGTGGAGTTCGACATCGTCGAGGGTCAGAAGGGTCCCCAAGCGGATACGGTGATCCGGTTG
Organism: Acidobacteriaceae bacterium; assembly: GCA_003161045.1. Classification (GTDB taxonomy): domain Bacteria; phylum Acidobacteriota; class Terriglobia; order Terriglobales; family Acidobacteriaceae; genus Telmatobacter. Next base: position 7,553 of record PMPH01000144.1, read on the forward strand.
CGGGACGCCGCCACCCACAACGCAGCCTAGTAGCGTGAACGGTCAGGCGTGGTGCAAAGCCGCTGCCAGATAAAGGGCTAGGTGTGCGCCCATTTTCACTTTGGTCACAATGCGCTTCGCCGCCTGCGAATCGGTTGTGCCGTCGGCATTCAAGCCTGTCGCCCAATAGGCATTTTTCTTCAAAGTTCCATTTCCATGCGGTTTCTCCGCCTCTTCTCTGCGGGGAACCAAACCCGGTCTGTTTTTACCTGCCGAGGCGGATTTTTTGCCGGCAAATGCGGGATTTGATGGCCCATTTTGCCTCTGTGGAGATAAGATAAGGCGCTATGAGCCTACTCCGTCAGGAATCCGGGGAAGAAGTCGACGAGGCCGCTCGCGGCGAAGAATACACCAAGGGCAGCAGCCACCTGGCCTGGGCCAGCGTCATCGCGGCCATCGTGGTCAGCATCGCCATTGCCGCTTTCGTGCTGGCGGGCGAAAAACCGCCCGTGGCCACGGGCGAGATTGTTCAGGTGTGGGCTTGTCCGCAGCACGTCGAGACCTCGGGCTTCGACTCCAACGGCTCGCCGATGGACAAAGAGAGCTTTGACCGGGTGCTGCTCTTCGCCCACGTGAAGCTGCGCAACCGGAGCGGCAACCCGCTCTTTCTGGAAGATATTCTGGCCAACCTCAAGCTGGCGGACGGCACTCTTTCGGTTTCCGCTGGGAGCCCGGCCCAGTTCGAAGAGGTCTTCGTCGCCTACCCCAAGCTGGCCGCGCTGCACGGCAGTGTGCTCGCGCCCCGCACGGTCATCGCCCCCGGCCAGAGTCTGGACAGAACCGTCTTCTGGGCCATCCGCAGGAGCAAACAGGAGTGGGAGGCGCGCCAGGGGCTGGACTTCACCTTCACGTTTCAGTACCAGCCCAGCCTGCGGCTCGCGTCCCGCGCCGCGGTTACAGTACTTCCCCAATAAGTCTCGACGAGGCTACGGCCGCCTTGCACAGTCCTCAGCGGCGCTGCGAGAATTCGGGAAATGCTCTAGAACCGTGACCGTGTGGTTTGGAATGCCGGCCACGAAAGTGCGGGTGCCCCAGGTCCCGTTTTTGGGACCTGGGAAATTACAAATTCACGCGGTCGCAGCATTAGTTAGTGAACCGTGGGCGGAGCAGGCGCATTTTTGGGCGTCGTAAGGTAGCCGCTGATCTGATTCTTCGAGCCGATGGTATTCACCACGATCTCAAAGAGCATCGGCTCCTTGCCGCTATAGAACTGCAACGGCTCGTTCACGTTCCGGTCCTTCTTCTCGTACTGTTTGTCGTCCGAATAGACCAGCAGCGTAAAGCGGCTTTTCTTGGGGTCGGCCTTCTTCAACTCCAGGCTCACCGTGCCCACGGGCTTTCTTTGGCCCTTGGCCAGGGTGAACTCGTAGTAGTTCCGGTCGCCCTTGTGCTTGAGCAATTCCAGTTCTTCGTGATTGCGGGCGATCAGGCTGCTGTGGCCGCTCA
>PMPH01000022.1 GCA_003161045.1 Acidobacteriaceae bacterium
GTTTATGAGATAGGTTCTAGTAATTAGCCACCGTCCCAAACGACTGACCGAAATGGCGGAGGAAATGAATGCTGGAGTCAAAGCGTTCTTTGCCGAGGGGGGCCTCAAAAGCACCCGGAAGTATGAATTCGGTGAGGCAGACCCCCTTTTGGAGTGTTTTGCTCTGCTTCGGAGCGCTGCGGGAAATCGTCCCGCCGTGCTTGTCATCGATAACATTGAGATGATATTCCAAGACGAGCAACGTATGGGGGAACTCGCATCAATCATTACGCTCCTTGACGACAGCAGATACGCTTCACATAACGTCAAGTTGCTAATTGTCGGAGTTCCAAGCGAGATTAGGAATTACTTATCACGCACGAACTCCAGCGTGGCAAATCGGGTCGTAGAAGTCTCAGAAATCTCGGCTCTAACAATGGAGCAGGTCAGCCAACTAGTAGAAAAGGGCTTTATCGATCTGCTCAAGGTTGAGTTCTCCGGCGACACACTTCAAATATGGAAGCAACATATCTTCAATGTCACGATGGGGTTCGCTCAGCCAGTCCAAGAGTACTGCGAGCAATTAGGATATATCGCGGAAGACGCCGGATGGAAGGCGGACCCGGGCCAATTGAGCCAAGCCGATGCAACCTGGTTCAAACAAGGACTAAACAAGGCTTCTACAGTCGTGGCCGGATGGATGAACGAGAGAGAAACAAAGGCTGGCAGGCGCAACCAGGTTCTCTACTCCCTGGGTAAGATACCTAATCGCCTTTTTCACGCAAATGAGGTAGAGAAGATCCTTCGGGAGGAATTCCCGGAAAACACCGCAGACGTAACCCTCGCCGTGGGCCAGATACTCAGCGAACTAGCGTCAGGCGAAGAACCAATCATTAAGCGGTCCTCGAAGAGCGCCGACTACGAGTTCAGAGACGCACGGTACGCAATGGCACTGCGCGTTTTGCTGCAAAAAGACCTGACAAAGGAAAAAGTCCTCAGAGCAAATGGTCTTATGTCAGGGGAGTGATATGGGGCGGGTGTCCCAGGTCCCATAAAAGCTTCAAGACTAGAAATCTGGGTGCCCCAGGTCCCGCTTTTGGGACCTGGGAGTCCACAAACCCCAACAGCCCCACCGAGCGGTTTTCCAGTTGACAAGGCTACGGCTTAGCCGTACCATTCTTCCCTGCGCTACGTTTGGGATCAGGCGAAAGAAATCCTCAACCGGCGCAAGCACGGACTCTCTCTTGCCGAAGGTATACCCGCCCTTGAAGACCCGGAGCGGGAGGCCTGGATTGATTGCCGGTTCGATTACGGCGAGGAGCGCATCGTCACGCTGGGCATGGGCCAGAGACAGGTGTTTTATGTGGTTTCAACCGAGTGGGACGAGGACTGTACGCGGCTCATCTCCGTGAGAAGGGCGGACGAGAATGAAATCGAACGATATGGTTTGGGTCGATCATGAACCCGGCGATCCGCCGATTGAGACGGATACCGATTGGAATGCGGTCGAAGCGTTGACCGATGAACAGATTCATGCGGCGGCGCTGGCTGACCCGGACTCGCAACCGATTCCTCCTGGCACCGATGAGGAACTGGCAAAGCAGGGTTTGATTCACATTCCCAACGTAAAGAAGCTCCGCGAACGTCTCGGCCTCACCCAGGAAGCCTTTGCCGCCGCCTACCGCATTCCCGTGGGCACCCTGCGCGACTGGGAGCAGAGCCGCAAACGCCCCGACGCCCCCGCACGCGCCTATCTCACCGTCATCGCCCGCAACCCTGAAGCCGTAGCCAATCTATTGAGACAAGCAGCATAGGGCCTGTGCCCCAGCTCCCGCTTTTGGGACCTGGGAGTAAAGCTAAGCCGTCTTCCGAACGGCGCCCTGTTTCAACTCAGCCCAGCCCCCGCGAGCGGTTCCCAGCCTCTGCAAGCGGTTTACGGAGCGAAGCTGGCCGCCCGCCGCCCGCCCTTTTCGACAAAGCGGGTAATCAGCCCGACGGGCAGAAAGCGGACCAGAAAGGCCGTGAACCGGCCGCCGAAGTTGGGGATGAGGGTGCGCTGGCCGCGCGCCAGGGCCGCGACCGCCTGCCGCGCCACATCCTCGGCCGGCTGCACCTTGTGGCCCCGAATGGCCCCGGCGCGGGCGACGCTGAAGAACTCGCTCTCCGTCGGCCCTGGGCAGAGCGCCGTCACCCGGACGCCGAAGCTGGCCACCTCGGCGGCCAGCCCCAGCGCGAAGAAGCGGTCGAAGGCCTTGGTGGCCGCGTAGGTGGTCAGGTAGGGCACGGGCTGAAAGCTGGCCGTCGAGGCCACGACCAGCACCCAGCCGCCGCGCCGCTCGACCATGCGCGGCACAAACAGCCGCGTGAGCCGCACCACGGCCTCGCAGTTGACGCGCACCTGGCTCAGCTCCTGCTCGACGGGGCTCTGGTAAAACGCTCCGTACTGGCCCAGGCCGGCGTTGTTGACCAGAATCTCGACCGCGAGGCCGGCGCCCTCGGTGGCGTTATAGAGCAGTTCGGGAGCGGCCGGATCGTTCAGGTCGGCGGCAATCACGCGCACCTCCGCGCCCTGGGCCGCGAGTTCTACCCTCAACGCCTCCAGCCGGTCCAACCGGCGCGCCGTGAGAATGAGTTTGGCCCCGTGCGCGGCCAACTCCCGCGCCAGGGCCTCGCCGATGCCCGCGCTGGCCCCGGTCACCAGCGCCCATTTGCCATTGAAATCCTGTGTCTTTGCCATCGCGACCTCATCATAGCGGATGCAGGGCCGGGCGGATGCAGGACCGGGCGGATGCAGGGCCAGCGCCATGTGAATGGAGAAAGACTCTAGACCCGATCCGCATGAGTATTTTTCAAGTGGATTGCCTCCCCAGCCTGCCCGGAACTGAAGTCTCCGTGTTACAGTGTCTTCACTGCGGAAATTTCATTTTTCATCTCCCCGCCTGAGTCAAAACGGCCAGCGGAGATCGATAATTAATGAACTGAAGCCAGCACACGTGGAACAACAATCCACAATGGACGGCATGGAAGGTTAGGAGCATGAGCAGGCCGGCCAGCCATAGCAAGCTTTCCGCTGAAGTGAAGGGGAAGGTTTTCCACAGGAAGCCAGATAGTCTTTTTGCGCGGGTTGGCACTCCCGTAAAGCGCGGGCTCTGTCCTGTATGTGAGGTTCAGACATGAGCAAGATACCGGTCTCTGGGCAGCCCGTCATTCTCTTTGCCGAGGAGTGCGACCGCGGCACCCTGCACGAAGAGAACCAGGATTCGGTCCTTCATGTCCGCATTGCCCTGGGTGACCTGCTGATCGTCGCCGACGGCACCGGCGGGCACACGGGAGGAGCCACTGCGTCGCGGATGGTGGCGGAGTACTTTTATCTCCATCTGGTGGCCCTGCCGCGCGATTATCCGGCCGATAACGCCATCCGCGAGGCCGTGGAGCGCGTCAATGCGAAGATTGTGGCCACGGCCTGCGCGCCCGGCTCGCCGCTCCCCCGCATGGGCTCTACCGTGGTGGTGGCCCTGCTGCAACAGGACGCCGCCGGAGCTCACGCCTGGGTTGGCCACATCGGCGACAGCCGCGCCTACCTCCTGCGCGCCGGCCGCCTGCACCGCCTCACCACCGATCACACCGCCGTGCAATCCCTGCTCGCCCACAATCTGATCCCCCCTGAAGAGGCGCTGCATCATCCAGACGCCGCCGTGCTGACCCGCATCCTGGGCCAGCAACCAGAGGTGGAGATTGACCTGGAGCGGCATCCGCTGGCCATCGGCGACACGCTGCTGCTCTGTTCAGACGGCCTTTGGAGATTCGTCCCCGAACAGGAAATCCAGACGGCGGCAGCCGGCCTCACAATGGAATCGACCGCCCACGATCTGCTCGAGTCGGCTCTGGCGGCCGGCGGTCACGGCAACATCGGCATCGAGATGGCGCGGCTGATTCTGCCTCCCGACGTTTCCCCGCGAATCCAGAGCCCTCATCCGGGCTTGAAATGGGTTCTGGCGGCATTCCTGCTGGCGATTGCCGGCCTGTTCGTGCTGGCTTATCTAATCTTCTGGTGGTTTCAGTAATTGGTTGCGTCGCGGCTGGAGCCAATCGCCGGCAGCAGGCCGGAATCCGCATCGGTTTCCGCGCCATTCGCCAACTGGGCCTTAAAAAACGCGTCCACCTGGGCCAGAACCTCGGCCCCGGCGCGCGCCCGGTAGATGGCCGCGCGCAGTTTAGCCCCGCCCGCCACGCCGTGGGTGAACCAGGTGGCAAACTGCTTCATCTTGCCGGCCGTCTCCCCCAGGCGCTCGGCGCGGGGCAGGTCTTTGGTCGCCTCGGCCTCATCCAAGAGCATTTGGAAGTAGACCCGGATCATGCGGTAGCGGTCTTCCTCCGTGGGACGCTGGTAGCAGCCGGTGGCCGTGTACTGCGCAATCTGCCTGAAAATCCATGGGTTGGCCGCCGCCGCCCGGCCGATCATCACCGCATCGCAACCAGTCTCGGCCACCATGGCCGCCGCGTCTTCTGGAGTTCTTATGTCCCCGTTGCCGATGACTGGAATCCTCACCGCCTGCTTGACCTTGGCGATCCACTCCCAGCGCGCCTGGCCGCTGTAGCCCTGCTCGCGGGTCCGGGCGTGCAGCGCCACGCCGTCCAGCCCTTCCTGCTCGGCCATCCGCGCCAGCTCCAGGCAGACGATTTCGGCGTCATTCCAGCCCAGCCGAAACTTCACCGTGAAGGGAATGGTCACCGCCTGGCGCACGGCGCGGAAAATTTCTCCGATGCGTGGTAGGTCGCGCAACAGGCCCGAGCCGCCATTCGAGCCCACCACCCGCTTGGCCGGGCAGCCCAGGTTCAGGTCCACCAGGTCGAAGCCGCTCTCCTCGACAATCCGCGCCGCCTCGGCGAGCGTCTCGGGATTGGCCCCGAAGATTTGCGCCCCGATGGGGTGTTCGTCGCCGTAAAAGGTCAGGTAGCGGCGCCGCTTGCTCTCCCGCATCCGCGCCAGGCCGTCGGCCGAGGTGAACTCGGTCATCAGCAGCCCGCAGCCGGATTGGGCGTTGCTGACTGCTGAGTCGATGCACACCTGATCTCTGATCTCTGATCCCTGATCTCTGTTGAACAAACTGGCGTGGCGAATAAACCGCCGGAAGACCGTGTCCGTGACCCCGACCATGGGCGCGAGCACCGTGGCCGGCGTCACCAGCACCGGCCCCAGGCGCATCTCGGCCGGCACGCGCGCCCCGGCGGGCATGGCGCACTCCCTGGGGTTGTCCCAGTTTTTCTTCACGGTAAAACCTTTGCCGGCCATTGCAAACCTCATCCAACTTGAACGCCTGTGCCCCTCGATCAGCTCGGCAACTCATCCAGTTCATAGATAAACGGCTTGCCGCGCGAATCCGGATCCCACCCATCCGCCATCGCCTGACGAATGTGCGCTTCCACCTTGGCTGCCAGGATGGTTGGCCGGGGCGGCGCGGTGAATTTGATGCCGCGTTGTTCTTTGACGTAGGCCGGGTATTCCAGGTGGAGTTCCCGGCGCACACCCTCGGCAACTTTCACATGGATTGCAAGGCCCTTCCAGCCGTCTTCCGTGGACAATTGTTGTTCGCGGTGCAGATTCCAGAGCAGGGAGAAGCCGTCGATGGTGATGGCGGACTGAATTGAGCGTTTTACGCGCGGCATGGGGGATCACATCTCATTCAAATTCTGGACTCGGATACAAAAATTCTTGCGCAGGTTCCTGCTTCGCCGCGCACTATTATCGGTGAAAACCATAGCCGGAGCCATCACCATCGACCCAACGAGCATCGTGTGCTCAGTTGAGTTCCCCAGTTCCTGCATTCCTAGATTCGCACTTCGATATCCGGACGACATTTCGCCAACAGCTTGGTTTCGATGGCCTTGAGCTTTGCCGGGTCCACGCGAAAACGTTCAGGGACGACAGCCATTTCGGCAGTGGGAGATTCTTCGCCCTTATCCCTGATGGTCGACTCGCGCTCCAGTGCACGCCCGTTTCAGAGCAGTGATAGCCTCCCGGTGGTTCTCGCCGCGTGGCCGAGCGCCGCCAAGTCCTATCAATACGGCGTCACGGCGTCGCTGTAGGAGATGGCGCTATGCACGGCCAGCAATGCCTCGGCGGAAGCATACGCTGACAGGTCGTCCTGGCAGAGCTTCATAGCGCCGGCAAGCTGCATAGCTCGGCGATGGTAAACGGTGAAACGCGTCTCGACCATGCATCACCATCATCGCCCGACGAAAAAGGCCTCCGCCTAGGCGGAGGCCCAATCCTGCTCACCGGTTGCCGTGCGCCGTTTACTTGGCCGCTGCGGCGGCCACTGCGCTGTCGGACTTGGCGTACTTGCGGCGGAAGCGCTCGACGCGGCCCGCGGTGTCCACCAGGCGCTGTTTGCCGGTGTAGAACGGGTGGCAAACCGAGCAGATTTCCACGTGAATGTCGCCCTTGTGGGTCGAACGGGTCTCAAAGCTGCTTCCACAGGCGCACTTGACCTGCACTGCGGCGTAATCGGGATGGATCTTTTCCTTGGGCATCGCTCTAGACGGACCTTTCCTGCAATTCTTCTCTTCCATTGTAGGGTGATTGGGCCGGTTTAGCAATTGCAGACGGCCGGAATCGAGGCCATCGAGCTGCCCAGCGAAGAAAAAAGGCGGCCAACCCAGCGGATTGGCCGCCTTGACTACCAGCTGGCTTCAGACGCGCGTGAAACCGGCCCGCGCGATGTCCTATTGCTGGACGATACCCTTCTGCTGGCCAATGCGCTACGCTTGATGAGATGAGCGTTTGCGCAATCTGCGATGGAGTGGGGCTGGTGAGGGTGGTCAACGCCCAGGGGCAATGGGTCTCGCGCCCCTGCGAGTGCCAGCAGATGGAGCGCGAGGAGCGCCGCCTGGCCGCCACCCGCATTCCCGAGCGCTACCGCGACTGTTCGCTGGATGCCTACGAGATTTATCACGAGGCGGATCGCTCGCTGGGCGAGGCACTGCTCACCGCCCGAAGGTTCGTCGAGGAATACCCCTCTGGCACCAAGGGCAAGGGGCTGCTCTTCACCGGCTCAATCGGCGTGGGCAAGACCCACCTGGCCGTGGGTCTCCTGCAGCGGCTGGTGCGCGAGCGCGGCGTGCGGGGCCTCTTCTGCGACTACCGCGAACTGCTCAAGAACATTCAGAACAGCTACAACCCGCAGGTGAACACCACCGAACTGGAACTGCTCAAGCCGGTCTTCGCCGCCGAGGTGCTGGTGCTGGACGACCTGGGCGCGCAAAAGCCCAACGAATGGGTCTGGGACACGGTGGCGCTGATTCTGAATACCCGCTATAACGACAAGCAGACCACCATCNNGCATCGGCGACCGCATGAGGTCGCGGCTGTCCGAGATGTGCATTCACATCGAAATGACCGGCAAGGACTTCCGTCAGACCGGGGTCAGGCGCGCCCGCTTCGGGTGAGAAGCTCCTAGCTGCTAGCCTTTAGCTCCTAGCTGCTATTGATCCGGCCCTGAACGAACCAAACCAATTTGGGTGCCCCACCCTCGTAAAACAAATTTGGGTGCCCCACCCTCGCCGCGTTTTTGTTTTTGCGGCTAGGGCGGGAGCCGGTCTCGCATTCCGATGGGGCTGGATCAATAGTGAAGTGAAAATGCTCTAGCCTCGTGGCGCAAGGCCTCACCCGCCAAAGTTGTCGCGTTTCAGTACAGTTTCCGAAGCTGCGCAGACCGTTGCGACCGTTCAGAAAATCCAAAGACTGCCCAGCAGCATCAGGATGGCGGCTACCGTGACGGCCTGGTAGACCCGGTCTTCGGGCTGGCGAGGGCGCCCGGCCTCATCGGCAGGCGCTTTTGCGGAGAGGGGGGCGCTTTGGGAAGGGAACGGCATAGCGAGCCTGCCTTTCTGAGCCTCGCGAGGCAAAGGTTGCGGATTCCCGGCCTAGCCGTTCCTCACGCCTGAATCTTTGGACGCCCGGCGCCGTTGGGGAAGATGCCGGGCACAGCGAACAGTACCAAAAAAAGATTGTGACGCCGCTTTGCCTCCCGGTCAAGAGCAAAATAGTACTCATTTAGTACTCATTTCCATAAATAAGAACAGGAAATGCCGGGCCACCGCTCCGGAAACGGGTGTAGAATTCCGCTCGTGAGCATAGAGCCTGAACTCACCGCTTCCACGGAGAAGGATGAGCGCCGCTGGCTGCCAGTGGTGATAGCCGCAGCCATCGTTTTGTTGATTGCCACCGTGGTGATCCTGGACCTGGAACTCAAAACCTCCCGAAGCAGCGTCGGGACCGCGCCGATCACCGCGCCGCTGGACCCCTACGCGAGCAGCCTCGTGGTGTCCCACCTGGCCATGAGCGAATCCACCAACCTGATTGGCGGCAAGGTGACCTACCTTGACGGCCAGATTGCCAACCGGGGCGGCCGTACCGTCACCGGCATCACCGTGCAGGTGCTCTTCCGCGATTTCGCCCACGAAGTGGCGCAGAATGAGAGCCAGTCGCTCAAGCTCATTCGCACGCGCGAGCCTTACATTGACGTTGAACCGCTCTCCGCGGCCCCGCTGCGGCCCGGCGACCAGCGGGATTTCCGCCTGATCTTCGGCGCGGTCTCCCCCGACTGGGACAGTGCCTACCCCGAGATTCGCATCCTCCGCGTCGCGACGAAATAGCCCGCCGCCGGGTCGGCCAGGCTTTCCGTCCGGCACTCTCTTATTCACGGGCTGCAAGCCTCTTTGCTACGGAGAATGCAATGGCCGCAAGCGGTGTGGGATTCGAGGGCAAACAGAAAGCTGTGAGATTCGCTCTCCGGCCTGCGGCAATCTTGCTTGCGGCCGTGGGTCTGGCCGCCGCGCAGGAGGCTTCGGAGACCAAGCCCAAAATCAGCGACAAGCCGCTTACCGCCGAGCAGCTTGCCGTCTATCGGACAGTTCTTCACGGTTGGATGGACAACGAACTGAGCATGGTCAACCTGTCCGTCCAGACCGTTCCATTCCCAACCAGAGGAGCTTCTGACGCCAGCGATTGCGGAAAGGATCTGGACCTTGAGCCGGTTGCGGCCGCCCTCGTCCATCGCTTTCGCGCGGAGGACCTGCCGCAGTTGGGCTCGGACAAGATCGGCTTTGTCGATCCCGACCGACAACGGAAGGAGATCTCGGAAAACGACCCCGAAAAGACCATCGGCGAGGGCAGGTCGATTGAAGATGCGGTCCGCAACGGCTTCGCCCACGGCCTGGTCACCCTGAGCGAGATTCGCTTCGACAAAGACCACACGCACGCCATCGTCTCCTACAGCTTCTTCTGCGGCTCGCTCTGCGGCAACGGCGGAGCCGTGGTTCTGGAGAAGGTAGACGGCGCATGGCGGCGCAAGAGCCGCTGCCACGACTGGATCTCGTAGCAGAATCGCTGTCCTGCGGCCGCCAGTCCGCTTCAGCCGCACACTGTCCGGTAAAATTATCTTTGTATGCATCCAAACAACCCTGACCCCGCCGCCGAGACCATTCCCGAAGCCACTCCCGGCGGCAGCCGCTTCCTGCGCGCCTGTCTGCGCCAGCCGGTGGACCGCACCCCGGTCTGGTTTCTGCGCCAGGCCGGGCGCTACATGCAGGAGTACCGCGAGGTGCGCAAGTTCCACACCCTGGTGGAAATCTGCAAGCAGCCGGAGCTGGCCGCCGAGGTCACCATCACCGCCGCCGAGAAGCTGGGCGTGGACGCGGCCATCATCTTCGCCGATCTGCTGCTGCCGCTGGAGCCGATGGGCCTGGACTTCGAGTTCCAGGCCGGCGAAGGGCCGGTGGTGCACCGCCCGGTCCGCACTGCGGAGGATGTGCGCGCCCTCCGCACCGATCGCGCCGCCGATCTGGCTTACGTCGCGCGGGCCATCGAGAAGGTGGCCGCGCATTTTCAGAATCGATTGGGGATCATCGGCTTCTGCGGCGCGCCTTACACGCTGGCCAGCTACATGATCGAGGGCGGCGGCTCGAAGAACTACATCCACACCAAGCAGATGATGTACTCGGAGCCCTCGGCCTGGCGGCTGCTGCTGGATAAAATCGTCGTGGTTCTCGAAGAGTACTGCCGCCTGCAGGTCGAGGCCGGGGCCGACGTCATCCAGATCTTCGACAGTTGGGCGGGCTCGCTCGGCTTGTCCGACTATCGCGAGTATGCCTTCGAGGCCGCCCAGCGCCTGGTTCATTCCGTCCAGCAGATGGGCGTGCCGGTGATCTACTTCGGCGTGGAAACCGCCGGTTTGCTCACGCAGATGGCCGCGACCGGGGCCGATGTCGTCGGCCTGGACTGGCGGCAACCGCTTGACGAGGGCTGGCGCGCCGTGGGCCACGGCCACGCCGTGCAGGGCAACCTGGACCCCATCACGCTCTTTGCGCCGCTGGAGGTTTTAGAGCGGCGCGTGAAGGAGATTCTGCGCGCCGCCCAGGGCCGCCCTGGCCACATCTTCAACCTTGGCCACGGCATCGTCCCCGGCACGCCGGTTGAAAACGTGCAGGCCGTGGTCCGCATGGTGCGCGAGTTCCGGCTGGAAAAGCCTGCCGGCTGACGAACCTCGCCACGGGTTTGCGAATTGAGGGGCGCGGCCAGGGCGGGAAATTACAACCCTAGATCAGCCCTTCTTGGGAGGCAACAAATGGTGAAGCAGGCCGTCCTTTTACTGGCTCACGGCACTCCCGAGACCGTCGCGCAGATTCCCGAGTACCTCTGCAATGTGACCGGCGGACGGCCGCTCCCGCCCGCGGTCGTTGAGGAGATTCAGCGGCGCTACGCGCTCATTGGCCACAGTCCGCTCACCGAGATCACCTTCGCGCAGGCTCGCCTGGTGGAAGCCGAACTCGCAGCGGCGGAAAGGGACTCCGGCGGCGAGCCGGTGCGGGTTTACGTTGGAATGCGCAACTGGCGGCCCTACATCGCCGACGTGCTCCGGCAGATGCGCGCGGACGGCATTGAAGAGGCCGCGGTTCTTTGCCTTGCTCCGCAAAACTCGCGCGCCAGCGTGGGCCTCTATCGCCGTGCCCTGCAAACGGAGGCTGCCGCTCCGGCGGCCGCCGAAACTGCCACTGAAGCTGCCGCCGGGGCTTTCATTGAGTCCGGCGGACTGCGCCTTGACTTCACCGCGAGCTGGGCCGAGCATCCGCTTCTGATTGAAGCCTTTGCCGAGCGGCTGCGCCCGGCCTGGAACCGCCTTAGCGCGGAGGTGGGCGCCTCGGTCCCGGTGCTGTTTACGGCGCACAGCGTCCCGTGCCGGGCGACGCAAGCGGCTGCGGAGAGCCGGGAGGGTCAATTCGCCCAGCCGCGCCTCGAACTGGGCGGGGACGCCGCCCCCTATGCCGAGGAGGCCAGGCGCACTGCCGCGCTGGTCGCCGCCCGCCTCCCGGAAATCCCCCGGTGGTGGTTCGCTTTCCAAAGCCAGGGAGCAAGCGGCCGCCCCGGCTCCAGCGCAACGGCCAATTCCACCGCCGCCACAACCGCCAGCACCAGCGCTGGCACGGCCCCCGGCACCCCCCCCAGTCTTACCTGGCTCGGTCCCACTGTCGAACAAACGCTGGAATCGGTCGCCGCCTCGGGCGCGAAAACGGTCTTGCTTCAGCCCATAGGCTTCCTCTCTGACCACGTCGAAATTCTCTACGACGTGGACATTCACTTCCGCGAGTTCGCCGCCAGGCTAAATCTCCGCCTGGAACGGCCGGAATCGCAGAACACCTCCGCCACTCTCGTCCGTGCGGTTGCGGATCTGGCGCGGCAGGGACTGGCGCGGCTCGCCAGCCACCGGCCATCCTGACCAGACGGGCCGATGGCGGAGTGGGAGGAGACGAGCTTTACTGGCTGCTGAAAAACTCGTACGGTGTGAGTTTTGCCGGTTGTGTCAGGGCACGACTTGAGCCGTGCCCTGACACTTCTGGCGATTCTGAATCTCTTTTTCCGCAGCCGATACAGCCCCCTTCCACCCTTTGCCGCCGCAACTGAAGCTGAGTCTGACCTGGGCTCCCGTCCCGCGCCGGTTCCGCGCCCCCTGCCCCGTGTGCGACAATCCTCAAAAGACTGCTTATCCCTATGAGACCTGCTCGTCTCCTTTCGTTGGGCGCTGTTGGATTGGTTATGGCCGCCGTTTTAGCCTGGACGCAGACGCCCTCTCCGGTTGGGCCCAAGAGCCTCTCCCCGGCTCCGCTGGTGCTGGCTGGCGGCACAGTGGTGGACGTGACCAATTGGGGCCGCTCGGCCAACGACCTCAAGGACGCCGTCGTCGTCGTGCACGACGGCCGCATCACCGACGTCGGCTCACGCATGGCGGTCTCCATCCCCAAGGGCGCACGGGTCATCGACTGCACCGGCAAATTCCTCATTCCAGGCCTGATCGACGGCTTTGCCGGCATGAACTCCCAGGAGCAGGCCGACGCTGACCTTTACATGGGCGTTACCACGGTGGTCGCCGTCAGCGACGCCCGCCGCGGCTGGGTCGATTTCTCCGCCTCGCCCGCTCCCCACCTCTACCTGCTGGACTCGGCCGGCTCGACCAGCAACTGGAGCCTCTTGGCCAGGCGTCCCGGGTGGGCTTCCAAGCTCAAGGAAGGCGCCCATCCGGCCGAACTGAGCCCCGACGACACCCTCCGCCAACTCACCGAGACCGCACGGTCGGGAACGCGCGCCGTCCTGCTGGGTCACGACATCACCGCCGCCAATGTCCAGTGGATCATCACCCACGCTCACCAGTTGGGCCTGGTCGCCTACGGTGAGTTCGTTTCCACACCGTATAAGGTGGGCGTCGAGGCCGGCGTGGACGCGCTGGTACGCATGGACCGTTACGACCTGGGCGTCATTCCCGACGAACTTGAACAGCCGCTGGTCGAAGACTCCGCAGGCGCGGCCGCCACCACCGCTTACGACTATGCCGAGCGCCTGCCGCCCACCGATCTGCACCTGCGCGCCTATGCCCGCTTCCTGGCCGCCCATCACGCCGCGCTCATGCCCACCTTCAACCTCTACTACGCTGAATTGCCCGGCCATCGCAACCTGTGGAAGGAGCCGGCCGCCGCACAGCTCGATCCCGCTCGCGTTTTCAACCCCACAGATCGCGCCACCGGCGAAATGGTCTACCCTCTCCCGCCCTGGACCCGCCACCTGCCCGCCGCCACCCAGCACTGGATGGAAGAGACCCAGCGCAAAAAGGCCGAACAGTCCGCGCTGCGCCTCTGGCAGATCAACAAAACCATTTTTTTCGCTCATCCCCACTACCTGGCCGCCTCCGGCGCGCCGGTCTACGGCTCCCTGCCCGGCATTTCCATGCACACCGAACTGGAACTGCTGGTCCGCCTGGGGCTTTCACCGCGCGAGGCCCTGGCTGCGGCCACCAACAACTACAGCCTTCAGTTCGGCTGGAACGAGCTGGGCCTGATCGCTCCCGGCCGCCGCGCCGATATTCTCGTCGTCGACGCCAACCCCACACGGAACATCTGGAACGCCCGCCGCATCTCCGGTCTCTTCCTGGACGGGAATCCGATGGACCGCGAAAAACTGCTGAATTTGAGGCACTGAAGCCTGTAGTGCGCAGTTTCTCCACCCTGGCGCGGCTGACCGACACGGGCTCACGGCGAGTTGCCCACCGGCGCATGGCGAGCGGAACCCTCACGCATGGGTTAACGTAAAGAGATGCGAGAGTGTGCATGGATTTCCCCCAAAATCATGGATGAGGCTCCCTCCCAGCTCGCTCCGCGGCACCGCCCGCACAACCGGTGGTTGCTGCTCATTGCGGCCTACAAGCTGATCCAGTCGCTTCTGTTTACGGCCATCGGCATTGGCGCGCTGCATCTGCTGCACCAGGACGTCGGCGATCTGCTCGCCCAACTGGCCGAGCACCTGCGCTTCAACCCCGAGTCGCGCTTCGTCAACTTCATCCTCGACAAGGCCTCCCTGCTCGACGATCCGCTGCTGCGGCGCATCGGCGCGACCGCCTTTTGCTACGCGGGGGTGGGAATAATCGAAGGAATCGGCCTCTATCTGGAAAAGGCCTGGGGCGAGTACCTGACGCTGGCCATCACGGCCTCGTTCTTGCCTTGGGAGATCATCAAGGTGCTGCACGGCGTGACGTGGACCAGATCCGGCCTGCTCGCGGCCAACGTGCTGGTCTTCGTTTATCTTTTGAAGCTGGTGGCGGAGCGCGGAAAGCGCGCTGATCGCTTCGAAGGCAGTCAGCCGGAGGACAGTCCGCCGGAGGCATAAAGCCTGGTTTTAGAGCGATTCTCCAGTTAATGGGGAGTTTCGAGAACCGCTGTAGCGGACAGGAGCGGACGAGTTCTCCAACTTTCGCCTTTTGTTCACTATCACAAGCTGCCGCTCCTGTCCAGAGCCAGAATCAAAGTAGTTAACACTACATCTTGTGGTCGAATTTCATTTTGGTCTATTAGGTTTCATTTTGGTCTATTAGGCGAATATCTTCTCATCGCTTTCTCTCATTTTGACAACGAATCGATTTTCCACTTGGCTAGAGCGGAAATCGGGGATACTATCGTTTTGTGAGTGGCCAAAAGTGGCCAAATGTGTTCTCTTGTGGAGTTAATCGGCAGCCTGTAGCAAAAGTCTAGCTGATTTTCCTCCTCAATCCACTAAATTCGGCGCCAGCAAAGCAGATGAACCAGCCAGGCTAACCGGAAAACGGCGGCAAGGGACAAAACGGCGGCAAGGGAACAATCGCGGCGGCGAATCTGGAACGGGCCGCGAAGGGCAGGCGGGCATGGCGGTATTCCGTGGAAATCATCCGGCAAAGGTGGACCCCAAGGGGCGGTTGAAGCTCCCCTCCGGGTTCAAGGAGCTGCTGGACGAAGCGGAGATTGCCCAGTTCTACATCACCTCGACGGACGGCATGAAAGCCGAGATTTGGCCCTTGCCGGAGTGGGAGAAGCAGGAAGCGCTGCTGGCCGAATCCAGCACCATGGACGACGCAGTAGAGAAGTACCTGAACCTGACCAGCTACTACGGCCAGCAGGTGGAGATGGACAAAGAGGGCCGGGTCTTGCTGCCGCAGATTCTGCGCGGAAAGGCCAGCCTGAACGCCGAAGTTGCCGTACTCGGAAAGCTGCACTACCTGGAAGTTCATAACTTCGAGGTCATCGAACAGAGTGTATCGGCCAATGCCCTGACGGCTGAGGATCGCCAATCGCTGGCGGCGACTCTCAAGCGGCGGAGTTGAACGGAATGGCCCCCCAGGGGGAGCGCATGAAGAGATCGACGGAACGTCATGCGCCAGTTCTTTTTCAGGAAGCGATTGATCTTCTCCGGGTGCGAGCCGGGTCAACCATTGTTGACTGCACGCTGGGCCTGGCCGGGCACTCTGCCGGAATCGCCCGGCTGCTCGGGCCACAGGGCCATCTGATCGGCTTTGACCGCGATCCCGAGGCGCTGGCGCTGGCCAAAGAGAAACTGGATGGGGTTTGCGGCGAGTTAGGCGAGCGGGCGCCCAAGGTAACTCTGATCGGCGAGGCCTTCAGCTCGATCACGCGGCATTTGCCGCCCGGCTCGGTGGATGGACTGCTGGCTGACTTTGGCGTCAGCAGCCTGCAACTGAACGAGGCGGAGAGAGGTTTCAGTTTTATGGCGGATGGGCCGCTGGATATGCGCATGGACACGCGCTCCGGGCCAACCGCCGCACAGGTGGTGAATGAGGCGAGCGAGCGAGAGCTGGCGGACCTGATTTACGAATACGGAGAGGAAGGAGGGTCGCGGAGAATCGCCAGAGCCATTGTGCGCGGGCGGCCGGTAACAACCACGGGGCAGTTGGCCCGCATTGTTGCCCCAGCCGCCCGGCCAATGAAACAAGGGCACATTCATCCGGCGACGAAAACCTTTCAGGCTCTTCGCATTTATGTGAATCGCGAGTTGGATGAGATTCGAGCCCTGCTGGAGGCCGCGCCCAAATTGCTTAAGCCCTCCGCGAGACTGGTTGTCATCAGCTTTCATTCGCTGGAAGATCGCATCGCCAAGGATAGCCTGCGCGAAGGCGCGCGGCAGGGAATCTGGGAGATTCTCACCAAGAAGCCGGTTACGGCCGGCGAGGAAGAGATCGAGCGCAATCCGCGCTCGCGCAGCGCGAAGCTGAGAGCGGCGGAAAGACAGTAAACAGTAGTCAGTTATCAGTTTTCAGTAGTCGAGAAACAGGAAGCGCGAATTTCACGGGATTTGGGAACGGGAATTGTTTTTGGGCCTGCATCGGTGCAGACAGCCAGTTCAAGGCTATCGGTAACTAACCACTGACCCCTGATCCCTTACGGAGGAACCCATGGCGGCATGCACAACAACTTACTATGAATCGGGCAGAAGCTGGAGCGCGCGCGCCAGCGAGCGCAATGCCGGGCAGTTGGCCCAGCAGACCCTGCGGCGGCGGGGCGTGCGCACGCCGGAGTTCTACTTTCCCAAGCGCTTTGACAATAGCCGCCTGGTCAAGGCTCCTGATCCGGTGCGGGCCCGCGAGATGCGCCTGTTTTCGGCGGCGATCACCATTCTTTTCACTCTGACCATGGTCTACGGGCTGCAGCACTTCAGCGCCATCGAGAGCGGCTACCGGATCGAGTCGGAAAAGCAGGTTCGCGAGCAATTGCGCGAGGAGAATCGCCAGTTGCGCCTGTCGGAGGCGCAGCTTACCCAGCCGGATCGGATTGACGCGGAAGCCCGCAAACTGGGTCTTGCCGAGCCCGCGCCGGGCCAGATGGTTCACCCCAGCGCCGGACCCGATGTCTCCGCGCCGGCTCTTGCGCAGGTCTCGCCTCCGGCGGCGCTGGCGGCGCAATAGGCAGAGAAGCTGGGAGCTTTTAGTTACTAGCTCTTAGCTGTTAGCTGTTAGCTCCTCGTATCGTGACCGTGTGGTCTGGAAAGCCGGCCGCAAAAGTTTGGGTGCCCCAGGTCCCGTTTTTGGGACCTGGGAAATTACGATTACACGCGGTCGCAGCACTAGCTCCTAGCTTTGGAGTGCGGGCAAGAAGGCCATGGGATTGCGCCGGCAATGATAAAATCGGGTCCAGAATACAATTTGCAGACTGAATCCGGCAGGGAGCAGGCTGACAGTTCAGAGCCAGAAACTGAAAGCTAAGAGCTAACAGCTAAAAGCTAGAAGCTGGTTCTGCCACTCCCCGGAGCAATTCCTCCATGCAGGCAAATCTTCGACCCAGCCGGAACCGCAACCCCGCGCCGCGCGCCATGCCCCTGAAGCTGGCGCGCTTCTGGCTAGTCTGCCTGTTCTTTCTGGTCTGGGCGATTCTGATCGCCCTTCGCCTCTTCTGGCTGCAGGTGGTGCGCCACAAGGAGTACGTCGAGCGCGCCGAAAAACAGCAACAGCGGGCCTTCGAGGTGGCTCCGCGCCGCGGTGTGCTCTATGACCGCAACCTGCACGAGCTGGCCATGACCGTGCAGGTGGACTCGATCTTCGCCGTTCCCAGCGAGATTGACGACAAGCAGGCGGCGGCTCACGCCCTGGCCGCGATTGTCCACACCGACCCCAACGACACCCAGACCACCGAAGAGCAGATCGCCGCCCGGCTGACCGCCGGGAAGGATTTTATCTGGATCGCCCGCCGCGTCAATCAAACAGTGTCGGCCAGCGTCAAAGAGCTGATCAAGGCGCGGGCTCTCAAGGGCATCTACTTCCGCCAGGAGCCTCAACGCTTCTATCCGGGCAACGAAATTGCCGCGCAGGTGCTGGGCTACGTGGGACTGGACGACAACGGCCTGGGCGGCTTGGAGCTGAAGTTCGAGTCCCCGTTGCATGGCGTTCCCGGCCGCATGTTCGCGGCCCTGGACGCGCGCCGCCAGGTGCTCGGCTCCAGCGAGCGGGAACCGGATCCTGGCCGAAACCTGGTGCTGACCATCGACGAGAACATTCAGTTTTTGGCCGAGCGGGCGCTGGACCACGCCATGGAGCGCACCCAGGCGGCCAACGGCACCGTGGTCATTCAGGACGTGCACACCGGCCAGATTCTGGCGCTGGCCGTCCGTCCCACCTTCAATCCCAACGACTTCCGCCACACCACGCCGGAGCTGTTGCGCAACCACGCGGTCAGCGACGTCTACGAGCCGGGCTCGGTCTTCAAACTGGTCACCTATTCAACGGCCCTCGATCAGCATGTGACCACGCCCGACGACAAGATCGACTGCCAGGGCGGCGCGATCACCTTGGCGGGCCGCGTCATTCACGACGACAAGGGCGACCACTTTGGGGTCATCACCGTGCATGAGGCGCTGGAGCACTCGAGCGACGTGGCCGCCGTCAAACTGGCGCTGAAGGTCGGCCCCGACCACTTCTACCAGTACATCCGCAACTTCGGTTTCGGTCAGCGCAGCGGCATCGAACTGCCGGGCGAAACCCGCGGCCTACTGCAGCCAGTAAACAAATGGGGGACGTCTTCGATCGGCTCGATTTCCATGGGCCAGGAGGTGGGCGTTACGCCGCTGCAAATGGTTTCGATGGTTTCGACCATCGCCAACGGCGGCGTCTACCTGCCCCCGCACGTACTGATGCCCGGCCAGGTAGATGGAATCGCCAGCGGCAAAACGCTGGCCACACCGCAGGTGTCGCCCTTCAAGCCGGGCGGCGAGCTGCCCGACCCGCTGCCTCCCGGCGCCCACCGCGTCATCTCGACCATGACCGCGGCCCAGATGCGCAAGATGATGGAGGGCGTGGTGCTCTACGGCACCGGCAAACAGGCGCAGCTCAACGGCTACAGCTCGGGCGGCAAGACCGGCACGGCGCAAAAGATCGATCCGGCCACCCATCGCTACTCGAAGACCATGCACGTCGCCTCGTTTGCTGGCATCGCCCCGGTCAATAACCCGGTCATCGCCGTGGCCGTCATCATGGACAATCCCAAGGGCGCGTACTACGGCGCCAGTGTCTCCGCCCCGGTCTTTGCCGAGGTGGCGCAGCAGGTTCTGGAGTACCTCGCCGTGCCGCACGACATCGATCTGCACCGGACGCGTGCTGCGGACAACTCCGCTGCCAAGGTAACGGAAGACGACGGCGAGCAGACCGGCGACATCAACGCCCTCTACGCCGCGGCCAACGACCTGCCCATGGACGATCCCCTGCGCGGCGCGCCAGCCCAGCCGGTGGCCGCCAGCCAGCCCACCGCCTCAGGGAAACCGCAAAGCAACGCTCAGCCAGTCGGCGCAGCCGCGAACGCCGGGGCCAATCCCGCCATCGCGCCGGCGCGAACGGCCACCACGGTCATCGTCGCCGACGGAAAAAACCTGCGCGTTCCCTCGCTCACCGGCCTGCCGGTGCGCAAGGTCATCGAGCAGGCCGCCGCCGCGGGCTTCGAGGTCGAAATCACCGGCAGCGGCACGGCGCGCGAACAGGCTCCCGTTCCGGGGAGCATGGTTGCGCCTGGAACCAGGATTGTGGTCAAGTGCGGGCGATGAAGCCCCGTGGCGCCACTCCATCCAAACGACCATGCAATCTACAATGGAACCTGTGATGAACTGGATAGAACTGATTGCAGAAGTAGCGGCTGTTGGCTCCGGAGGCGGCTCGGACGGGCCGGTGACCGGCGTCGAGTACGATTCGCGCAAGGTACGGCCGGGAGCGGTTTTTGTGGCCATGAAGGGCGGCTCGACCGACGGCAACCGCTACGTCGAAAAGGCCATCGCCGCCGGAGCTTTGGGCATTATCACCGACTCCGCGCCGAAGTTCGACCACCTGCTGGTCTTCGAGCCGGGTCTGCCGGTCCTGGAGGTAGAGCACGGCCGCCGCGCGCTGGCCCAGGCTTCGGCAGCCTTCTTTGGCCACCCGGAGCGCAAGCTCGCGGCCACCGGCATCACCGGCACTAACGGCAAAACCACCACGGCCTTCCTCATCGAGGAACTGCTCAACGCCGCCGCCCGCAAGGCTGTGCTGGTGGGCACCATCGAGTGCCATGTGGCCGGCGAGGTGCGCCCCTCGCCGCACACTACCCCCGAATCGCGCGACCTCTTTGAGCTGATGGCCGAGGGCGTCAGCCGGGGAGCCACTGAACTGGTGACCGAGGTCTCCAGCCACGCGCTCGACCAGGGCCGCGCGACGGGGATCAACTTCGATGTGGCCGTCTTCACCAACCTCACCCGCGACCATCTGGACTATCACCAGACGATGGAGAATTATTTTGCCGCCAAGCGCCTGCTCTTTGACGGCACGGTTTACCCGGCGCCGCGCGTGGCCGTCGTCAACGCGCACGACCCGCGCTGTGAGGAGTTGGCCGAGGCAGCCCGCAAGGCTGGCGCCGAGGTGCGGACCTATGGAATTGGGCAGGGCGACTGGCGCGCGGCCAGTTTCACGCTCACCCCCTCCGGCGCGGTGATCGAGATCGAGACTCCGGCTGGCGCGGCCAAAGTCGTCTCGCGGCTGGCCGGCGAGGTGAACATTCTCAACCTGCTGGCCGCCTTCACCGCGGCTCATGCGCGCGGCGTGCCCTTTGCCGATCTGGTTGAATCCGTTCCCCTGCTCCATCCCGTTCCCGGCCGCTTTCAATCCGTCGGTGCCGGCCAGCCCTTCACCGTGATCGTCGACTACGCCCACACCGACGACGCTCTGCGCAACCTGACGATTCTGGCGAGGCAGATGACGGCTCCCTCCGGCGGCCGCGTTCTAACGATTTTCGGCTGCGGCGGCGATCGCGACCGCACCAAACGGCCGAAGATGGGCCTGGCCGCGGGCAAAGGAAGCGACTTCGTGGTGGCCACCAGCGACAATCCCCGCTCCGAAGAGCCGGCGGCAATTCTGGCCGAGATTGAGCCTGGATTGAAGGCCAGCGGAGTCGAATACGCTATCGAACCCGACCGCGCCGCCGCCATTCGGCTGGCGCTCAAGCAGGCTGCCCCCGGCGACGTGGTTCTCCTCGCCGGCAAGGGTCACGAGAAGGAGCAGATTATCGGCTTCACCGCGATTCCCTTCGACGACGCCGGGGTTGCGCTTTCCGCCCTGCGCGAATTGGGTTACGGAGAGGTCGCATGAAACTCACCCTGGCAGAAGCGGCCATTGGCGCGGGTGCGGTGCTGGAGGCGCCGGCCAGCGTGGCCAACGCCGGCGCGCTGGTGGTGGGCGGCTACTCGATTGACTCGCGCACTGTCGCTCCAGGCGAGCTCTTCTTCGCGGTGCGTGGGGAACGCCTCGACGGCCACGATTTTGTGGCCGCCGCCATCGAACGCGGGGCCGTAGCCGCGGTGGTTTCGCGCGCACGCGTCGCCACGCTGCCCGACGCCGCGCTGGCCGCGCCGCTGCTGATCACCGAGGAGCCGCTCACAGCCCTGCAGTCCCTGGCCGCGCACGTCCGCCGGCAGTGGGGCAAGCGCGTGGTGGCCGTCGCCGGCTCGGCCGGCAAGACCACCACCAAGGAGGCGATTGCCGTCGCGCTGGGCGCGAAATTCAATGTGCTCAGGTCCGAGGGCAATCTCAACAACGGCTTCGGCTTGCCGCTGCAACTGCTGCGCCTGGAGCCGGAGCACGAGGTTGCGGTCGTCGAAATGGGCATGAACCGCCCCGGCGAGATCGCCGCGCTGGCCCGCATCGCCGCGCCCGACTGGGGCGTGGTGACCAACGTGGGCACGGCGCACATTGAAAACTTCGCCGACGGCCAGGACGGCATTGCCCGCGCGAAATTCGAGCTGGTGGACGCGCTGCCCTCGACCGGCGTCGTCTTCCTCAACTGCGACGACCCCTACGTATCGCAGTTTGGCCGCAACTTCCCCGGCCGCGTCGTCTACTTCGGCTCCGGCCCCTGCGCCGATCCCCAACTGCTCGAAGTGGTTGAAGACCTGGCCGGATTGCACGTGCGCTTCCGCGCCGGGGAGCACGAGGGCCAATTTACGCTTCAACTGCTGGGGGCTCACAATGCATTGAACGCCTTGGCCGGCCTGGCAGTCGCACTCGAAGCGGGAGTCGCTCCGGAGGCCGCCGCCGCCGCGCTCCAATCGCTCACCTCCGGCGACAAGCGCGGCCAAGTGATCGAAATCGACGGCGCAACAATTCTGAACGACTGCTACAACTCCAACCCCGAGGCGCTGCGTTCGATGATCCGCACCCTGGCCACGCGTCCCGCACGCCGCCGGATTCTGCTGGCCGGCGAGATGCTCGAAATGGGCGAACACGGCCCCGCGCTGCACACCGCCTGCGGACGCGCGGCCGCCGAGGCTGGCCTCGACCTCGTCGCCGGCGTTCAGGGCAACGCCGAGCACTTGGCCGCTGCCGCTTGCGCTGGCGGAGTCGCCGCGCTGTTTTTGCCCGACGCCGAGGCCGCCGGCCGCTGGCTCAGGCAAAATCTCCAGCCCGGCGACGTTGTTCTGGTGAAAGGCTCGCGCGGCGTTCACCTCGAACGGGCCATCGATGCGCTGAGGCGTGCAAACGGCAATTGAGCCGTCGAGCCACATTAATCGTTTCTGTCTTCCGGTTTCTTCCTCTGCTTCCATTTGCGACTACAGGCTG
This sequence comes from Acidobacteriaceae bacterium, assembly GCA_003161045.1. GTDB lineage: Bacteria > Acidobacteriota > Terriglobia > Terriglobales > Acidobacteriaceae > Telmatobacter. The sequence goes on from PMPH01000022.1 coordinate 22,410, forward strand.
GTTGAAAGCTGGGGTATCTTCTTGCGCTCTGGGCCAAATGGCGCGATACTAATGCCAGGTGGCGACAATGCGCATTGCGGAGATTGTGGAAGTTTTGGGTGGCATGAGAACTTTCAAGCAGCCCATCCGAAAAGCGGATGACCTGGTGGCTCAGGTGCGCGCCGGGCTTCCGGCATCGACTGTGAATCTGCTGGCGGATTCGTTGTCGATGCAGAGGGCGCAGGTGGCAAAGTGCCTCAACATTCCCTCCCGCACTCTGAGCCGCAGGCTGGCAACAAAATCCCGCCTGACACAGGATGAGTCCGACAGAACCCTGCGCATGGCGAGGGTAGTCGCCCTGGCCAATGAAGTCCTAGGGACGGAAGAGAAGGCCTCGCGCTGGATGGTGGCGCCGAACCGCGCCTTGGGCGGGCAGAAGCCGTTTGACCAGCTCGATACGGAGGTGGGCGTGCGCTCGGTGGAGGAGATTCTTTACAGCATTGCCTACGGAATGTACAGCTGATGAGGGTGTGGAGGCTCTTCCCGGAGCGTTTTCGCGAGGCGGCCTTCACAGGCGTTGGCGGACTCTACGCAGCCAGGCGTTGGAATCATCAGGGGACCGCAATGGTCTACACTGCAACCTCGCGGGCGCTGGCGGTTCTGGAGTTCTTCGTCAATCTGGAGCCGAATGAAGCGCCGGACGATCTTCTGCTGGCCGAAGCGGCGGTCCCCGACGATCTGGCCGAGCAACTGGATCTTGACCTGCTGCCCGCTGACTGGCGAGAATTGAACAACCTCGTCTGCCGCGATCTTGGCTCCAGCTGGGCGGCAAGCGGCCGTTCGGTGGCGCTCCGGGTTCCTTCGGTGGTCGTCGATGGAGATTGGAATGTGCTCTTGAACCCCCGGCACGCGGATTTCAGCAAGATCAAGCTGTTCGCGCCCAGGCCGTTTCACTACGACGAGCGCATGTTCCGCTGAGGCGGGGCCGCGATCGGGATTGGGAAACCTTTCTATGTGCGCGATTTCCACCTTCCTGCCACCCCCAGCCCTGTAAAATCAACTGAAACCCGCCTCGAACCGGCTCTGGAGGCCCTTTGCTTTACTGGCTGCTCTACGAAAAGCTGTTTCCGTTTTTTCACCCTTTTCGCATCTTCCGCTACCTCACCTTCCGCACCGCCTTTGCCTCCGGGACAGCGCTGCTGATTGCGCTGCTCATCGGCCCCTGGGTGATTCAGCGGCTGCGCGAGTTCCAGATCGGCCAGTATGTGCGCGACGACGGGCCGCAGTCGCACCTGAAGAAGACGGGTACGCCGACCATGGGCGGCGTACTCATCGGAATCGCCGTTCTGCTGCCCACCGTGCTCTGGTCCGACCCCGCCAATCCCTTTGTCTGGATCACCGTTTTTTCCACCCTCGCCTTTGGCGCGATTGGTTTCGCCGACGACTATATAAAAGTTGTCCAGCGGCGCAGCCTGGGCCTGACGGCGCGCGCCAAGCTGCTCTATCAGGGGCTGGCCGGAGCCGCGGTGGCGATTGCCCTGGTGGTCATGCAGCAGTTCAAGCTCTTCTCCACGCAGTTGACGGTGCCGTTCGTCAAAAGCTGGCACCCCGATCTCGAATGGCACTGGCTTGGCTCCATCCCCCACCTGGGCCTGCTGGCCTTTCTGCCCTTCGTGGTTTTCGTCACGCTCTTCCTGGCCTTGTCCTCCAATGCCGTCAACCTGACCGACGGGCTGGACGGGCTGGCCATCGGCTGCACCATCATCGCCGCCGGAGCCCTGGCCGTGCTCACCTACGTCAGCGGCCACGTCGTCTTCGCCGACTACCTCGAACTCCAGCGCATGCCCCTGGTGGGCGAGCTGACCGTCTTTTGCGGCTCCATGGTGGGCGCCTCGATCGGCTTTCTCTGGTACAACG
>PMPH01000080.1 GCA_003161045.1 Acidobacteriaceae bacterium
CTTCAGGGCCGGATCAATAGATCAAATCGCCACTGGCTGCTGCACTGCCCGAGGTGGATTTTGCTGTGCCATTACCATTTGCACAACGTTTGAGTTTGCTTCCCGTTTGGCTCTCAAGCTCGCGTTGCCGTAAATGTTCATGGTGGTGGCCACGTTGCTGTGCCGCATGAGCTTCTGCTGCACACCGATCGGAGCCCTGTTTCGTCCAATAGTGACCTGTACGTATGCCTGAAGGTGTGCCAACCGATACCTGGAAGGCCAATCTTCTCTCCAGCAGGCTTCAACACTTGCTGCTGGATCACGCCCGCGTAGTAGCAGCCACCAGTGATGGGGGAAGGGAAGGCAAGCCCATTCGACCTGTCCCCTTTCCAATCGAGGAGATTTGAGCAAATGCCGGATCGAGTGGGATGTAGTCGTTGGACGCCCCGGTCTTTACAAATCCGATTCGTCCGTTCACGACTCCCTGTTGAACCAGCATGACTCCGGCCTTGAAGTTGATATGATCCCAGCGGAGCGCCAGAACCTCTGAGACTCGCATTCCAGTGCACATCGCAACGATGACCCTTGTCCTGTAAGGTTCATGCAACTCGTCATGCAGTTTCTGAAATTCATCGGGAGACAGTATCTGTGGCTTCTTCTTGCGCTTGTTGGCCGAGCGCTGGCGCATCCACTACAACACTGTCAGGCCGCACTCGTCGCTGGGCTATAGACCGCCCGCGCCCGCAGCGTGTCTGACCGAAACTTCCCAGGGGTATGAAAAAGTGGAAAGCCAACAACGCTTCCCACGTTTTCACACCCCCGACTGCGACGGGTCCTATCCATTACCCGCTGCGTTACACTAACAATCTCGCTGGTACAAAAGATCGGGCAGGCCATGCAAGCACGGGGAAACAGTTCAGCGAGATTGCGGCACATAAGGAGGTGCAGCATGCCTGAGCAGGGCGCACCGTACGAAGTTGGCTACGCCAAACCGCCGAAGAGTAGTCAGTTCTCGAAGGGAGTTTCAGGCAACCCCAAAGGACGACCGAGGGAGACCTGCGTGCTTCGCGAGTGTTCTTTGATCTGGTTGATCGGGCAGAGGAAAGCACGTGCGCTACGACGCAACCTGAACCACTCTAGGATCCTGGCGGTCTGCTTCTCGACCGGCTCGCGCAGCAGACAGGCGGCGCGGCCTTACTCGATGAATACGTGAATCCGGTACTGCTCTTCGTCCGGCGAGGGCTTTTCCCAGGAGCGGACGTAGTGCAATAGGAGAATTCCATCCCCGCTGCGCCTGGGCGCAAACCTGAAGATCTGGAGGAGGGGCCGGCCCACGGCTGAACCCTCTGATTGCCCCGCGGCCTCGCTCTCCGACTGGCCGGTCAGCCGCAACAGCGGCGTGGATTGGCGATGGACGTACCACATGAACCCGGTCGAGGGATTGGATTCCAGGCGGAGTTCGAGCGTCTCCCCGGCCTTCAGGTGAACCTCGCCGCCCTGGTCCGCGCCGGTGACGACCCTAGCCGCCGCGGAGACTGCCTGTGAATGGCAAACGGTGGCTGCCAGCGCCACCAGCAAGAGCCAGCCAATCAAATCAACCCGGCGAACCAATCGAAGAGGCTGCATCGTGAAATTCCTTCCGCGCCGTTGAAGGCTCTGAGACTCGTTCCTCTGCGCGTCCCGGCAGGATACACCGACTCTGGAACGTGTAGCAACTGGCGGCAGGCCGCACCCGGCGGCGGGAGCAGTTCTCCCGATTCGGCAATTCAGCCCGAGAGGCTGGTTCAGGGCCTTGCATTGGGCGGAATCAGCAGGGTGACGGCCTGGGGCACAATCTCGATCCGAACCGGCAGATGGCCCAGCAGTTCCCCATCGGCCTCGGCGAAGACGCGTGGCGAGGAGCCGTTCAACGGACGGCACTCGACCGAGATGGCGTCCAGCAGCTCAATCTCGCGGGAGAAGCTCTGGCGGCAGAAGATGACCGCGAGTAAAAAGCGGAAGTAGCTCAGGCGGCTGCGGGTTTTGAAGGCCACCAGGCGCAGATTGTTCCTGCGCAGCGTGGCGCCGGGAGCCAGATGGTGCAGCACACCGCCGAAGTCGCGGATGCGCACCGCCAGAAGCTGAGAAACCTGCTCCACTCGTGGTTGGGCGCTGGCGCTTTCCACAAAAGCCGCCTCAAAAAGCGGAAAGGAGTGCGTGGCCCAGAGGCGAAAGCCCTCGATCAGATAGAGAATATAGCCGAAGCGCCGCTTGAGGCCGGGGTCGAGCCGGCCAAGAAACAGCGCGTCAGCGCCCACGCCAGCCGTCACGGTGAAGTAGCGCGAAGCCGCTGCGCCGGTTGCGTCACGGTAAGAGATTTGGCCCACGGAGACGCGCACCGGCGTCGCATCAAGCAGTTTGCGGACGGTCTTCGCCGGAGAAGAGTGCAGGCCCAGGTTGGCGGCCAGCGCGTTGGCCGTGCCCAGCGGCACTACGCCCAAGGCCACCGTGCTGCCCACCAGGCTTTGCAGCACTTCATGAACGGTCCCGTCGCCGCCACAGGCAAGAATCGTGTCGCAGCCCTGGCGCATGGCCTCTGCGGCCAAACGGCCGGCGCTGCCGGGCCCGAGCGTCTCCAGCGCCTCGGCCTCAACGCCCGCTTCACGAAGAACGGCGAGCGCTTTGTCGATGGCGGCGCGGCGCCCTCTGGAGTGCTGGCCGGAAGCCGGATTGTAGATGAGCGCAACACGACGCATGGCGAGTTTCTCCTGGATAATCCGCGACTGGAGAGTCCGCGCCCGGCGCGAGTCTGCAGGGCGGGAGCAGTGTTCTTATCTTCGCATCTGGCTGCCAGTTGGCGGTTTGCCTCAAGCGTTTCCGCGAACGGCCAGGGAGTCAACTCCGAAAACGCCCTTTTTGGAGCCGGATTTCGAAAGGCTCGGTCGCGCCAGAACACTACTTTGGCGGCAAGGCCACCATCACTCCGCCATGCAGCCACAAATTATTTTCGCCGCGCGGCAGCTTCAGGGCCGAGGCGCTGCCCAGATCGCGCTCATAAATCTCTCCATAGTTTCCCGTCGCCGCGATCACCCGCGCCACCCAGCCGTCATCAAGGCCCAGCGCGGGGCCAATCTCATGCGACGCACCGAGCAGAAAGCGCAGCACGGGGTCGGCTCCATTTGCCTGCGCGGCGCGCGCGCGCATCGCCTTCACATTGGCCTGCGTCACGCCGCTCTCCTCGGCCTGGACGAGCGCCTCCATCACCCAATCGACAATCGCCGCCCACTGCGGATCGCCTGCGCGCACCGCCGAGGCCAGCGGGTCTTGAGAAACGGTTTCGGGCAGCAGGCGCGACCGGTGCCCGCGCCGCGCCAGAGCCGCGCGGGTCTCGGCCAGGCGGGTCCGGTCGCCAGCCAGAGCGCCGCAGTTGCCGGTGGCGAAGGCCGCCTGCATTTCGCCCTCCTCCTGAAACGGAAAGGGCACAAACTGAAACGGAAAAGGCACAGGCTCCAGCCGCTGGCGAGTAAACCAGGCGCGGACGCTCTCTTCCGCCGTGGTCTCGGCCAGAAAGCAGATCTTCTTCCCGCTCAACTGCCGCGCCCGCGTTGCTGAACTGCTGGCCGGCACGAGAAAGCCCACGCCGTCCCACAGCACCGGCCGCGTGAGTTCGAGGTGCGTCCCCACCGAATGAGAAAAATCGTCGGTCAAGGTGGCCACCATCTCCACCTCGCCCGCGTTGAGCCCCTGCATTGCGGCGCGGTCATCGGGATAATGCGCCACACTCACCCGCGCATTCTCTCCCAGCACGGCCACCGCCACCGCGCGGCAGAGGCCGGCGTCGAAGGCCTCGCGATTGCCGTGATCGCCGGAGGTCGAGTACTCCGCCTCCTCGACGTCGATGCCGCAATGGAGCACGCCCGCCGCGCGCACACGAGCCAAAGTTGGAGACTCCGTAACCGCGCGTGTCCGGAGGGCTTCCGTTTCGTTTGTTCGAGAAGCTCCGGTTCCGTCCTCCGCGGGAGGAGCAGCCGCGCGCGCCGCTCCGCAAACGGAGGCGAATGCCACTGCCAATGCCAAGTTGCGCGTCCCAGCGCGCACTACCGTCCAGGCTCGCACTAAGGCGTCCATCCGCCCGCCGCCGGAATGCCCGGCGTCGTATCGGGCCGGGGATTGAAATCCGCGGGCACCGGGTTGGGAAGGCCGCTGTCGGTGGGCGTAATCCCAAGTTCTCTGCAACCCTGGCCGTCCGCATGAGGGAAATGGGCGATTTCGGCCGGCGGAATCTTCGCGTACTCCCGGCTCAGCGGCGCGCGCTTGCCCTCCAGGCGCAGCGCATCGAAGGCCGAGGTAATATCGCCCACGCCCTCGACCTTGTCGTCGGCCGGGCCCAGGTTCGGCTGGCCAAATTTTTCCGCGCCAATCCGCCGCGCGCGCTCCTCGTCGGGCAAGTCGGCCAGCGGCACCAGGCCGAAGAGTTCGTCGACAAATTTGATGATCGAACTGTGCTCGGAGGGCACATGGGAGACGCCATGCGCCACCGCGTAAGGCGAAATCACGATGGCCGGAATCCTCGGCCCCTGCTCCAGCGGCAGCCCTGCCGCGTCGTGGGAGCGGATCCGCGGCCGCGCGTGGTCATAGAGCCCGTCCGACTCGTCGTAGGTAATGATGATGGCGCTCTGGCTCCAGTAAGGGCTATCCACAATGGCGTTGACCTCTTCGGCCACCAGCGCCTCGCTGATCTGCGTGTCCGAGTAGCCGGGGTGGTCGTCGTTGCCGTTGTAGACCCTGGCCAGCTTCGGGTTCGGGTCCTGCGGCTTCCAGCCGTCGATGTTGCCGTAGCCGCCGCGCACATAAAACACGCCCGAGGACGGCAGCCGCCGGGCCGCCATGTCCGCGAAAAACTCGCTCAGCCCGTGCAGGTGCGTCGTCGCCAGCGGATTGTTGGCCACATAGCCGAAGTACTGCGGCCCATTGTGGTGCGCCACGTAGCCCTCGTGCGAGGCCTTCCCCGCGGCGTCGTTCCTTTCGTGATCGTAGCCCTGCTGATACCAGCCCCAGTTGACCGCGCTGACGCCGTGGCCGGCGATTTTTTCAATGTCCTCGCGCACATCGGGCAGATCGAAGGCCGGATCGTAATCGGCCGCCGTGGTCTTTTTGATCTCGCTGCCCATGAACGAAAGCGGCAGGCTGGCGAAGGTCAGGTTCTTTGAAATGCCCCTGGTGGGCTTCACGGCCTGCGGCTGCTTCAGCCGGTCTTGAGAGTCCAAGGGCGACCCCCAGTAGGGCGCCGGGTCGGAGATCATCGGCACCATCGCGGCCTTGCCCTGACCGCCGTTCGCCGCCTCATCCGGATGCAGCATCCACTGCGTCTCGCCACCCTGGCCGGAGATCATGGCAATCGCATTGGGCGTCGATGGCCCCACGATGGTGTCCATGAAGTGGTCGAAGAGCGTGAAGCGGTCGGCGTAGCGCCAGAGAAAGGGCGCCGTGTCGCAATCCACGTGCGCCATCACCAGTTCGCCAAACTGCTTGCGTTCGAGTGTGGGCGCCTTCGACGGCTTGCCGTCAGTCAGCGTCACGCCCTCTTCGGTCAGCGCGTACTCGGAGTTCTGCGCCACGCCCTCCGCATCCAGCGCAATCTTGCGCGCAATGCCCCGATGCGAGTGGTTCACCGAGGCGATGTCGGCCGGATAGAGCGGCACGGTCTTGCCCGCCGCATCGACCATCGCCGCCGGAATTCTGAACGGCGTAACCGTCCCCACAGTTCCGTCGGTATTCACAATCGTCTGCGTGAATCCCGCCACCTGCGCGGCGGCATAGGCTCCGTTCGGCCCGGCGTAGAGCCCGTCAGCCCCAGGATAAGTTCCAAAGTAAAAGTCGAAGGAGCGATTCTCCTGGAAGAGCACAAAAACGTACTTTATCTTGCCGCGCATCAGCCGCAGCTTCTCTTCCTCTGAGATAGCCGGCTCTTTGGCCGGGTCGATCACCTGCGCGCTCACCGTCGCGCTCGACCGGGGCGCGATCGTCACCTCCGGCAGCGCCGCTGCGGCCTTCTGCTGCGCCGCGCACACCCCCAGTTCAAGCGCGCCAAAAGCAGTCAGCGCCGCGAAGATTTTGATGACATTCAGACTCTTCATGCCACTAAGTTATTCCCTTCGGCTCCGCATTGACAACAAAAACATTTTCATCAGCAGAGAAAGTTAAAGCCTCGTGAAAAACAGCCCGTCTACGGAGTTACAAGTTACAAGCCAATGAAAACCTGACTTATAGCCAGACTTATTCCCTGCCCTGCGCAATCCACCACGCCTTGATGAATTTCCAGTGAATATAGACCGAGTGGTTCAGGTGCAGCAGCAGNNGCGGGCAGGGATTTGCTGTCGCGGCCGCTTTTCACCAGCAGTTGCGCAATCTCGGAGCTATAGCGGTTCATGTGTTCGAGGTAAATGCCCATGGTGGGATAGGCGTAGTGGAGCATATCGTGGCGCAGCCTGCCGCGCGGGCCCTCGAATTGCGGCGTCGAGTGCGGCCCCACGCCCTCGCTGAGCCGCGCGGAGCCGCGTTTGAACAACCGCAGCTTGCGGTCGGGATAGAAGCCGCCATGGCGCATCCAGCGGCCGAAGTAAAGGTTCAGCCGGGGAATCCAGTAGGCGCCAAACTTGGGCTCGACGCCGTTTTCGCCGGCCAGCAACTGGCGAATCTCGTTTTGCAGCTCCGGCGTCAGCACCTCGTCGGCGTCCAGCAGCAGAATCCACTCCGAAGTGCACAGGTCCAGAGCCACATTCTTCTGCTCGCCGTGGCCGCCGAAGGCGTGGTAGGAGGTCTTGGCGCCGAAGGATTGAGCAATCTCCAGCGTGCGGTCCTTCGAGCCTGAGTCGACGACCACAATCTCATCGGCCCAGCGAACGCTCTCCAGGGTGCGCGGAAGATTCTCTTCCTCGTTCATGGCGATCATGGCTACCGATAGGGTTTTTCGCATTGAATGGAAGAATAAATCAACCGGGCCGGGGGACTCCGGTCCGGGGATGGCTTCAGCGCGGCCCGCGCCCCCTTTTGCCCGGAACCCTTCCCTTTCGCTCTACAATAAGCCGGTATGCCCACCGCCGTCCGCTCACACGCGAAGATCAACCTTGGCCTCTACGTTGGCGCGCCGCGCCCCGACGGCTTCCATGCGCTCACAACCGTCTACCAGACCCTCGAAATCCACGATGTGGTCACGGTCGCGGCCCGTCCCGCCCCGGCAACCCGGTTGCGGCTGAGTTCGAACGACGGCCGCGTCCCCACCGACGAGCGCAACACCGCCTGGAAGATGGCCGCGCTGGCTCTTGAGGCCCTCGGCCTCACCGCCGAGGTCGAGATCGCCATCGAAAAGCGCCTGCCGGTGCAGGGCGGCTTGGGCGCGGGCTCGGCCAATGCCGTGGCCGCGCTGGTCGGGCTGGAGGCGGAGTTGGGGATTGGGACGTGGGTGGAGCAGCCAGGGGTTCCTGTTCTCCCACCCTTCGAGCAAAATTCGCTCGAGGGATGGGGCCCCCAATCCAGCGCGAACCCCCGGTCCAGCATGAAATCGACTGGTTCCCAGCCGGATCTGCCCCAAAAGCTGGGTGCCTCATTCTTTTCGCGGCTTTTTGAGGAAAAGGCGCGAAAAGGGTGGGAAGTCCTGCGCCTGGAGATTGCCGCCCAGGTCGGCTCCGATGTGCCGCTATTTCTCATCGGCGGCGCCATTCTGGGCCTCGATCGCGGCCAGCAGGTCTATCCCCTGCCGGACTTTGAACCGGTCTGGTGCGTAGTGGCCACGCCCGAAGTGGGCGTCTCCACGCCGCAGGCCTTCCGTGACTGGGACACCCTCTGCCTTGCCGAGGGTTTGACCGCCGAGGCCAGTGCAGATAAACTAAGTGAGTTGAGCCGCGCCTACGCCAGCGCCTTTGCGGGAGCAATCCCCGGGGGTCGGCCGGGAGCAGGCTCCTCCGGTGTTCTTCCAGATCGGGAGAACCTGGCCGGACCTCAAGAGTCCGCGCTTGTCCGCACCGGGATCACGAGCTGGATCGAGAACGACTTTGAACGCGTCGTCTTCGGCCAGCATCCCTCCCTTGCAGAAATCAAGCGCATTCTTTTGGGCTTCGGCACTCCGGAGGCAGCCCTCCATGCCTCGCTGTCCGGCTCCGGTTCGGCGCTCTTTGGGTTGTACCAGACCCGCGGAGATGCGGAAGCGGCGTGTGAGCGTTTGCGCGCGAGCGGTGTTCGGAGTCTGTTGACCCGCACCCTGCCGCGTTCTGAATACTGGCGCGAAATGCTTCTGCCTTGAGGCGGGTTGACAGTCGGCCGTTGCGCGCGAGAGACTCGGCAGCGGCGGCGAAGTTGGGCGATCGTCTAATGGTAGGACAGTGCCCTTTGGAGGCACTTGTCCAGGTTCGAATCCTGGTCGCCCAGCCAAGGTTTCGTCCGCGCGGATTATCGGGCGCGGATGGGGAAATCTGACCAGAACGCAGACCGGAATGCAGGCTGAAATGCCGGTCGAAATACCGGCCCTGGAACGCAGCCAAAGCCAACCAGCTTGGGGGTGCTCGAAGATGGAAGTGGATGTGGAAGCATTGACGGTGACAGCGGACGAGACGCCGCAGAACACGCCGCAGAACATGGGGCAGGCCGAGGCCAAAGAGGCCGCGCAGCTTGCCACCGTTGTGGCCCAGGACGCCGCCGCCAAGGCCAATGGGGCCAAGCCGGCTCCCGAACGCAAGCGCACTCGCAACTTGAGCGAGGACAAGCGCTTCAAGCTCTTTTCGGGCTCGGCCAACCGGCCGCTGGCCGAGGAGATTGGCCGCCACATCGGGGTTCCGGTGGGCGAGGCCAAGCTGCAGCGCTTTGCCGACGGTGAGGTCTATTTCCAACTGCTCGAAAACGTGCGCGGCGTTGATGTTTTTGTGGTGCAGCCCACCTGCTACCCGGTGGACCAGCACCTGGTCGAACTGCTGATCATGATCGACGCCCTCAAACGGGCCTCGGCGGCCAGGATCACGGTGGTCGTGCCCTACTACGGCTACGCCCGCCAGGACCGCAAGGACAAGCCCCGCGTGGCCATCAGCTCCAAGCTGGTCGCCGACCTGTTGACCACCGCCGGAGCCAACCGCGCCCTCTTCGTCGACCTGCACGCCGCGCAGATTCAGGGCTTCTTCAACATTCCCGTCGATCACCTTTACGCCAGCCCGGTGCTGGTCAGCTACTTCCGCGAACTGGCGCTGCCCAACCTGACGGTGGTCTCGCCCGACGCCGGCGGCGTGGAGCGCGCGCGCTTCTTCGCGCAGAAGGTCGGGGCTCCTTTGGCCATCGTGGACAAGCGCCGGACCGATATTAACGTCACCGAGGTGATGAACGTCATCGGCGACGTCACCGGCAAGAACTGCCTCATCATCGACGACATCATCGACACCGCCGGCACGCTGGTCAAGACCGTGGACGCCCTTTACGCCAATGGCGCGGCCTCGGTTTATGCCGCGGCCAGCCACGCCGTGCTCTCCGGGCCGGCCATCGAGCGCATCGCCGCCTCGCGCCTGGCGCAGGTGGTGGTCACCAACACCATCCCCTTGCGCGAGGTAGCCCAGAAGCTGCCCAAGATCAAGGTCCTCTCCATCGCCGGCCTGCTGGGTGCGGCCATCGAGAGCATTCACATGGAAACCAGCGTGAGTACGCTGTTCAGCTAGGGGTCAGGGATCAGGGTTCAGGGATCAGTGGCCTGTATCAGCAACGAATAGCCGGGAGTCGGCGGTCGGATGGCAGGGAGCGGTAAGCGGTTTTACTGCCCCCTGAACCCTGATCCCTGACCCCTGGCCTTAACAAAGGGAGCGGAATGATTCAGCTTGCCGCAGCAACAAGTAGCTAATAGCTAAAAGCTGTTTCACCGTGCCCGAAACAGGAAATGAGAGACTGAATGCCAGAAGTTGTGATCGCCAAGCCCCGTGAGGGCAAGTTCAACAAGAATGCCGCTCGCCGTGTGCGCGTCGCGGGCAAGATTCCCGCCGTACTGTATGGTCCGGGGCACGACCCGGTCGCCATCGAGGTGGATCCCAAGCAGATTTCGCGGATTCTTTTCTCCGAGACCGGCCACAATACGATCTTCGACGTGGAAATCGCCGGCCTTCCCGCGGCCAAGGCCATGATCGTCGACTGGCAGCGCGAGCCGCTCAAGGACCAGTTGATTCACATAGACCTGAAGCGCATTGCCTTGGACAAAACCCTCCGCGTCAAGGTGCGCATCAAGCTGCTGGGGGTTCCGGTGGGCGTCAAGGCCTCCGGCGGCATTCTCGACCATGTGCTGCGCGAGGTGGAAATCGAGTGCCTGCCAGCGAAGATTCCCAGCCACATCGACTTGGATGTAAGCAACCTGGAGTTGCACGGCGTGCTGCGCGTCAGCGATCTGCCTCACTTGGAGGCCGTTCAGTACATCAATTCCGAAGAGGCAACCGTGGCTCACGTCGTCTCCATCCGTGAAGAGGCGCCAACCGCTGCCGAGGTTGAGGCAGCAGCAGTTGCCGCTGCCACTGCTGCAACCGCGGCCGAGCCCGAGGTTGCCAAGAAGGGCAAGCCGGAAGCCGAAGCGGGAGCAAAAAAGCCCGAGGCGAAGAAGTAGCTCTTGGCCGGGGCAACAGAGTCCGGCGGAGGGATTGTCCCTTTGCGCAGCTCCTCCACCGGGCCGTTTTTGGTGGTGGGGCTGGGCAACCCGGGCAGTGAGTATCTGTGGACCCCGCATAACGCGGGCTTCATGGCCATCGACCGCATCGCCCAGCAAGAGGGCGTGGTGGTTCAGAACCGGCGCTGCCGGGCCGCGACCGCAACCTGCCGCATGGCGGGGCGCGAGGTGGTCCTGGCCAAGCCGGAGACCTTTATGAACCTGAGCGGGCAAGCGGTAGCCGCTCTGGTGAGGGAGTTTGAGGCCGACCCGGCCCGGGATCTGCTCGTGATCTATGACGAGCTGGACCTGAAGCTGGGCAGCTTCAAGATCAGGGAACGCGGATCGCCGGCCGGGCACAACGGAGCCCGCAGCGTGACCGGCGCTCTGGGAAGCAAGGAGTGGTTGCGTCTGCGTATCGGCGTGGGACTCGATCTACCACCGGAGGGCATCGCCGCTGGCGGCGGCAGGCGTCCGGGCAGGGATTACCTGCTCTCGCCGATGCGCCAGAAGGATCTGACGATGCTGGATGAGGTTTTGGACCGGGTAGCGACGGCCACCCGCCGTATCCTCGAGCTGGGACCGGCAGCCGCGATGAATGAGTTTAATCGCCGTGAGCTAAATAGCCCGGCGGAGCAGTAACGAAGGCAGCAAGCCGCCAGGGCAGTAGCCTGAGGGCAAGACAGGAATGCAAGGCCGGAAGGCAAAGCTGGAAATCGGGGATTTACCCCGAGAATCCAGCGGAAAAGGAAACCGGATGTCCCGTGTGTATGAGGTTATGTTCATTATTCGGCCCGATGTGGTCGAAGAGGATGTCGACAAGCTGATCGCCGGCTTCTCCGCCAATGTCACCAATGGCGGCGGGGTGATCAAGACGGTCGAGAAGATGGGCCGGCGCAAGCTCGCCTACATGGTGCGCAAGTTCAACGACGGCAACTACGTTCTGCTCACGATCGAAGCCAACGGACCGGTGGTACTGGAGTTGGAGCGCCGGTTGCGCGTCACCGAGCCGGTGATCAAGTTCATCACCGTGCGCATTGACGAGGAAGAGAAGCGCCTGGCCAAGGTCAAGGCCAATCGCGGCGTTCGCCGGAGCGCAAATGTTGAACACGCTGCCCCGGCTCCGGCTCCAGCCGCGGCCACTCCGGCCGCCGTGCCCGCCACTCCCGTTGCCACTCCCGTTGCCGCGCCTGTTTCCACCGCCGCGGCCGCTCCCGCAGAGGCAGCCGAGCCGGTCCAGGCCGTCTAAGGCGGCTCTAAACGAATGCCACGCCGGCCCTGTTTTTTGCGGGGCAAACGGTTGCGGCCCGATCCAGTGTTCCCCTGGAAGCAGAATAAGCGTTGACCGGGGGCCAAGAGAGTGAAGAGGAAAGAATATGTCTGAAGAGACTCAAGCAAAGGCGCCCGAAACGAGCGCGCCGGCAGCTCGCCAAGCCGCATCCGGCTCGGAATCCAGCCCGGTTTCAGGTTCCAGTTCAGGTTCTAGCTCCAGTTCAGGTTCAGGCTCCAGTTCTGGCTCCAGTTCCAGTTCCGGTTCTGGCCACAGTTCCGGTTCAGGTTCAAGCTACGGTTCGGGGCAGCCCCGCTCGGGCGGACGGCCTGCTGGTGGACCTGGCGGACGGCCCTCCGGCGGTCCTGGCGGACGCGGCAAGTTCTTCCGCCGCAAGAAGGTCTGCAAGTTCTGCACCGAGAAGATCGACGCAGTCTCCTACCGCGATGTTCGCTTGCTGCAGGGCTTTGTGGCCGAGCGCGGCAAGATCGTGCCGCGGCGGCTCACCGGCGTCTGCACCACGCACCAGCGCCGCCTGACCCGCGCCATCAAGCAGGCCCGGAACATCGCCCTGCTGCCGTTTGCCACGCGGCACTAATCTTCGGCTTCGTGTGCCGATGTAGAATTCTGCGCAGTCTGTTGATGGCCGGCGTTTCTGTCCAAAAAGACAAGGCCACCCGCGATGGCGCCCGCAACACTGGAGAGTTTCATATGGAAGTCATTCTGAAGGAAGACGTAACCAACCTGGGTCACCGCGGCGATCTCGTCAAAGTGGCCGACGGCTACGGACGCAACTTTCTGCTGCCCCGCAAGCTGGCGCTGCAGGCTACCCTGGCCAACCGGGCCGTCATCGAGCAGATGAAGGCCGCCGCTGCCCGCCGCTCCGCCACCGAGAAGGCGCAGGCCGAGGAACTGGTCGTCAAGCTCGAGCCCATCGTGCTCGACTTCACCCGCAAGTCGGGCGAGGCCGGCCACCTTTTCGGCTCGGTCACCTCGGCTGACATTGCCACTGCTCTCGAGGCCAAGGGCTTCGAGGTCGATCGCCGCAAGATTCAACTGGACGAGCCGCTCAAGAGCGTGGGCGAGTTCAGCGTGGCCATCAAGCTGCACCGCGAAGTCACCGCCCAGGTGAAGGTCAAGGTTCTGGCCGAAGCCACGGAAGAAGCGCCCGCCGCCGAAGTTCCCGCGGCTGCAGAGCCCGTTGCGGAAACGGCTACCGCCGAGTAGTTCGCCTCAGCCTGGACTCGCCTCCATCCACACTCGCCGTCTCACGGTTCATCGCGAGACGGCGAGTTTCTGTTTGGCGCTCAGCATTCTCAAAGCAATTTGCCGCTCATGCGGGGATCTTCCACCGCCGCTCGTTCCACAATCAGCACCGGAATCCCATCGACAATCGGGTAGGCGCGGCCACAGCCGGCGCAGACCAGCCTCGCTTCTTTGAGGCGAAGGTCGCCCAGGCAGGCCGGGCAGGCCAGTTGGGCTAGAACGGTAGGGTCGAAGGCGGCAGGATTGCTGGAAGCGGCGGGCATGGTGCGTTACTGGACGGTCGCGTCGGGATTGGCCGGCAGCTTGGAAGCCGGATCAGCGGGGCTATCCAGTTTGGCCGAAGCGCTGGCCCCAACGCCATCCCGCTCTGGACGGCTGGCAAATTCAGCTTCAATCCGCTGGTTGGTGCCGGCTACGGCAAACTCGTAGGCCACGCGAATGCCGTTGTAGATGGCCCGGTCGTTCGAAGAGCCGTGGCCGATGATGCAGACCCCGTGCACCCCCAGCAGCGGCGCGCCGCCATACTCCCGGTAATCCAGGCGGTGGCGGAATTCGTTGAAGGCGCGCCGCGAGAGCAGCGCTCCCACCTGGGCGGTGACCGTGCGCTTGAGCGATTCGCGCAGCACATCGCGCACAAAGCGGCCGACTCCCTCGCTGGTCTTCAGCGCCACGTTGCCGACAAATCCGTCGCAAACGATCACGTCGGCCTGGCCACTGAAGATGTCGCGGCCCTCGACGTTACCGATGAAGTGGATCGGCAGGGCCTTGAGCAGCGGGAAGGCCTCGCGGGTCAGGTCGTTGCCCTTGGTCTCTTCCTCGCCGATCGACAGCAGGCCCACGCGCGGCTTGTGAATCTTCAGCACGCTGCGGGCATACATCTCGCCCATCACGGCAAACTGGGCCAGATTGTGCGGCTTGCAGTCCACATTGGCGCCCACATCGAGCAGGACGCAAGGGTTCCCGGTAGAACTGGGCATGGGGGTTGCCAAAGCCGGACGGTCCACTCCCGGCAACGCGCCCAGCACCATCTTGGCCGTGGCCATGGCCGCGCCGGTGTTGCCGGCGGTCACAAAGCCCGCGGCCTTGCCCTCGCGCACCAGCTTGAGGCCGACGCGGATCGAGCTGTCTTTCTTGGTCCGCACCGCCTGCACCGCCTTCTCCTCCATGCCGATGCGTTCCGAGGCGTGGTGAATGACGATGGGCAGATCCTCGTTCTCGAGGTGTTCGTCCAGAAGGTCGCGCAGCTCCGCCTCGGGACCCACCAGGTGGACCCGCACGGGCAGAGACTTGCAGGCGAGAATCGCCCCGCGAATCTCCGGCTCGGGAGCTTTGTCGGAACCTACGGCGTCAAGCGCAATGTCGATGAGCATAGGCGCGGAAGTTTACTTGACGGCTTCCTTGATGTCCAGCACGGCGCGGCCCTTGTAGGCTCCGCACTTGGGGCAGGCGTGATGCGGCAGCTTCTTCTCGTGGCAGCTGGGGCACTCGGAGACCCCGACGGCGGTCAAAAAATCGTGAGAGCGGCGAAGCGCGGTGCGGCGCGTTGAGTGGCGCCTCTTCGGATTAGGCATAACGGAAATTCCTTTCGTCTCGGGCCCGCTTCCGGCGGTTCAGACCGGTTCCGGCCAGCCATCAGGCCGCACGAAACCCCGTCTGCCCCCGGAACAGGGCGAGCACCCTCAATTTATCCAGATCTTCTCTGGGAGCTGGCTTGCTCAGACTCGATCCGGCTGCGAAGATCGGCCAGCGCCTCCCAGCGGGGGTCGCTCGGACCCACATCGCAAGAGCAGACCTGGCTGTTGCGGTTTACCCCGCAGCGCGGGCAAAGTCCTTTGCAGTCTGGCTTGCAGAGCGTCCTCACCGGCAGGGACAACAGCACCTGCTCGCACAGCACATCCTCAAGCGCAAGACTGTCTCCTTGATAATACCCGATTTCCGTCTCCGGCGCAGTAATGGACCGTTCGGGAGCTTCGGCATCGGCCTCCGCGGGGCGGAAGATCAGGTCGAAATCGGACTCCAGCGGAATCTCGACCGGATCGAGACAGCGGGCGCAGGGCACCTGGAAGCGGCCGGAAAAATGGCCCCGGAGCCGAATATCGGCCACAATATCCTTTGGCCCGCGATGTTCGTGCAGCACCTCGGCCCGGCCGTCGGTTTCGAGCGGCCCCTGCTGCGCGGCCTCTTCGCCGAAATCGACTGCGCCCGGAGCCAGTTCCAGATCGAAGTCGATCGGCTGCCGTTCCAGCTCACTTATCTTGAACTTCATACTATGAGCCTACGGCGCAAGCGCGGGGGCGTCAATGCGCTGCCGCGGCCCCCTGCGCCCTGTCGGGAGCTGGCCAGGCGGCCAGCCGCCGCTTTTCACCAGAAACCGTTCTTCCGCGCCAGATGATTTTCTGTTCCGGCCGGTTTTCCGCCGGGACGAAAGGGCTCAAGTCAACCCCGATCACGCCGATAAAATTCCTGACTGGTTTCAGAAAGGGTTTCTGGCATGCAATGGCTCCGTGACCTCCCTATCTCCCGCAAGTTTTTCTTCGCCTTCGGCCTTATCTGCGGCCTCTGTATCCTGCTGGGTGCGTACACCTTCATCACCTTCCGAAGCATCGCCACCAGAAATGAGAATGTAACCGCCAACGTCCTTCCCTCCGTGATCATGCTGGCGAATATTCAATCGGCGGCCAACGACGCACGGCGCCAGGATCTCAATCTTCTGCTTTGCCGGACGCCGGCATGTATGGCAGATCACAACGCCAAACGCCAGCAGGCCATCGCCGAATATCAGGCGGGAGTCAACGCGTACGAGCCGAGGATCAGTTCTCCAAGCGAGCGCGAGATCTACCGGAAGTTCTCGGCGGACTGGGCGCAGTACCAGGAAGCCAGCGATCGCGCCAACACCATGCTGGTAGCCGGCAAGACCAGCGACGCCGCGGACCTGCTCACCTCCGACGCCATGATCGCGGCTTATCGCGCGGCAATTGCAGGAATGAGCGACTCGCTCCAGTTCAACGCGAAGTCCGGTTCGGCTGAGTCCCAGGCCGCCTCCGCCGCCAGCAACTGCGCCGTCTGGGTCAACGCCGGGGTCACCACGCTGATCGTGCTGCTCTGTGCGCTCATCGGCAGAATACTCACGAAGGCGATTGCGCCACGGCTGGCTCGCGTACTGACCGCCTTGGAATCTTTAGCGGCCAAGGATCTGACTGTGCACATTGAGGCGACCGGACGCGACGAGATCGGCCGCGTGGCCGACGCGCTTGACGCCAGTGTGGCCTCCCTGCGCGCTGTCCTGCAATCGGTAGCCCAGGGCGCGGAGACGCTCTCGGCGGCCACCACCCAGATCAGCGCCCGCGCGGTCCAGACCGCCGGCAACGCCAACACCCAGTCCAGCAAGACCAACCAGATTGCCGCGGCCGCGCAAGAGATGACCGCGACCATTGGCGAGATCAGCAGCAACGCCGAAAGCGCCGCCCACGCCAGCAGAAAATCGGCCGAGACGGCCGATCAGGGCGGAACGGTGATGCAGGCCGCCGCCGCGACTATGGAGAAAATTGCCGCGGCCACCAGCACGGTGGCCGAGAAGATGACCTCGCTGGCCCAGCGCTCCGAGGAGATCGGCAAGGTGGTCAACGTCATCCAGGAAATCAGCGAGCAGACCAACCTGCTGGCCCTGAACGCGGCCATCGAGGCGGCCCGCGCCGGCGAGCATGGGCGCGGATTTGCCGTGGTGGCCGGCGAGGTTCGCCGCCTGGCCGAACGCACCAAGGGCGCCACCGAGGAGATCGCCGGCACCATCCGCAGCATTCAGGATGAAACGCGCGAAACCCTTCAGGTGATGGAAGACAGCCGCGCGGCAGTCGAAACCGGCATGGGAGAGACCGCCCACGCCCGCCACAGCCTGGAGGAGATCATCGAGTCCTCCAAAGAGGTCGAGCAGCAGATTCAACTGATCGCCACCGCCGCCACCGAGCAGACCGCGGCCTCGGGCGAAATCTCCGAGTCGGCCGGCCAGATCTCGCAGTTGTCGGTGGAAAACTCGCAGGGCGCCGAAGAGGCCGTCGAAGCCCTCAAGAGCCTTGCCTCGCTGGCCAGCCAGTTGGACGGCACCATCCGCCAGTTTCAGCTTGAAACAGATCAGCAGGCCGGCGGCAGATTCGCGGGCAAAAGCCAGTCGGCCGGCCGCACGGCATTCAGAACCGCGCACTCATAAACCATTGACACGGCGGCAGCCAGATCCCCAGATCCGCGCGTCCCGGCAATCGAACCACTTCGCTGGCGACCCCAAGGCTGCCGCCGCAACTTCCCCTCCCCCATCTCCAGTAGCCGTTCTCCAGTTAACGTGGAGTTTCGAGCACCGTGCGAGTTGGCTTTTACTTCAACCCCAGCGACGAAGACCTGTCGCCTGGGACCCCGGACCACCGCAGGGAAAAAAGCCACGCAGCGACCCTGATTCCTTTCTATAGCAACGGGAGAGCCGTTATAGTTACATAGAACTTGCTTCTCTCAACTGGGCCTGAACTTGCGAACGGCTCGCTGCGCGGAGCAGCGCTTTCAGAATCCTGAGAGTCTCTACAAGGGGAAGATATGTTTAAAAGCAAATCCAGGCTCCTGGTTATCATCTTCGTTGCGGCGTTTCTTCTCAGGCTCCTGGCCGTCGTGGCGCTGCGCGATATTCATGCAGGACCGACAAGGGCATTTGGCGCCGACGGAATCGAATTCAATGAACTCGCGTATCAGGTTGCCCTGGGACATGGATACGAATTGCAGCCGGGCCATCCAACCTCTTTTCGGGCGCCGGGTTTTCCGCTTTTCCTGGCGGGGGTTTATTTTCTTGCGGGGCAGAATTATCCGCTCACCTATGTGGTCTTTTGCCTGCTGGGAGCGGCCGCCTGCGTGCTCACCTACCTGGTGGCGTTGGAGATGACCGGACCGAAGATGGCCCTTCTCGCCGCGGCCCTGGCGGCCACCTATATCAACGCCATTTATTTTGCCGTGGTCTTTGCCTCCGAGAGCTTGTATCTGGTCTGTTTTGGATTGAGCCTCTGGCTCTTTCTGCGCTATTTGAAGAATGGCTCCTCCTGGGAGCTTCTTATCTGCGCATTATCGCTGGGATGGGGAATCCTGACCAGGCCTTTTGCGCTGCTCTTGCTTCCCTTGTTCGGCTGCGTTCTTCTGTGGAATATGTGGAAGAGCAGGAGATTCCGCTTTGGCCAGGCCGTGATGCTTGCTGTCATTCCCCTGGCCGTAGTCGCTCCCTGGACGTTTAGGAATTACGAAGTCTTCCACCAGTTCGTTCCAGTTGCAAACAATGGGGGCAGCGGAATCTACCAAGGCAACAACGACCGGGTGCTCAACGAGCCCTATTACATGGGCTCCTGGATCAGCACCACCGAACTGCCTTACCGGAATCTGATTGTCGCCGAACCGGACGAAGTTTCTCATGACCGCGAGGAAATGCATCTCGGCGTTCAATGGATCAAAGGGCACCTGCGGTCGATGCCGTTGCTGTGCACTTAAAGCTGGTTCGCCTGTGGCTCCCCGATATTTCTTCGCTAAATAGAAAATATGTCCTGCTGCAGTGGGTCTTCGCCACTCCATTTATTATCTTCATGCTGATCGGGTTATTTCGATGCCTGAGCCAACGGCGTTACTGGACACAAGAATGGGTTCTCGTCCATGGGATCATTGCGGCAACCGTCTTCGTTACCCTCGTTTTTTTCGGAAGCCCGCGTTACAGGGATGCCAACATTCCGGTGTTGATGATTTATGCGGCCTTCGGAGTACAGGCATTGCTGCCTCGCAAGATCGCGCAACGCCCGACGCTGGCCGGGAGCGGCTCTGAGTGAGCAGCTTAGGATGGCCTGTGCGCTTTTCCCCATGGGCTATCCTATGACACGCACTGGGCTGAAAGCAGCAGATTGGAGGGCCAGCCGGCCAGCGTCACGCAGGTTACCTTGAAGTTGTCCATCCTCGCCTCCGCGGCGAGCCGCCGCAACTCGGAGGCGGAAAGCAGGTTCAAGTTATCTTCCGAGGCAAAGAAATCCATGCCTCTCATCCTGCACAGCTTCCGGAATGCAGGCGCGGGAAGCCAATGCGCAAAGGGCATGACCGTGTGGAACTCCACCGGGAACCAGCGGTTGGGCGTGGTGACAAATATTCCCTTGCGCGCCACGCGCCACGCCTCGCGAAGGAAATCAGCCTGCCTTTCCCGGCTGCCTACATGCTCCAGGACCGCGCTCGAGTGGACGTAATCGAATTCCTTGTCGGCAAAGTGGAGATTCCGGCCATCGGCACGCACAAACCTCAACCCTGGGTAGATCTCTTCAAGAAACCGCGCGTCATCCACGCCGCTTGCGGTGATCCGGTGTTTATGGGGATACCAGAGCTCGAGGTAGTTGGAATGGCTGTATGTCCGGTCACTCGTCACCCCAATATCGAGCAGTGTGTCGTGCTGCCCGATCCCGGTCGAGGAGAGAAAGACCTGGTACATCCTCCGCCGCTGATAACCGGATATCCGGGCCGGTATCGAGTCCGCCGCCGCGAGATTATAGTGAGCGTTAACGTCCAACGGGCCTCCTTAGCGCACTTCGCTTGAGCGCCGCCGCAGCCCGAGAATGCTCAGGAAGAAGCTGCTGCAAATGGTTTGCACGCCCAAGGTCAGAGCGAAGACAGAGGGCATGACGAAGCGAAGCATATGGCCCGGGTCCAAGGCTCCGAAACTCTCTTTCGCCCACCCGGAGATGGCAAAGACCGATCCGCCAATCCCCAGCGCCATCAGCAAACCGCCGGCGGCCAGGCCGGTCTCCAGCGTAATGTAGCGGAAGGCGCGATTCAGGCGCGCGTCTTCCGGAAGCAGGCCCTCGGAGATGGCGAAGACCTTGGCGAAGACGGCAAAGGCAACCAGTTGAAAGCCCAGGAGTACGAAAACAAACGCATACAAAAGCGTATGCACGTCGAAGCCGATGCCATGGACGGCCCGTGGCCCCGGCAAAAGCCAGGCGCATCCGGCCAGCCCCAGCAGGATCAAGAGGATTCCCGGATACAGGAAGAGCCAGCGCGGACTGTTCATCAGCATGAAGCGTAGATGCCGCCAGCCGTCGCGATAGGGAAGCAGGTGCGGCGGGCGCGAGCGGCCGTCGGGACTGAGGATGGTGGGCACTTCGGTCATCTTCAGTCCCATGAGCTTGGACTTGATCACCATCTCCGAGGCGAATTCCATCCCGGTGGTTCTCAAATCCATCGCCTCGAAGGCGCTTTTGGAGAAACCCCTGAGACCGCAGTGGAAATCGCCCACATTCGCGCGAAAAAAAAGCTTCCCAATGGAAGAAAGGATCGGATTGCCGATGTAACGGTTCTTCCATGGCATCGCGCCCGGCCGAATACCGCCCAGAAAGCGGTTCCCCATGACGAGGTCATAGCCTTCGCGCAGCTTCAGGACAAAGCCATCCAAATCCTCGAAGTCATAGCTGTCGTCCGAGTCGCCCATGATGCAATAGCGGCCACGCGCGGCACAGATTGCCCCATACAGCGCCGCGCCGTAGCCGCGAATGGGGATAGGAATCACGCGCGCGCCGAGCCCGGTCGCAATCTGCTGCGAACCATCCGTCGAGCCGTTATCGCCGATGACGATCTCTCCGCTCACGCCTGATCGATCAAGATAGCTCTGGGCTTTCTTGATGCAGGTGGCGAGAGTCTCCGCCTCGTTCAGGCAGGGCATCACTATGCTCAGTTCCACGGTCATTTTCGCTTACCTCAAGTTCGGTTGATAGTAGGGGCCGCTCAGCGGCGGCGGTTTCCCTCTACCGCTATGGAAAGAACGCTCTAACTGCCCGGCGCAGAGCCTCCGCCGGTAAACACATCCACATACCGGCGCGCCGTCTCCTCAATCCGGTGCTCTTTGAGAATCAACTGGAAGCCCGCCTCGCCCATGCTCCGGCGCAGATCGGCGTCATCCACCAGTTTTTTGAGCGCCGCGCAAATCTCCTCGCTGTTGCCCACGGGAACCAGAATGCCGGAGCGGCCGTGCTGCACATGGGCGCGCATCTCCGGCTTCTCCGGGGCTTCGCAATGCTTCAGCACAGCTATCATGCGCTCCTGGCAGCTTGCCATGCGGCAACAACTCTCCGGGAATTACCTCCAGGGATGGCGGCTTCGTATTTACAGTGCCGATCTTTGCCTCAGCGGTTGCGCACGCAGTCGTCGGTCAGTTGGATTGGCCTTCCCATCTCGACAACTTCAAAGTCGGTTACCTTCAAGTCGGTCAGATCGTGGGGGGTAAAGTCCATGTCGGCGTACTTTGCCACCGTGTCCTGGTCGCTCTGCGCGGTGAGGGCGATATTGCCGCCGTCCGACAGGAACATACCGTATTTCTGCATGGCGCGCGCCACGACCTGCGCCGCGGGCGTGAGCTTCGACATGTCGAACGAGGCCTTCAGGCGGAAGCGGGCGCCCATCGGCGGAGCGTCAACCGGCCCGCGCGGCTGCCCAGCATGCGTGGCGGGATGAACAAAGACGTGCGCGCGAATCCGCGGGTTGGGAAGGACGAGGCGGATGGCGTGGTCGATGTGCCCGGCGGCGAGCTCGTCGGCATTGAAGAGCAATGGAGCAATAGGCAAGCCGGCGGCGTCGGCGCTGGTGCACTGATCTCCACGTCCCGACGGCGGATAAACTCGGTTGAGATCCCACACAGCGACAAATGTTGCCGTAAGAACATTCTCCGCGTAGTTGGCGGCATAGGCCTCGTAGAGCTTGCCGTGGCCGCGGTCGACAACGATGAGCGGGCAGTCATTCTGTGAAGTATCGCACTGATAGTTGCCCCCCGCGGAGGGTAGGGGAAAGGTAGAGATGTTGTCGGAGTCCGGGCTGTAGAACGGATTGCCCTTGCGAAAAGGAACAAATGGTGTGTGGGCGTCTGCCTGCAACACCCGATAGCCGAAGTCCACTTGCATCCGGTTATTGTTCCCCCATCCGCCCGCACCCGCCAGCCAGGAGATGATGGTGGAGGAGTGAGGATCCACGGGTGCGTGACTCACATTCTGCGTCCAGATGGCGCCGGAAGGAAAGTAGGCCGCGGGCGCGACGGCGTGCTCCAGCCTCGCCGCCTTCACCTTGACGATGTGATCGTGGAGACCGTAGCCCACCAGGATGGCTCCGATTCCCAGTATGGAAATAAACAGCACTTTCAAGTGGTTCATAACGGTTGAATGCTCCTCTCACGGGCGTACGTCATTCAGAAGAATTCTACACCCGGTCATTTTCCGCCGGGGCCGCAAAGGGTTTCGGCGGAGCGGAATTCTCCGTTTCGGCAGTGACGGCGTCTGCCGCCGGCTGATTCGAAGTCCAGATCTTCCAAAGCGGGCCGCGCGTAAAAAGGAATTTATAAAGCCCGGCAACGGCCGCCGCCTCCAGCACCAGCAGCGCGCTGGCCGCGGCCGCAAAGCGATGGAGCACGGGAATTCTGAAGCGCAGGGCGGCAACGGCGATCGGCCAGCCTAAGATCTGCAAAAGGGCGAAGGCCGCATAGAAAAACGAGCCGCGCGCCAGGGCCAGACTGGAGACCAGCAGCAGAATCAGCAGATAAGGCGCCGCCAGGCGCAGGAGCTTGTGCGAGACCAGTTGAAAAAAAACGGGATTCCGCCAGCTCAGCGTCCAGGGAGCCAGTTGGAAGAGCTGAAAGTTTCCCGCCAGGGTGCGCACCTTGCGGTGAAACTCCTCTTCAATTCTGGCCGGCCAGGTGTCGTAAACGCAGGCCCGCGGATCGAGGACCGACCGGTAGCCCTGGCGAATGATCGCCAGCGGCTGGAACATATCGTCCAGAATCATTCCGGCCGGCTGCGGCACGGCGCATGAGCGGCGAATCGCGTAGAAACCGCCATAGACGCCGACCAGAGAGCTGAAGATCGATTCGCAGGTCCTGATCCATTTTTCATAGCGCCAATAGATTCCGCCGACCGCCGCGGAGGCGGCGTCGTGGCTTCCATGGCGCAGAATCAACTCGCCGGTCACGCAGCCGACCTTCGGATCGGCAAAGTTGGAGACCAGTTGCTCGACCGCGCCCGGCGCAATCTCCGGCCGGATGTCCACAAAGAGGATGATCTCGGCCGTGGCGCGGTTCATGCCGGCGTTCACAGCCACCGCCTTGCCGCCCTGCTCTTCCAGGATGATCGTGGTCAGGCGCGGATGGCTCTGCCGGGCCAGCAGCTCCGCCGTGCCGTCGGTCGAGCCGTCCGAGACGATGATGATCTCTTCTATGCCGGGGTAATCGAGAGCCAGCAGGCGCTCAATCTGGCCTTCGAGCCGCGCCGCGCCGTTATGCACCGCCAGCACGATACTCACGCCGGGAGAGATCGGAGCCGCGGCCCAGCGCCGCGGCCGCAGACGCGCCAGCAGCCACGCGACCGCCGGGTATCCGGCGTAGGTGTAGAGCAGGCCGGCCATCGACAGCCAGAAGATGAGCCTCACTGCGCGCCTCTCCGCAGAATGATGGTCTTGATGGTCTCAAACATGATCAGCAGGTCAAGGCCGATTGACTGGTGCTTGACGTAGTAGAGGTCATATTCAAGCTTCCGCTTGGTCTCCTCCAGGCTGGCGCCGTACTGATAGCGCACCTGCGCCCAGCCGGTGATTCCGGGGCGGATCATGTGCCGCAGGTCGTAGAAGGGGATCTCCTGGCTGAGCCAGTGGACGAACTCCGGGCGCTCCGGGCGCGGGCCGACAAAGGCCATGTCTCCGCGCAGCACATTCCAGAGCTGGGGAATCTCGTCCAGCCGGGTCTTGCGCATGAATCCACCCACCGGCGTGACGCGCGGATCATCCTTGGCCGCCCACACCGCGCCATTGGCTTCGGCGTCCTGACGCATGGTGCGGAATTTGTAGGCGGTAAACGGACGCCCGCGCCGTCCGACGCGCGTCTGGCTGAAAAAGATGGGTCCTGGCGAGGAGAGGCGCACCGCGAGAATGATCAGCGGGATGAAGGGCAGGCAGATCACGAGCGCAAGAAAGGAGACGGCCAGCGAAAGCAGGCGGCGAAGAAGCCGCTGCGTGGCGCTCATACGGAAGCCCTCGGTGAAGATGAGGGTGCTGGGATTGAGCCCGTCCAAAGGTAGTTTGCTCGAGAGCCGCTCCAGCAGTGTGCTGGAATTCTCAATCTCCACGCCGCAGAGGCGAAGATCCAGCAGTTCCCGAACCGGCATCGACTGGCGGCGGTCTTCCATGGCGACGATGACGCGATCCACGCCCGGCTTCAGGCCGCGGAAGGCGCGCAAGTCGGCGGCGAAGTGATCCTGCGGTCCATTGGTATCGCTTTCGCCTTTCCAGCCGATCACTTCCATGCCCGCGTCGCGGCTGGAGCGCAGCGTTTCGACTACCGCGCTCGCCTGTTGTCCGCAACCCAGGACATAAACCCGCTCGCGAAAGACGGGAAGGCTGATGATCCGCTCATAAGCCCAGCGCCAGAGGACGAGCGACACGGTAAGAAAGGAGACGCCAACCACCAGGGCATAAGGGGCAATGTCCAGATCCGGGAATATAGAGACGATTCCCGCGAGAACAAACGATAAAACGCTGAGAACCAGCAGCAGGCGAAAGTAAATCTCCCAGCTCTCGGCGATGCGCCGCGGTCCATACAGATCGAAGTAATAGGTGAGCAGCAGGGTGAAAACGGTGATGGCCGCAATCTTCGGCAGGCCATTCTCGTAGATCAGAACAATGTACCCGTCCGGCCCCGCGATGCAGCTGGTGGCCACGAGAAATGAGCCGCTCACCAGCAGCACTTCGCAAAACAGCAGCAGCAGGGTCCGGGTTGGATAGTAAACATTGAAGAGCCTGATCATTCTTGCCGCCGATTATCCCTTCGTTCCTGCGCTTCGCTGCCGGTTTTCTGCTTGCCATAGTAATGGTAATAGTAGGACCGGTTGCGCGGGGCGTTCTTGACCGCATTCAGCACAAAGCCCAGGATGCGCGAGTTGCTGAAGGCCGCCTGCGCGCGCTGCGCAACATCAAAAGGCGTGCTGGCGCCGCGGGCGACCAGGAGAATAGCGTCGGCGGCGCGGGCCAGATCGACGGCATCGGCAAAGACCAGCACCGGCGGGGAGTCGATCACTATCCAGTCAAAATGCGGCGAAAGCGTCGCGATCAGCTCTTCGATGCGGTGATTGGCGACCAGCTCCGAGGCGTTATCGCCACCCTCTCCGGCCGGAATAAACGTGAGATTGGGAATAGTGCTCGCCAGATCCGCGCCCCCCACGCTCGAGGTCCGGTTGCGCTGCATAATCTGGGCCACCTCGGCCTCCCCGGCCAGATACTCCGCCAGCCCCGGCGTATTGGGAGCGCCCAGGATGGCGTGGATCGAGGGGCCGCGCAGATCGGCGTCGATGAGCAGAATGTTGTTGTCGCTGTTGCGCGCCAGGCTCATGGCCAGATTGGCCGCCACAAAGGTCTTGCCCTCGGCCGGCATACCGCTGCTGATCAGGATGGTCTTCAAGGGCGCCTGATCGCAAAACTCGTAGATTTGCGAGCGCAGGCTGCGAAACTGCTCGATGCTTTCGCCGCGCTCGGCCAGCGTCGGCAGGAAGGCCATGAAGGGATTCCACGGCTGCTGCGCAATCTCCTCGATGACAACCTCGGCTTTGACTGGAGGAATATCTTCATCGCCGGCAAGAACGAACGGCTCCTCGGCCATTACTGTCTCATCGGTTTGCTGGCCAGCCTTCCGCTCCTGGCTCGCCCTTCGCAGTGCGTCGTATATGCGGCTCATATCTCACGCTCCTTCAGTGAATTGGCGCTGTCCGCCGCGGGCTCGATGGAATCATACGGCGTGGTTTGCAGCGTGCACTTCATCAACGCATGCATGGCCGGTGAAGAGATGGTGAAAGGATGCTGGACAAGGTCGAGTTCCAGTCCGGCCGATTCTACCAGGTGCGCCGGAATGGGCTTGATCTGTTCAGCATAAGCATAGATCAAGGTATGCTCGCAGATCAGGTTGATGATGCGCGGAATTCCCCTCGAATACTGATAAACCAGCTCCGCCGCCTCGGGCAATAGCACCGTCTCGGTAGCTCCGGCGATGCGCAACCGCTCGGCGATGTAAGCCTGCGTCTCTTCCAGATTCAGCGGCTGGGTCTTCGACCATAGCGCCACGCGCTGGCGAAGCTGGCGAAGGTTCGGGTGGTGCAGCTTCTCTTCAAGCTCGGGCTGGCCGGCCAGGACAATCTGCACCAGCTTCTCCGATGAGGTCTCTAAATTCGTCAGCAGGCGAATCTCTTCAAGCAGCTCCCAGGAGAGATTCTGCGCCTCATCGATCACAATGGCGCACAACTGATGGGCGCGGTAACGCTCCACCAGCCAGCGATTGAGCTGCAGCAACATACCCGACTTGGTCCGCGTCACGGGCGGAATGCCTAAATCGGTCAGCACAAACTCAAAAAAATCGAGCACCTCCAGCCGCGGATTGAAGACGAAGGCCGTCGCGATGCGATCCTGGGCGAAGCTGTCCAGGACGGCCTTGAGCAGGATAGTCTTGCCCGTTCCCACCTCTCCCGTCAGCACCACAAAGCCCTTGCGCGAGGCAATGCCATACTGCAGGCAGGCAAGCGTCTCCCTGATCCGCGGCCTCAGGAAGAGAAACCGCGGATCGGGACTGGCTCCGAAAGGAAGGGCGCGAAGGCCGAAGAAGGATTTGTACATGGCTAGCCGCGCACGCTTTCCATGGACTTTGCCGGGCGGGAAAACAGCCGCCGGCGCTTGCTGGCGGCGCGGGGCGGGGCCAGATCGTTGATGTAGGAGACCACCGCCAGCGTCGGCAGCTTGGTGAAGGCCCAGATGTCGCTCTCGTTGTGCACCGAGGTGTCGCGATACTCGAGCAGCGCGGTCAAAAGCAAGCCCAGGAAGAGGCCGGCCGCCAGGCCGCCGCCGGCAAAAACCTGGTGATTTGGGAAGGTGGGCGAGTCGGGCAGGTTGGGAGCGTCCATCACCCGGAACTGTTCGCCCTGCTGGCGCTGTTCCAGAGCCGTCGCCATCGACGATTCATTCATCTTGGTCAACAGCGTGTTGTAGAACTGCAACGCCGTCTCGTGGTCGCGCGTGATCTTCTTGTATTCCTCCTCGACCAGGGGGCTGGCGTCGATCCGCGCCTCATAGTTGCGGACCTGCTGCTCGATCCGGGCCTGCTCCTGCTTGGCCGAGACGATCGAATCCCGCTCGCCGCGAAGCTGCGCCTTCAACTGCTGAAGCTGCGGCGATTCCGCGCGCGCCGTAGAGGGCTTTCCCTTCGCCGGTTCGGCCGCATCGCGCGCGATCTCGGCGCGCAGGCTGGCTATCCTGCGCTTGATGGCCACCACATCCGGGTAGTCGGGCGTATAGAGGGCCTCCAAGTCCTTTTCCTGCGAGACGGCATTCTTGAGTTGAGTGCTGAGGCTGTCGGGCGAGACGCCCCCCGCCGTGGCGGGACTGGCGCTGGGCGGCTCCTGCTCCTGCTGAGCGACCATGGCCTGGAGAAAGGTCTCTTCCTGCTGCATCCGGCTCAGCGCCTGCGTCGAGGCGTCAAGCTGGGTGGTCATCGCCTGCAGCGCATTCATGTTCGACGGCTCCTGGTCGGGCAGCTTGCCGAGGTACTTCTGCTCAAAGCCCGCCAGTTTGGCGTCCTGCTCGTCCAGATTCCGCTTGGCGTCGTCGAGCTGCTGTTTCAGGAAGTCGGTGGTGCCCTCGGCCGACTCCTGGCGCGCGCTCAGGTTGGCGCTGACAAACAGCGAGGTGATCTCGCCGCAGACCTGCTGGGCGGTGCGCGCGTCCCGCGCCTGGAAGGTAATGTAGAAGCCCGGCATGCCATGCGAGGACGGGCCGGCGGGAATGGGTTTGATCCCGATCGCCTTGCGCGTCTGATCAATGCGATCATCCATGGTGTCCTTGCCGCCGGGATACAGATTGAAGCGGTCGACGATCGGCTCGATGCGCGAACGGCTCAGAATCTGCTCCCTCATCGAGGCCAGCCGCGCGTTCAGATCCTCATTGACCACCGGCTTCACATAGTCCTCGGGAACCTTCTGCTGCTCGATCAGCACCAGCGTCTGCGAGACGTAGTGCGGAGGAATCAAATAGCTGATGCCGAGGCCAATCCCCAGAAAAAGGAGAGCGGAAGCCAAAATCAGCCAGATCCGCCGCTTCAATATCTCCGCGTAGTCCCCAATGGTCAGTTCTCGATGCCCGAGCATAGGCCTCCTTGTTCCACTACTTTCTGAGATGCATTTCGCGCGGTGAGTAGCCGATGCCGAAACCGATCACCTGCGATAGCCCGGAGATGGCATTCGTGGGGAGCGCTGAGCTCGACGACTGCTCGGTTGCCGTGTAGTTTGCGAATATGGTGATGTACCGGCCCAATCGCCGCGTGGCCGCTACTCCGCCATACACTCCGTTGGTCACGCCGCCGGGCTGTGCCGATCCCAATTCCAGGGCCAAGCCCGATATCAATGCCTGGGTGCGCATATACGCGCCTGAAGCGCTAAGCGTCAGGTTCCTTCCAAACTGCCGCGAAAGCCCTCCGCTGAGATCCTTATTGTGCGTGCCTAACGACTCCAGCACCCCCGCGCCGCCAGAGGTTCCTTGAAAGTAGCCCAGCGTGGCGGTCATTGACTTGATCTCATAGTTGGCGCTTGCATTCACAGTCAGCCCCGACGATGTTGATGGAGGAAGAGGAAGGAGATTGATCTCGATGCCCGTAATCTTATCCCACTCCGGTCCTGCGGAGACGCTCGTCTTGAACCGCCGGCTCCACGTGCGCGTGTAGCCGAAGAGCGCCGATTGAGTGTCCATGGTGATGGTGTTATCAGGGTAGGTGGAACGGGAATAGGCGTATTGCGCAAAAATCGAATTGTGCGCGTTCAACCGCCGGTTGATCTGCCCGTTCACCTGCCACTGATTGTCCTCCAGGCCATTGCCGTCCGGGAAGCGAAGAATTTCGTAGCTGCCGCCGGCGCTGAGGCTGGTTGCGGGGCCGAGGCTATGCGAAAAATTCGCGATCGCGGTGTTGTCCACGCTGCGCGTGTTCAGCGTCAGGACCGGCTGGACCGGCTGGGTTGGCTGGCTTGGCAGGTCGCCCACGCCCGGAATTCCCGAAAATCCCGTGGTCGGCGCCTGCGGCATATAGCCGACATTGTCGCTGAAATTCAATGTCCATTTGCGCCCCACAATCCCTTGCGAAGCCGACAGGTGCTGGAAGACTCCGGTTTCTCCAGATCCGCCGGTAATATTCCACATATCGCCACCGGAATACATCAGGGCAAAGGGGCGCTTGTGGCTGGAATTCGCATAGGCCAGATCTCCCGAGACGATGCTGCTCTGCGAGTCGCCCTGCGGGCCGCCATAGAACTGCGCGGTCTGCGTATAGCGCAGGTCGTAGCGCAGCGTGCCGCTGACCGGGAACCCCGCCGGGCCGGTCGTGGCCGGCGCAACCTGTGCCTGGGCCGCGGCGCCAAGGATAAAAACCATCACCAGCAATGTGTAACTTGGTTTCATTGGGGCCGTCCTATGGAACGACAATCGTGTCGCCTGAATTCAAAGTGAGATTGAGCGCAGCATCGCCCTGCAACGCCTGCTTGTAGTGCACGGGAATCTTCTGCTGCCTGCCGTCTTGCTGGCGCAGAATGTAAATCTTCTTCGCGTTGGCAAACTCCGACAGGCCGCCGGCGGTAGCGATGGCCTGCAGCAGGGTCATGCCGGGCGTCATCCCGATCGGCCCCGCCTTGCCCACCTCGCCGATCATATAAATGATCTTGCTGTTGCTCTGGCTCAGGACAATAGAGACGTTGGGATCCTGCACATACTTCTTGAGCGCCACCGCAATTTCGTCCGCCAACTGGAGCGGCGTCTTGCCGGAGGCCTTGACGTCGCCCAGAAGCGGCACCGAGATCATGCCGTCGGGCCGGACCAGCAGGCTGCCCGAAAGGGTCGGCTCCTTGAACACGGTAACGGTAATCACATCGGTGGCGCCGATCACATAGCTGTTGCCGGCCGCCGGAGCCGGCGTGGCCGCGTTCGGCGCCACGGGCTTGGCCAGTTCCGGCGCGGCGGCAGACTGCGCAGCGGGCGCGACCGTGTTCTGCGCGGCCGGCTGACCGGCCGCGGGCTGGTCTTGAGCATGGCAGAAGAGCACCGGAGCAAGAAATGCCACAATGAGAAGGCTTTCCGGTTTCATCGTGCGACTCCATTCCTTCATCGTGCGACTCCATTCTTGTTGAACAAAAGCTGGTCCTGTTGAACAAAAGCTGGTTTCCCGTTTCGCTCCGCCTGAATCCTTGAAGCAGGGGCTGCAAATTGATTCCCGGCCGGGGCGGCTGCGCCGCCGGAACCTTTTACGGGCCGGCCCACCATCTTAACCCGAAAGCGCGTCTCTGCAAAGTGCGTCTTTGATGGCCACCGGCCGCTACTGGAATCTTCGGCGGGCCGGCCCACCATCTTAAGGCGAAAGTGCGTCTCCGGTGACTGCCGGCCGAATCCGGAATCCCGCACGGCAGGGGTGATTCCACCGCGCCCGGCCCCGCGCAACCCGGATCGGTGCAACCTCGATTCGCGCCGCCCGGATTCG
Organism: Acidobacteriaceae bacterium; assembly: GCA_003161045.1. Lineage (GTDB taxonomy): Bacteria > Acidobacteriota > Terriglobia > Terriglobales > Acidobacteriaceae > Telmatobacter. The sequence goes on from PMPH01000080.1 coordinate 30,721, forward strand.
CGCCCGCGGCCGGATTGGCACTGCAGTGGAAGGCTTCCCAGCCTCCTGGCCGCTCACGATCCGCAATGGGAACCGGTCTTCGGCTATCTGGACAGTTGCGCCCCAAATTTCAGCGTTCCAAATTCCTGCTTTGACGCCCCGTATTCCCGCCCCTGCCGAAGGAATGGGTTCAGACTGCCATTTCCCATCCCGGATCATGGACACTGCCGCCACAGCGAGAGCAGGCTCCTCGCCTGTTATCGCAAAGCAAGTTTCAGCTTCAGCAACGCAGGTTTCAGCAGTGCAGGCCCCAGGCCTGGGGGAATACAGGGCGAGGAATGAACCTCCCATGCAAATGATGGGCTCTTGAGCGCACTTCTTCGGGGGATGGTGAAGAAAGAGCAGAGTATACCCCTCCCGTTGGGGAAGAGTATACCATTGACTTGCCTGGAGAGTGGATTCCACGCGCGCTGACAGGTTATCTTTGCGTAGAGGGCGATCCATGCAAGGGGAAGTTGCCGGGAAATTCTCCTGCATCGAATAGCTTCACTCCTGATTTTCACTACCAGCGCTCCAATTGCTGGTGTAAAGTGGAACGGATTGCAATTGGCGAGGATCCCATCTCCGGGAAAATGACTCAAGACGCGCAAACCCCAGCGGCTTCTCCGGTTTTCTGTCCCTTACGCGACGCCCAGTTTGCCTGGGCTTTGGCGATCATCTGCCTGCTGATCGTGGCGGTTTATTACCAGGTGCTGGGGAAGCTGGTCAGCGACTGGTGGCAGATTCCGGATTTTTCTCACGGCTTTCTGGTGCCTTTCTTCGCGGCCTATCTGGTGTGGGAGAAGAGAGAGGTTCTTCGCGGCACAAAAGTGACTCCCTCCTGGAATGGAATTGCCGTGATGGCGCTGGGAGTCGCCGTGCTGCTGCTGGGAGTCTATGGCTCCGAACTCTTCCTCTCGCGGGTTTCTCTGATTATCCTGCTGGCCGGAGTGGTGCTTTGCTTCGGCGGACGGCTCTACCTGAAGGAGTTGCGCTTCGCCCTGCTGGTTCTCCTTCTGGCCATCCCCATTCCGGACATTCTCTTCAACCAGATCACCTTTCCGCTGCAGATTCTGGCCTCCAAGCTGGCCAGCAGCCTGCTCCCCCTGTTTGGCGTGCCGGTTCTGCGGGAGGGCAACGTCATCGAGCTTCCGCTGATGAAACTGGAGGTGGCCGAGGCCTGCAGCGGCATCCGCTCGCTGATGAGCCTGTTTACGCTGGCGGTCTTTTACGGGTATTTTCTGGAGAAATCCCTCTGGCGGCGAGTCCTGCTGGTTCTGGCCAGCATTCCCATCGCGATTGCGGCCAATGCGGTGCGCATCGTGGGCACCGGACTCTGCGTCCAGTACTGGGATCCGGACAAGGCCATGGGCTTTTTTCACGAGTTTTCCGGCTGGGTCGTCTTTCTGGTTTCGCTGGTGAGCCTTTATCTCGTCCATCGCGCGATGCTCCTGTTCCCGGTCAAAAGGCGGCCGCGATGAAGAATCTTCGTTTTTGGGCTGCGGTCCTCTTGCTGGCCTCGACGGCGCTGCTGCTCCATACGCGCGCCAATACAGACGTGAATCCCCCCAGCGAGCCTTTTTCGCAGCTTCCCTCCGTGCTGGCGGGGTGGACGGGCAGCGATCAACCGATCGACCAGGAGACGCGCGACGTCCTGGGAGCCGGGGATTTCCTTTCGCGCATTTACACCCAAGCTGGACAGACGGCGCCCATCGGCCTCTTCATCGGCTACTTCCCCACCCAGAGGACGGGCCAGACCATTCACTCTCCCAAGCACTGCCTGCCAGGGGCCGGCTGGGTCTTCGAGTCGTCGAATTACTTGAATCTGACCGATGTGGATGGCAAGACGCACCGCGTGGGCGAATACGTGATCGCCAACGGCGGCATGAGGCAGTTTGTCATCTACTGGTATCAGGCGCATGGGCGCAGCGTGGCCAATGAGTACATGGCGAAGATTTACATGGCCACCGACGCCATACGGATGAATCGCACCGATGGGGCGCTGGTCCGGGTGATCACGCCGGTCACACCCAGCGAAGACATAGCGGAGGCAAGAAGGCGCGCCGAGGGATTCGCCATGCGGCTGACTCCTTTACTGCCGCGGTTTATCCCCGATTAGCGCCACGACCGTCTGGTTTGGAATGCCGGTCACGAAAGTTAGAGCCGGTCATGAAGGTTGGGGCTGGTCACGAAAGTTGGGGTGCCCCAGGTTCCGTTTTGCAGACCTGGGAAATGACAAACTCACGCGGTCGCTATACCAGGCGTTCTTTTGAAGAGGCAGGAAAAAAGGCAGCACAAGTTCGGCCAGTGGCTTCGGGGCTCGGGCCGTTTGAAACTCAAGAGCCTGAAAGGATGAAAAAAAGTGGAAAACAGAGGCAAGGCATTTCAGTCCAGCTTCAATGGCGGGTGGAGATTGCGGAATCACAGCGCCGCTCTGGGGGCGGTGGCGCTGTTTCTATCGCTCGCTCTATTGTCCGGCTGCCACCGCGATCCCAATGTGCGCAAGCACAAGTACCTGGAGAGCGGAGAGAGGTACAGCGCCCAGGGCAAGTACAAGGAGGCCGCCATTCAGTTTTCCAACGCCCTGAAGATCGACAAGAACTTTGCCGAGGCGCACTACGATCTGGCGCAGGCTTATCTTCACATGGGCGCTCTCAGCGCGGCTTACGGCGAACTGCTGCACGCCGCCGACCTGCAGCCTACGAACTACAAGGCGCGGATCGATCTGGGGAATATGCAACTGGCCGGGGGCAGGATCGACGACGCCCAGACGCAGGCCAATGCCGTGATCGCCGCGCAGCCGAACAACGCCGACGCCCATGCGCTGCTGGCCCGCATAGCGGCCAGGCGGGGGGAGAAGGATCTGGCTTTGACCGAGATTCATCGCGCGCTCGAGCTGGCTCCGAACGAGGGGGCGCTGCACGAAACCCTCGCGCTGCTTGAGGTGGGCGATCCGGCGCAGAATTCATTGGTTGAACAGGAGATGAAGAAGTCGGTGGCGCTCGATTCGAAGTCGGTGAACGCCAAACTGCTGCTGGCCGCCTTCTACATCAAGAACAGCCGCTGGCCGGAGGCCGAGCAGACCTGCTGGAGCGCCATCGCCACCGATCCCAAGAGCCTGGGCGCGCGCAAGACCCTGGCCGAGGTCTTTCTCAAGCAGGGCAATCAGGCCAGGGCCGAGCAGGTCTTGCGTCAGGCTTCGAGCGATCTGGCCGACAATCCGCAAGGAGTGCTGGTGCTGGCCGACTACTACGCCAGCACCGGGCAGATCGACAAGGCCAAAGCGGAGTTTGCCAGCCTGGCGCAAAAGTACCCCAAGAATCTGCCCGTACAGGAGGGATACGTCCGGATTCTTATCGAAGTCAAGGACTATGCCAGAGCTCAGAGCGTGGTCGCCGAATTGATGAAGAAAAACTCCAAGGACCCCCAGGTCGCCGTGCTGAATGGGATTGTGCTGCTCAATAACGGCAAGACGGCCGACGCGGTCAATGCTCTTCAGGATGCGGTCAACAATGCCCCGAAGGACGCTTTCATTCAGTTCTGGCTGGGCAAAGCCGCGCAGGCCAAGGGCGATAGCGGGCTGGCCGAGACCAGTTTCCGTCAGGCGGCGCAACTGAATCCGCGCGGCCTGGGTGCACAGGAGGAGTTGGCGCACATTGCGATGCAGCGCGGCGACATGAATATGCTGGCCGATGTGGCCGACAAGACTCTCACTGCCGCGCCGCGTTTCCCCGGCGGTTATGTGTGGCGGGCCATGGTCGAGCTGAAGCGCAACGCGCCGGACAAGGCCGAGGCCGACCTGAAGACGGCCATCAGCGCGGCCCCGCAAAGCCCGCAGGCCTATCTCGTGCTGGGCGATCTTCGCTTCTCGCAAAAGCGCCTCCCGGAGGGCGCGGCATTGCTGCAGCAATCTCTCGATCGTGACCCCAACTCCGTTCCCGCCATGCGCGGGCTGATCGCCTACGATCTTTCCCGCAAACAGCCGGCCCAGGCCCTGGCGCGCCTCAATGCGCAGATTGCCAAGAGCCCGAATAACAGCGGCTTCTACGATCTGCTGGCCCAGTTGCAGATCGGCGGCAAAAATTTTGATCAGGCGGCCGCGGCGGCGCAGAAGGCCATGCAGTTGAATCCCAACGACGGCGAGGCGGTGGGGCTCTACGCCCAGCTCCAGATGCAGCGCGGCCAGGCAGCCAGCGCCATCGGCGCCTGGCAGCGGTGGGCGCAGGCTCATCCCAGCAACGCCGGCGTTCTGGCCCTTCTGGGGACCATGGAGGAGTCGAGCGGGAATACGCGCCAGGCTGAGGCCTACTACAAGCAGGCCCTTCAGATTCAGTCCTCGCAGCCCGTGGCGGCCAACAATCTCGCCTACCTGATGCTCCAGAATGGCGAAAATGTGGATGTCGCCTTGTCACTGGCGGAAACGGCGCGGCGGGGTATGCCGAATTCGCCCGACAGCGCCGACACCCTGGCCTGGGCCTACTACTGCAAGGGAACCTACGGATTCGCCCGCGATCTTCTGGAAGACGCCGTCAAGGCCGATGGCAACAACCCGACCACCCAGTACCACCTGGGGATGGTGTACAGCAAGCTGGGGGATCGGCACAGCGCGGCCCTTCATCTGAAAAAGGCTATTTCGCTGGCGCCGGATTCGCCGGCGGCAAAGCAGGCGCAAACGGCGCTGCAAGGACTGGGTTAGGCCGCAAAGAAGTATTGATGGCAGCCGGCTGCGCGCCGTGCGCGGCTGGCTGCCGGTGTCTATGGATTGATTCGCGAAGACCGATGGCCTGCACATACTTTCCGGAGCATAACTGATATCGACATGACAAATACCAAGACCATCGCCCGGAACGCCGGCTGGTACGGCATCGAGAACGTCATCAGCTTTGTTGTCGGCCTATCCACTTCGATCGCCATCGCCCGCACCTTGGGTCCGGCAAAGATGGGCTACATCATCTATGTCATCTGGATCGCATCGGTGGTCAGCAGCCTGGGCGGAATGGGCATTCCCGCCACCACCCGCAAGTACATGGCCGAGTTTCTGGGACGGGGCGACCGGGGAACGGCCAGATTCATCTTCCAGCGCACCTTGCTGCTGCAGGCGGGGCTGGCCACGCTGGCCACTGCCGGTCTCGCCCTCTGGGTGCTGAGCGACGCCAAGGGAGAGTACAAGTTGGCCTCGCTGCTGGTGGTCATCAGCATCTGGCCGGGGATGGTCAACTCCATTCCCGCCCAGGCCAACGTGGCCTGCGAAAAATTGTCCGCCAATCTGCCAGCCTCGGTCATTTCGATCCTCGCCTTCTTCCTGGCCGTGGCCGCGACCGTGGTCTTCAAATGGGGCGTGATCGGCTTTGGCGCCTCGGTGCTGATCATGCGCTCGGTCGATTTCCTGGTCCGCCTCTTTCCCACCATGAAACGCATCCACTCCTGGGAGCGGAACCACGTGTACCCCTGGGGACTGCACCGCCGCATGGCCTCCTTTGCCTGGCAAAGCATCGCCAGCATGATCGTGGCGCTGATCGTGTGGGACCGGTCGGAGTTTCTGCTGTTGAAGTACCTTTGCCCGGATATTCGCCAGATTTCCTACTACTCGGTGGCCTTCAACATGGCCGAGCGGCTGCTGATCAGTTCATCCATCTTTGGCTCGGCCGCCGGCGCGACGATCTTCGCCCAATACGGACGCGACAAGTCCCGGCTCCCCACGCTCGCGGCTTCCTCATTTCGCTATCTCGCGCTGACCTCGATTCCGCTGCATTTCATCTCCGCCGCGCTGGCGCTGCCCGCCTTGCTCGTGCTTTACGGCAGCCAGTACCGGGGCGCGGCCATGGTGGTCACGCTGGCGCCGCTGCTGTGCATGCCGAAGGCCTTCATCGGCCCGGTGCAGAGCCTTTTGGAGAGCAATGAACGGCAGGGCTATGTCATCATGGCCACGGTGCTGGCGGGCATCGCAGATATGGGCGTGGCCTGGTGGCTGATTCCGGCTCATGGCGCGGTGGGCGCCTGCATCGGCAGCGGAGCGGCGCAGGTGATGGCCGTCGGCTTGATGTGGGCCATCGGCATCCGGCTCTACAAGGTGAAACTTCCCTGGCTGCTGGTGGCCAAGATCACCTTCATCAGCCTGCTGGCGTCGGTCACCGCGTTTCTGTTCGCGGCGCGCCTGGCGCCGGTCTGGGCCATCCTCTGCGGTGGGAGCGCCTCTCTGCTGGTGCTCTTCGGGCTGCTTTACCTGATGCGCGTGCTGGAACAGGAAGATCTGGACCGCTTCCAGACGCTGGCCGGGATGCTGCCCAAATCCGTTGCCGCTCCCGCGCACAAGATTCTGGCGCTGCTGGCCCGCCCGGGGGCCGGCAGCGCGGGGCCAACAAGAAAATGCCCCTTACCAGAGGATTAAGGCGGAATTTCGCCGATAATCATGAAAGCCTACCGGAGGCGCTTTTCGGTGCTGGACCGGCAGCTTATGTTGTACGCCAGACGGAATAGTTCGGGCCAAATGTTACTTGCGCGCCTGCGCCTATGCCGCGATAGCGACGCTCGGATAAGATGCGCGGATCGAGAATCGCAACATATCTGAGACAAACTTCCCTTGGTAACTCAATGTGTTCGATTTATCCAAGGCAATGAACCGAAGCTCGAGCGCGTAGCTTTCGCAATATCTTGCATGCTCTTCAGATTGCGGGTAGAATCGGGGTGGAAAATCATGAAATTTCGAAAGCCTCAGCAAATCGTTCTTTTCGGTGAAGGCGGATCCGCGCTCAGTGCCGCCGCCTGTTTGAGGGCGCATCGCATCACCGTGATTAGCGCTGTCGACGAGCCGCGCTTGGCCTCTTTTCCCGTTTTGTCCAAAACACTATCCGCCTGCCGGATAGATCAACGGCGCGGGTATATTCCTGCCTGGAATCATTACGGAGCAGTTCTGAAGAAAAACTGCTGCTGTTTCCATGCGCAGATGTCTGGATCGAGACGCTGGCCGAGGATATTCAGCGGCTTCTGCGCATCGGCAGAATGTTGCCCATGACGCCGGAACATCTTTCGTTGACCTTGGACAAGGCTTCCTTTGAGCGAGAAATTACACGGCTCGGCCTCCCCGGTCCGGCCACCTTTTGCACCAAGGTCAATTCGGAATGGGTGCCACCCTGTTACCCGTTCGTTCTCAAGCCATCCTCGACTTACAAACTCGAAGCTCAATGCGGCGTGAAGGCAGTTATTATCCGCGATCTTGCCGAATGGCGAGTTTTCGATGGGCAAGTACTCGACCAAAACGCATTTATCGCCCAGGAATATCTGAGCGGCGCGTCGATTTCGGTTTGCTTTTGCACCTCATCTCTAGGGCATCTTGCTTGTGCGTATGCGACGGAAAAGGTGCATTACAGCAGTATGCGGACTGGAAGCAGGGTGGCGGCTGTGAACAGGCCTGATGCGATCGATCTGGCGTCCCGGTTTATTCGCGAAACGGGATTTGTAGGATTCGGGGAGTTGGAGATGATCGACTCCACGCGCGGCCTTGCACTGCTGGAGTTGAACGCACGTCCATGGAGCCAGGTCTTGATGTCGAGCTCCCTTGGCATTCCAATTCTCGAAATGGCGGTTGGGCTGATGTCCGAAGAGGAATGCCCGGAGTCGGCTACAGGCGGCACACCGGCGCTCGAATGGATCGCGTGGGACAACGATTTTCTTTTTCGCCGCGCAAGCCGCCGCGCAGGTCGTCCCATTCGTCCGCCGACGGCCGCGAAGCGCATTTATGCACAAAGCTTTTTTCGCGATCCAATTCCGGCTCTTGTCTACGCGCTCACACAAAGCCGCATGGGGCTTGGGCGCTTTACATAGCGGATGGAATGATCGTGTAAACTGACCTCTTATGCAGATAATTCGCATTCTTCGCCGCAAACTCTCGCAATTAGGGCAAGTTTTGCGCGCACATGGACTATTCCTGGCGACTCGACTGGTCTTCGAATCGATTGTCATGAGATTCGACGCTGAATGGTTTCGCGCATGGCGAGACGGCCGATTCGACCACCGGTACAGAGTAAAGACCGGCGGCTTCCGAGAGCTTCAGCAACTTGGCCTAAGCGCCGCACAGGCCTGTGAATCTCACAACTACAGGGGTACGCCGGTAACTCTTTTCGATGCAGCCTTCGATTCGCTGCCGATTGACTGGAAGCGTTTTGAGTTTGTGGACTACGGCTCTGGAATGGGCAAGGCGCTCCTGTTGGCGGCGCGTTACCCTTTTCGCAGGGTTACAGGCGTGGAGTTTTCCGCGGAGTTGCACCGGATAGCTGAACACAATATTGCCCGCTGGCGCTTGCCTGAGCAGCGCTGTAATGTCATTTGTTCCGTTCTTGCCGACGCCATTACATGGCCACTCCCTGAAGGCAATTGTTTGCTGTACTTTTTCAACCCCTTCCGGAGGCCTTTAATGCGAAAGGTTCTGCGCCACATCGTTCTTGAAGCGAGCGAGAAACACAGGACGCAGTGTACATCGTCTACATTCACCCAAGCTTTCCCGAAGTGTTTGCCGAGTTTCCAGAGTTGAAGTTGTTAACGCGCGTTCGAATCCTAATGCCGCTCTACGAAATCTATAAGGTTGAGGCGCCTCGGTCCCGTTCTATACGCGATACTCAAGGCAAATAGCTGCCCGTGAACCGGCAGACAGCCTTTTGAACCCGGAAGCGGCTCCAGCTTTGGTCGCTTATGCTGATTCGGCTCACATCGTAAGGGGATGTCTTCCCTGGCAAGTTTGTGCCGCCATAATACGAAAAGGCCGCGCGGTAGCCCGCCTCACGCGCTAACGTCTGTGTCTGATCGGTGAAGCTGGTTCTGCCGCCGACCGGATAGGCAAGCACATCGGCTGCGACGCCAAGCTGTTCCTTCAGGATTGCTCGGGATTCGGATAGCTCTTCGTATTGCCGATCCGGTTCCAATTGGCTGAGCACATGGTGCGAATGCGTGTGGGATCCGATCGCCATGCCGCCTTTGCTCATCTCCCGGGCCTCGTCCCAATCCAAGAAGCGCCGCACCGTTCCGGACAGGTCTTCACCCTTCGCCTCTTCCGCCAGCTCTTCGGATGAAACGCGCGGAATCGGAATTCTCAGGCATCTTATATAACCTGAGGATGGCTCGCAAGCTCTCCGCCAAGCCGTTCTCATCGATATCGACAGCCAGGTCAGCCGGGTAGTGAAGAGTGAACCGGCGCCTTCGCGCCGTCTTCACCAAGTAGGCTATGTGTCCCACCACGGAACCTGGCAGGAGCCAACCATGCTCGTGACAAGAAAGAATACGCCTTGCGCACCATGCGACCGGAGAATGGGATAAGCGATTTCGTAGTTGTCAAGATAGCCGTCGTCGAACGTAATCAACACGCGGCAGCGGCGGGTCTTCTCTTTGATCGTGCCGTCGATAAAGGCCAACGCTTCTTCGAGAGTTACCAGCGAAACGCGCCGCTTCAGGTGGGAGATTTGATCGTTGAACTGATCGGCGGTCGCCTCGAAAACGCCCGGATCGAAGAGATCGTCATCGGGGTTCCCGATGCGATGATAGTTCAAGACTAAAAGCGAATCCCGCGCCGGGAGCCGCGAGAGCAGGAAAGATGCGCCACTCCAGAGCAATCCGCGTGCCAGCAGCTCACGTTTTCCACGGAAATTCAAACCACCCATCATAACCACCCGATCATAGCAGGGTACGGCTGCGCGTCTGCAAAAGTGGGTACCGGCCGCACCGGCCTAGAGAGGTTCTCCAGTTGCTATAGGCTTTTACGCCAACCTCTGGAGAGTGCGTTATGCTTTACGCGCGATGCGGTTCTGGGGGTGGAACACTTCACCGCCCCCAGCCCTTGCATCCATGCCAGCAAGACATTATGCACATAGAGCCGTCTTGCATTTGCTCCGCCAGTCGAAGGATTCCAATGGCCGCTGACCGCGCAAACCTAAAAAGTTTCCCCCGATCGTCCTTTCTACTTCTTCTTGTAGAAGGCGGTGTTGATTTCGGCAAATTTCTTCATCTCTTCGGGCAGTTCATTCACCTCGTAGATGGCCTCGCTTTCGCAAACCGCGACGCATGAGCCGCAATTGACGCACCGGTCCGGGTCAATGTAAAGCTGGGCCACTTCGGCCATCTCCGGCTCTGAGGCAGTGGGGTGAATCGCATCCGCCTGGCAAACGTCCAGACAAAGCAGCGCCTTGATGCACTTGCCAGTGATCACGTGATATTCGGCCATCGTTCCTATCTCCTTGAAAGAATTGATTTGAAACAGGTTGGTTGCTGCGCAACAAGACCCTCTTGCGCAATGCCCACCTGTTGCCATGCTGGGCTATCGCGCATTCCCCGGAATTTCATTCACCCACGCCACGCCGCGTCCGGAGAGCCATGGCGCACTCGCTTGGCCATCTGCAGACGGCTGAAAGGGGCGAACATGGAAAACTCCTCCAGACCGGTCTCCCACTTTTTGGACAGCTGGGCCTATTTTTTGAAGTAGGCGGCGTTGATTTCGGCAAATTTCTTCATATCTTCAGGCAGTTCATCAACCTCGTAGATGGCCTCGCGCTCGCAAACCGCGATGCAGGAGCCACAGTCGATGCAGGTCTTTGGGTCAATGTAAAGCTGGGTGACGTTGTCCATATCCGGCTCATCCGTGGTGGGATGAATGGCTACCGGCTGGCAAACGTCAAGACAGAGCAGGTCTTTGGTGCAGTTGTCGGTGATTACAGCAAATCTCGACATGGCGCCATCTCCTTAAAAGCAGATGGCATACTGTACCACAAATCCGCCGGGGAGTTCCCTGCCCTGCCGGCCTGTCAACCCGCCCGCCTCTACCCCCATCATTTTTGTCTATTTAGCCTCCGCCAGCCGCGCCGAGTCCCTGCGCCAGCGCGCCAATAGCGTCGTGGCGATGATGATCAGGGCCAGCGTGAGGCCGATCCACAGCCCGAAGATGCCCCTCCGCAGCACAAAGCACAAAGTGAGCCCCAGCGGCAATCCCAGCACCCAGTAGCCCACCAGGTTGGCCAGCATGGCAACCCGCGTCTCGCCCAGCCCGCGCAAAGCCCCGGTCGAAACGGTCTGAATGCCGTCGAAGACCTCAAAGGCCGCCACCACCCACAGCAGCCTGCGCCCCAGCGCCATCACCTCGGGATCGCGGGTATAGAGCGCAATCAGCGGCCCCGGCGCGGCCAGGAAGACCACCGCGGCCAGCAGCATGAAGCCCGCGCCCAGCCCCAGCGCCAGCCAGCCGGCGCGGCGCGCCCGCGCGGGGTCTCCCGCCCCCACCGCATGGCCTACGCTGACCGCCGCGGCCGCCGAAATGCCCAACGGAACCATGTAGGTCAGGCTGGCGTAGTTGAGCGCAATCTGGTGAGTGGCCAGCACTGCCGGCGTCAGCCAGCCGGCCGAGAGCGTGGCCAGGTTCCAGGCGCCCACCTCCAGCACAATCTGCCCCGCCGCCGGAGCGCCCAGCCGCGCCAGCCCCTGCAGCCGGGACAGGCTCGGCCCCGCCCAGCGGCGAAAGAGCGGATGGCCGCGCCTGCGCTCGTAGCGCCAGGCAAACCCCATCAGCGCCAGGGCCATGAAGATGCGCGAGACGACCGTCGAAAGGGCCGAACCGTTCACCCCCATCGCCGGCATTCCCCACTTGCCGTAGATCAGCGCCCAGTTGCCCAGCCAGTTCAGCAGGTTGGCCACGACGAAGGTCACGGTCACCACCCGCACCTCGCCGACGGCCTGCAGGTAGCGCCGCGTCCCGCCGTAGATCAGCAGCGGCAGCGTTCCCCAATTGAGGACGCGCAGGTAAGCGGCCGCCGGCGCGGCCACCTCGCGGGTAATGCCCAGGGGCGCAAAGCCCAGGCTGGCCAAGGCGATCACCACCATCAGCGGCGGCGTGATGAGGCACGCCAGGTAAACGCTCTGGGCCAGCCAGCGGTGGCATTCGTCGTGGTCCTCTCGCCCGTAGGCCTGCGCCACCAGCGTGTCCAGCCCCAGCAGCAAACCGAAGCCGAACAGGGCCGGCGTATAGTAGACGGCATTGCCCAGCGCAACGGCCCCGATGGCCGCCGGTCCCAGCTTGCCCACCATGATGGTGTCCACAATGCCCTGGGCCATCCAGCCCAGTTCGCTCAGCACCACCGGAAGCGCCAGCGCCACCATCGCGCCCAGTTC
>PMPH01000004.1 GCA_003161045.1 Acidobacteriaceae bacterium
GCCAGGTTGAAAGGCTCGGCGCCGCCGTTGGCCACCGCGATGCGGCCCACATCCGCACAAGGCTGAATGCTGATGCCGGTCACGAACTTGTTGTGCTCCAGCGCGAACTCGAAGATCGGCCCCAACTGATCCGCATTGACCGAACTCATGATCGTCGGCACCAGCACCAGCCGCATGTTGGTCTGCTCGATCGCGCGCACGGCGGCAATCTTCTTGTCCAGCAGCCGCTGGCCGCGCATCTTCAGATACACCTCGTCGTTCATGCCGTCGAACTGTAGATAAAGCGTGTGCAGGCCCGACTCCTCGCAGAGCTTGGCATAATCCGGATCGGCAAAGCGGCTGCCGTTGGTAGCCACCTGAAGATGAGTGAAGCCCATATCGCGGGCGGCGCGAAGAATCTTAGGAAAATCGGGGTGCAGCGTCGGTTCGCCGCCGGAAAACTGGACGCTCCGGCAGGGCACAGGCCGGTCCAGCAGCGCCTTCAGCATCTTGGTCACTACTTCCATCTCCAGAAAGTAGTGACTGCCCTCGCCCTTGGCCTCGGCAAAGCATACCGGACACTTGAAATTGCAGCGATTGGTGATGTCGATAATGGCCAGGCACGGCTCATTCTGGCTTCCCATCCGAGGGCCGCAGCAGCTTGGGCCGGATGGCGCCGGTTCCGCCCCTGTGTCGGGGAAGATCAGTTTGTTCCACGCTTCAAGCCGGCGGTACAGCCCCGTATCGGAGAAGATCAAATCCTCGCTGGGCGTGTGGCAAGCGCACTCGGAGCGCTGGTAAACCTTGCCTCCGCGGTCGAAGATTTCGGCAAGGGATGGCTTGCCGCAGTGCGGGCAAAGAGAAGAGACCCTATCAATGGTTACATCGTTACCAAGCGGGTTCAACGTAAGCCTTCCAAGCAGTTGGTCTTATTTTACTTAAGTTTACACGAATGCTCTCAGAGAGAGTGCGGAATTCATGAATTGGCGGAGAAATAGCAGTAAAAGCGCGTGTCAGCGAGCAACCACGCGGGATGCCACCTGTGATTCCCTCCTTTCGCCCCCGATCAGGATCACGGCGGGAATGAGCCAGAGTCCGCCGGCCAGGGTGAGAGCCACGCCCAGCGAGGTCACCAGTCCCAGTTCGGCCAGCGGCGGAAAGGTAGCCGCCAGCAGCGCGCCAAAGCCGATGATGGTTGTCAGGTTGGATTGAATCAGCGCCGCGCCCGAGGCCTTGGCGACATCGAGGATGCTGTTGGGCGTGCGTTCCAGATAGCGGCGGACGAGGTGGATTCCGTTATCGATGCCGATGCCGATGATCAGCGGGATCGCCGTAACGGACATGAAGCTGAAGGAGTGGTTCATCATCCGCAGCAGGCCGAAGGTCACAACGATGGCAAAGACGATCGGCATCAGCACCAGCAGGGTTATGCGCCAACTGCGGAAGGTGAGATAAACGATCAAGACGATAGCCGCGGCGGTCCACAGCAAAGCCCGCCGGCTGTCGCGCAGCACCTGGCTCTGCAAGTCGCGATTGATCTTGTCGAAGGAAAACTCCACAAAGGGGCCATACTGCCTGCGCCAGGAGTCGAGCACCGCCTGGGGAATCACTTGATGGGCATTTGCATCAGCGGCATAGAAGGCGATGGCGGCAACGTAACTGCCGTCCCCGGTCTTGCGCAGGCTGTTGTCGAGCAGGCCTGAGGGCAGGTAAGGCGCGGCCGATTCCAGCGTAATCGGCGCGGTGCCTTCTCCCAGCTTGCGCAGTTGCTCGATGTAGGGCAAGAAAGGCTCTGTTCGCAGGCCGTTTTCGCGCAGCGCCTCCTCCAGCGCGCGGGCCGAGGCATTCATGTCGACAGCAGCCAGCGATGCGGACCGCTGCCTCTGTGCCTCGGCGGAGGGGAGCAACTGCGTGGGAGAGAAGACGGATTTGAGGGCGCCGCTCTGCCGGTAGGATTCCAGGCCAGCCGTGAGATCCTCGGCGCGGCGCAGCACCTGCTGCTCGTCGCCGGCAATCAGCAGCAGCGTGGGGCTGCCCTCGATGCCAAACTTGGCGGAGAGCAGGTTCTGCGCGGCAACTGCCGGACTATCGGCGTCGCCCATGACGGCAAAGCTCCCGCCCATTTTGATGGTGGGCAGCAAAACGACGGAGAGCAGAAAGAGACCGGCGGCAACAGCCACGACCCAGCGGGCATGGCGGCCAACAAAGTTGAGCGAGCCGCGCGCCACGGCGGGAAGAAAGCGGAAGGTGATGCCCTGGGGCGCAAATGGCCGGATGTGGCGGTTCCACAACTGCATCAGCGCGGGCACTGTCAGCAGCGTGTGAATCATCATCATGAACATGCCGACAGTGAGGATGAAACCAAACTCCGCCAGCGCCTTGAAACTGGAGGCCGCCAGCGCGGCCGTGGCCGAGGCCGCGGTCAGGATGCAGAGAACGATGCTCACCCCGGTGGTTTCAAAGGTGCGCAGCATGGCCTCGTTGAAGCTGCCGCCCTTGGCCCACTCCTGCGGCGAGCGGTTGAAGAAATGCACCACCTGATCGTCGCCCAGGCCGGCCAGAATGGCGATGAACGACAGGCTGATCAGATTCACCTCGCCGGGATAGAAGCTGGCGATGCCGGTGGTCCACAGAATGCCCAGGCTGGTGGGCAGCAGCGACAGCAGCAGCAGCGGAAGATTCGGATAAACCAGCAGGCACAGCAGCAAACTGCCGGCGATCGAGACCAGCGAAACGCGGCGGATATTCCTCTCGATGAATTTGTGGTCCTGCTCCGCGTAAACATAGGCGCCGGCGGGAATGGCGCGCACGCCGGCGTTGCGGATCTCCGGATCGGCCTCGATGCTCTGGATGTGCGCGCGCGTCCATTGCATGATCTGCTCGGCAAACTTGTAGTCCACGGCCGACTCGCGCGGTTCGGCGATAATCAGCAGCGCCTTGTGATCGCGGCTGAAAAAGCGGTTTCCCGAGCCCCAGGAGAGATCGAAACTGGAGAACTGCGAGAAGCCCTCGCCATTGCCCGCCGTCACACTCGCCAGGCCCAGCGGATCGGCCACAAAGTAATCCGCGCCCATGGTGGAAAATGGCGTGACCAGTTCGGTGGCTGCGCGGCGCACGTTTTGATGAATCTGCTTCGGTTCTAGCCGCTGCGCCAGCGCTTCGCTCTGGCCGGGCAAAGCGTAGGAGGGGAAGTGCCAGGAAAAGAGCCGCACCAAGTTGAGCAACTCCTCTTCCCGCAAGCCGCAGCGCGCTTCCTTGAAGAGTCCGCTGGCAGACATCTCGGCAGTCAGCCGGTCGGCCGCCGCTTCCATCGCTTCGCTGCTGTCCGCTTCACCCTCCGGCGCCTGGACCACTACAAAGAGCTGGTTGCCGTAGCCCAGTTCCTTGCCTATCTGGCTGGCCGCCTGCCATTGCGGATCGTGGCTGCCGAACATGTCGGTCAGTTCGGTTTCGGTGCGCAGGTTGTGGATGTTGGCATAGAGAAACAGGGTTAGGATGAGCGCAAGCCCTGCCACTAGCCCTGGATGGTTTATCACCAGCCGTCCCAGCCCGCGCATGAAGCGAACCATCATAATGCGCTTTCCGCGGCCGGACGGCGTGCGAGAAAGAGTATGTGAGCCAGGGGAAGACGATTGCGAAAGCGGCGACACTCGACCTGCATCCCGGCCTCCTGCAGCACGCTGCGATATTGCGCTGCGGAGAGAATTATGGGGCGGGCGCCGACACGCTCCACAGAAAACAGCAGCCGGTCCAGACCCACCGTGAGAGCGCTCCACAGCCCGCGCTCGCGGTCATGCACCCGGAAGATAAGGCGTCCGCCGGGTTCCAGCGACGCGCAGCAACGCTTCAGCAGCGCCAACTGTTCCTCGCCGGACAAATATTGCAGCACATCCAGAATGAGGATCAAGCCGGCCGGAGGCAGCGCGAAATGACGCACGTCCTGCACGCTCGTCTCCGCGTTCAAGGCGCGCAGAGCCTGTTGGGCTACGGCGATCCGGTGGGCGTTCAGATCGCAGCCAACCAGGCGGCGGCCGTCGCGAAAGGCCGCAAAGCTCAACGCCATGCCGTAGCCGCAGCCCAGATCCACCACCGTCCCCGACCCTAACTCCTCAGCGGCCAGCAGGGAAAATATCCGGTCCAGCCGCATCTTCCAGCGAACAAAACCGCGGTCGAACCGCGCGCTTCCGGCAAAGGTCCGATTGACGAAGCGAATATGTTCGCGCAAACCACGCCGCGAAGGCGCCATCCAATGTACCACGGCCGCAGTGACGATGGCCGCCGCGCCGCCCACCAGCAGACCCAGCACCAGGCTGCCCAGCACCCACGAAAAGAGCTGCTCTTTCAGTTGCACGCCGGAAAGCGCCGCCAGATGCCAGGGACGAATCGATCCATGGCGCAGAAAGTCCCCCAGTTCCACCGAGGAAATTACGATCGGGGGCAGCAGGAGCGGATTGTTGATGAAGGTGGCGGCCAGGGTCAGGGGCTTGTTCAGCCGCAACAATACGGCCAGGCCCACAGCGGCCAGGGTCTGCAGGCCATAGATCGGCACAATACCAATGAAGATTCCCAAAAACACGGCAGCTCCGGCCGAAGCAGGGTCAAGCCGCTCAGTCAGCAGAGTGGCCGCGAACTTGCGAATATGTGCGTTAAATCTTTGGAGCACTGCTCGACCTTTTCTTGAAAACTCCCGTTTATCGTCCTGAGACTACCGATAACTCACCGCTCGCCACCCTCTCGCCCTGCGCGCTCACCGTGCCTTCGATGCAAGCCATGGTTCCGGCCTGGGTCAGCTTCGTGGTTTCAATGCGCAATATCGTGCCGGGAGCCACTGGCTTGAAAAACTTGAAGCGATTGACCGCGGCCAGCAGCGCCGATCCCACCGTCTCTGCGGGAGTGGCCGATCCCATCATCACCGCCGCCGTCTGCGCCACCGCCTCGATTATCAACACCCCGGGCAGGATCGGCCGGCCGGGAAAATGCCCCGCAAAGACAGGGTTCTCCGCATTGACTGAGAGCCATGCAACGCAACGAATGCCCGGCTCCAGTTCCTCCACCCTGTCGATCCACAAAAACGGAGGG
The DNA here is from genome assembly GCA_003161045.1 of Acidobacteriaceae bacterium. GTDB lineage: Bacteria > Acidobacteriota > Terriglobia > Terriglobales > Acidobacteriaceae > Telmatobacter. The sequence goes on from PMPH01000004.1 coordinate 5,059, forward strand.
CGATGCGGGATGATCTTCTCGATTTCGTTTTGCTCGATCACTTTGGTTTCGACACCTCGAAGGTTTCGGCGGGCAGCTTCGTGTTCAGAGAGGTGAAGTCAATGAGGAAGACGCTGTTGACTCCGCTCTTGCCGTCCACCTCCAGCGAGCGCGGCAGAAAATCGCGCTTATCGAGCTTCACCACCAGGTAATTCAGGCGGCGGCGAAAATTCTCGCTGCGGGGAACAAACTTCATCTCGTATTCACGGCTGTTTTCCTGCGTGGTGATGGTAAAGTTCTTCTTCAGCCCCTCGATGGAGGATTCGCGGCTGAAGGCTGACTGGGCGCGGCGAACGCCGCGGCCGATCTCCAGCACCTCGGTCTTCCCCTCTGCGTCGGTAACATTGAGATAGTCGGTGTTGAAGCGGATGCGCAGGTCGTTGGGCGCGAAGTACTCCAGCGAGAAGCGCGTCATGCCCTCAGCGCAGAACTTGCCGTGCAGCACCATGGGCTTGACCATCAGCCTGGAGGTGCGGGTCTCGACCACGCTGCCGCAGCCGGTGGTGAACTTGCCCTGCGCCTGCTGCACGCCGTTCCATATGCGCATTAGCAGATCGTCGGATTGCGCCGGCAGTAGGCGCGGCAACATCAGCAAAGCTACAACGCAGAAAGCTAGGCGCATTCTCATCTCAGGCTCCCAGAAAACGAAACGCGAGCGACCAAAGGCAGATGTGCACCGTATCGCGCACCGGCTTCATCTTGGACCGCGCCTGACCGTTGTCGTAGACCATGTGAATAGGAGCGTGAGCGATAGTGCAGCCGGCGCGCCCCATCTTGATGAGCACTTCCATCTCGAATTCGTAGCGCCGGCTGCGCAGTTTGATGCGGTTCAGCGTTTCCAGGCGAAAGAGCCTGAAGCCGCTCTGGCTGTCCTTGATCTCGCGGCCAACCAGCGCCGAGGCCCAGCGGCTGCCGATGGTGTTGGAGTAATAGCGGGCGCGCGGCATCAGGACACGGTCGAAGGGACGGGCTCCGATCACCAGCTCCGCCTCCGTCTCCCGCGCTACCCGCAGCAGGGCGGGGATATCTTGCGGCAGATGCTGGCCGTCGCCATCCAGCGTGATGGCGTGGGTAAAGTTCTGAGCGCTGGCATGAATGAAGCCGCGGCGTAAAGCGGCTGCCTTGCCGCAGTTCGAAGGCGATTCGATGCAGAACGCACCAGCATTCCGGGCCAGTTCCGCGGTGCCGTCGCTCGATCCGTCGTCGATGACGATGACCGATTCGACGTGCTGTCTGGCGCCTTCGACCACCTGTGCGATGTGGGAGGCTTCATTGAATGTTGGGATGAGTGCGCATATTTTCATAAATCGGCATGGCCATGAACAGTCTCGCGGGAGCCGGCCAGCACGAACTCGAAGCCGCGTTCCTTCAACTCGTCAATTATCCCAGGCAGTATCTCTAACGTAACTTGCGTGCCCTTCGGCAGACGATCGTGCATCAGAATAATGTCGCGACTGGCCACATTGCTCAGAATGCGGCGGGCGAGGAAATTGGGATTCCGGATCATCGTATCGCAACTCCGGATGCGCCAGGAGATGTACTCCAACCCCGCTTCCTGCAGCACAGACCGCAGCAGGGGATGACGCAAGCCGATGGGGGAACGGAAATAGCGCGTTCTGACCCCGCAGATGCGCCCGATGCACTCCGCGCCGCGCTCAATCTCGGATCGCAGGCGCCGCGGGGAGAGAAAACAGAAGAGCGGCGGATGCGACCAGGTGTGATTGCCGATCAGGTGTCCTTCCTCCCAGGCCCGGCGCACGATCTCCGGATGCCGGTCGGCGCGCTGGCCCACCACAAAGAAGGTTGCTTTCACGTTCTTTTCCCGCAGCAGGTCGAGCAGCCGGGGCGTATCCACCGGGTCGGGGCCATCGTCGAAGGTCAGGGCAATGCAGCCATCCTGTTCCACTTGCGAACGATTGGAAACCAGCCACTGATTGCGCGGATGAAACAGCAGGTAAAGCATCACCCCCGTGCCCAGCGCATAAAGTACTGCCACCAGCAGGAGGCGCGCCAGAGAAAAAGGATAGAGCAGTACCAGCGAGGCGTTGGTAGCACAAAACAAAAGCAAAAAAAACGCTGACCTGGCCATGTCGATCCTTCCGAGATCCCAAATGAACCTCTGGGATTACATTTTAGCATCGGCTTCAGGTGGCAAGGAGCCCGGGTACTTTCCTAATAGCGCGTTGTCGCCAGTCCGCGCTAATATACCGGAATGACTCCGAAACGCCGCGTTACAGGCCCGCCAAGCCTTTTGATTGCCGTATTCCTGCTTTGTCTGGTTCTTCCGGCGCCTCTGATGGCCGGACGCCACAGCGCACCGCGCAAAGAAACCACAGTTGATATGAGGAACATGGACACCATCTTCGTTGGCTGGGTCGATTTGAACCCTGACGAGTGGGTACTTTATATCCATGATGACTCTTCTTTTCTGCATAGCGGCAAATCCCAGTGGTCCAAAGCAAGCTGGATTGAAGCGATAAGTAGCCTGAATTCTCTTTTTCAACAGAGATGCCAATCGCAGTATTTGTCTGGTCGTAAAATTGCCGCAGCCAAGAATAAAGGGGACGAGAATGTAGCGGGGAACTACCTCTATATCAAGTTTTCGGATGTCCGAATCGACTACGTCAACTATCAGTTGATTCTTGCAATTCACTTCATCGACCCAAAGACCAAAGCCGAAATTGCATCGATCCCGGTGCGGCCTTATTACTGTGACGCTTACGGCATAACAGAATGTCTGAATGCTGCTCTGGGTGAAGTCGGAAAAAAGGTACAGGTTGAAGTTGCGGGTGAGCCACGGGGAAAGAAGCAGTAGGCGCGCCTTTACCTTCCCGCGGAGCAGCACTCTAAGATGGCAGAAAGCCTTTCAAATCGCTTTGATTTGTCTCCCGTCGGAGAAGATCGCGTGAATTCATTTTGAGAGTTTTGCTTGTCAATCCGCGCCATCTGGCCGAATGTAGCATTCCCAAGGACTCTGAATAGGACCCGTGATGGATTTCCGCTGGTGGGATGAGGCGCACGCATCGCTGTGGCGGATCGCCGGTTGCGCGGAGCTGCTGGAGTTGCGCGACAAAGCGCGCCAGACGGCGCGCGAGACCGTGGCGCCGTTGCTGGCGCAGGCGAGCGCCACTTGCGGATGGACGGAAGACAAAGCGCGCGTGCTCCGCGCATTGGATGCTCAAGGGATGACCGGAATTCTGGCTTCCGCGCGCAACGGGCTTGCCATGCCGCTGGCGCTGGCGGTTTGGGAGCTGGCCAGCGTGGACGCCGGAGTCGCAACCTGCTGCCTTTCGGGAAGCCTGGCGCAGATGCCCATCCGCGACTTTGGAACACCGCAGCAGCGCGAGCGCTATTTGAGGCAGCCCGGCCAGGACCGCTTCGACCTGCGCCACGGAGCCCTTTGCGTGACCGAGCCGCTTCCCGGCGCGGGCGCGGATGCAACCTTTCTTGCCGGCCGTATGTCTTCAGCCGGCTCAGGCGCGAACGGCGAAGCTTTGCTCGAGATTCACAAGCGCGGACGCTTCATCAGCCACATGGACTTTGCGGAGTTTGTGGTGGCTGCTGTCGAGGGAGACGGCGCTGGCGTGCGCGGCAGCGCTCTCGTGATTCTCGAACCGGGGGCCGCAGGCGACTTCGAGCGGGGTGCGCCAGTGCGCAAGTTGGGACATCGTCTTGCATCGACCACCGATCCGGTCTTTCGCCTCAAAGTGCCGGCCTCGTGCATCGTCGGCGGCTACACGATGGAACAGGGAGTGCTCGTTCCGCGCTTCAGCCATCGCGCCTTGTTAGAACCTGCCCTGCGCAGGATGCGCGCCTTGCTTGGCCTGATGACCGCGGCCAAGGCGCTCTCCACCGTACAAGACTGGTTCAATTTATCCGCACAGAGATGCGGCAACGCGGAGTTACGGCTCACCATGGCCGATCTATGGGCCACGGGCGAGGCGGCGGCCTCGCTGGGCTTTTCTGCGGCGCGATTGAGCGATGAACTCGATGCGGCGGAGGATCGGTCCAGCGCCAATGCCAATCTGGCCGCGCTATTCGCTCCGGCGGCCAAGCTCTTCAGCAGCAGCAGAGTTTCGGAGGGCTTACGGCAAACAGCCGCGCTGAGCGTGCACGGCGCGGCGGCCAGCTTCGATTTGCACTCCAGGCTGCTCGATGCGCAGATTGAAGACATGTACATGGGCCCTTCGGCGCTGCAGCGCCGTCTGGTTTCAGCCGCCATGACCGGCTCTGGCTTTCTCGTCGAGTTCCAGCAGTGGGCCGTAGAGATCGACGCGCTTGCCGAACGCCTGCCGCAAGCCGGTATGAGCAGCCTGGCCGAGGGAATGCGGCTCTGGCATTGGACCCTGGAGCGGCTGCGGGAGAAAGCCGATGCGCGCGGCGCCAAGCTCTATTGCGATGCACGCCAGGGTGTGACCTTCGCGATCGCGGATGCGCTTTGCGGGTTGCTGGCAGCGCGTTCGTTGGCTTTGGATCTTCTGGAAATGGAGAAGAACAGTTGCCCGCCGGCCGGGGAATACGCCGCCATCTTCCGGGACTTAAGTTTCCTTGCGGCAAGCCGCGCCGCTTCGCGTGGATTGCAAACCTGTTCGGAGCTGCTCTTTGGCTATGCGGAGCGATTTCCCATCTCAGGCAACGAGCGAAAGGCCTTTGCAGAACTGCGGGTAGATCTTTGCATCAGTCTGAGTGGCTCGATGGACGCACGCGAACGGATTGCAGAGTTCCTGCGCGCCGAGGGCCATGGGCACGCCATCAAGAGAGCCTGAACTGCATCGCCGGAATTTCAACGCATCAAGCCAAGCGCCGAGGCCGCACTCAGGAATCCACGCGAAGCAAATCCGGCCGGGTCCAGGAGCACCGTTCTTCCGCTCAACAACTCGCCGACCGGCTGGCCGCGGAAGTGGCCGATACGCCGGTAATGGGCAATGAAGTAGAGCACGCGCAGAAAGATCTTCCAGCTCAGGGGCGCAAAGAACGTGGGCAGAACCAGCGCCACGGCGCGGCCCTGCTTGACCTCCTCGGCAAACTCCTGATAGCTCGCGGCCTGCGTCAACGAGAGTACCGAACTGGCGCGCAGCAGATGGCTGTCGCCGCCGCCAAGAACCGGTTTGCCCACCTGCCTGGCCAATTGCAGCACGCAGTCGTTCTCCTCCCGGCTGCGCATGCCGTTGTACTCCAGGGCATGAATCGCCCACCCGTACCGGCTCAGTAGCGCCTCGGCGGGAATCTTGCGGCCGGCATCCTTGCCCCAAGGAACCAGGGGATGATTGAAAACCACCAGGGAGCCGCTCGCGCGCAGCATTTCAAAGAGATCGTCCAGGCGGCGCTCCCTGGCTGCCGCCTGCAAGCCGGCATGGAGTTTCTCAATCCCCGCCGCGGGCATTCCCGTGACTCCCAGGTGGAAGAGATAGTCGTCAAAGTAGATGGAAATCTCCTCGCCCAGCAGATTGCGATGCTCCTCTTCCGGGTGCGCGCGCAGCAATTCGAGGCTTCCCGCCACTTCATCGTGGTCGGTAATACCCAGATGAACGCCCGCGAAGCCGAGCGCCGCGGCGCTGGCGGACTCGGTAAGAAACACATCCTCGACGCTCAGTGGAGAGCGGTAGAAAATGTCGGCATAGTTCAAATCCGCAATGCCGGCCAGCCCGAATGCCGCCTGCAGCAGCCCGCGAAAGGGCCGCATGAAGCGCAGCTTGACCACCTGGTTGAGGAAGGCAATGTTCTCAACCGAGTGGTCGGAGTGGTTGTGCAGCGAAACCGCGCAGCCGAATTCCCGCGCGGGATACGAGCAGCGGCGGTAGGCGTAGTTCTCGATAATCCAGCAATCCGCTGTCGGCATGGCGCCGTCTCACTCCGCTTCCCTGTTCGTACAGCCGGACGAACAGAAAGGTGCTTTACACTTGATAGGCAGGCAGAAATTCGTCCTCGCGAGGGCACTGTATTCGGATTCTTTCACAGTAGAGAGGCTCTCCGTCCATGGGACTCGGTCACAACTTCGCGGATTCGGCCCTTTCTTCGCTGGAAGAAACGATTCCGTGCGTTTCCGCGAAGCCGGGTCGGCTGGTCGAGGTCTCTGCCGCGCAACGCAAGACCTGCCATTATCGCCGCCCCGTCGAGCGGCCCTTCATGGCCGAGGAGCGAAACCAGGTGACGATCCTCTTCGGCGGCTTCACCTGGAAGCATGAGCGCTTCATCGAGGCTATTCTGCGCGCCAGCGGCTATCGCTGCCAGATGCTGCCCACTCCCGATGTGGCAGCCTTCGCCTTTGGCCGGGAATTCGGCAATAACGGCCAGTGCAATCCCACTTATTTTACGATTGGCAACCTCATCAAGTTTCTGCGCTCCCTGGAAGATCAAGGTTATTCGCGCCGCGAGATCGAGGAAACCTATATCTTTTTCACCGCCGGCTCCTGCGGCCCCTGCCGCTTCGGCATGTACGAGTCAGAGTATCGGCTGGCGCTCAATAACGCGGGCTATGAGCGATTCCGCATCGTACTCTACCAGGCCGAACAGGCCATCAAGGCAGCGGCCGACAATCCCGGCCTGAAGTTTACGCTCGACTTCAACATGGGCGCGCTGAACATGCTCAACCTGGGCGATGTCATCAACGACCTCAGCTATCGCATCCGCCCCTTCGAGGCCGTTCCGGGCAGCACCGATCGAGCCATCGAAGAAGTGGTCGGCCGGTTGAGCCATTTTCTCGAGACCCGCAGGCGATTCGAGATTCTCGAACGCGTGCCGTCTTGGCTTGCCGCGCCGCTGCGGCGCACTCCGAAGCTGCTAGGGTTTCTCAACGCAACGGGCAAGATTCTGGATCATCTCTACAGCTCGGAGTTTGCCGTCCAGATGCAAGAGGCGCGCCGTTGCCTGGATAAGGTCGAGGTCGATCACACCCGCGTCAAACCTGTGGTCAAAATCGTCGGCGAGTTCTGGGCGCAACTCACCGAGGGTGACGGCAACTTCAACATGTTCAGCTTTCTCGAAAGCGAAGGCGCGCAGGTGCATGTGGATTCGATTGGCGGCTGGATCAGCTATCTGCTGCGCCAGTCCCGCATCGGCATGGAATCCAGGAAGGGCCTCGACGATCCCTACCCCGAAGCCCGCTGGTGGGAGCCGGGCAAGCGGCTGGCCAACCTGTGGAAGTATCGCCGCAAGTGGTCGCTGTTGCTCCTGAGCGAAGTGCTGTGGAGCTATCTGTATGCGCGCACCAGCCGCCACCTGGGCGGCATCACGCCTCGCTTGCTCTCGCAGCGCGAGTTGGCGCGCCTGGCGCATCCCTTCTATCACTCCCTGGCGCGCGGCGGCGAGGGGCATCTCGAGGTAGGCAAGAACGTCTACTACACCACCAAGGGGCTTTGCCACATGGTGCTGGCGCTCAAGCCCTTCGGCTGCATGCCCTCCTCGCAATCCGACGGCGTGCAGTCAGCCGTCGTCAATCGCTTTCCGGAGATGATCTTCCTGCCGGTTGAAACCTCGGGCGAGGGCGAGATCAACGCCCATAGCCGCGTGCAGATGGCCCTGGGCGAAGCCCGCGTCAAGGCGCGCGCGGAGTTCGATGCGGCGCTCGCTTCCTCCGGAAAATCGCTCGACGAAATCAGGGACTATGCCGCGCGGCATCCATCGCTGCGTAGTCCGTTCTATCCAATTCCGCGCCGCCAGGGCATCACCGGCACGGCCGCCAACTTCGTCTTGCACGTCAGCGATCTGATCGATGGCCGCGCCGCGCTGGCCCGCCTGCCCGGAAAGCACTGAGCTGATGATGCCCGATCAGACCCAACCAGGCGCACACCCCTCCGGCGGAATTCATTTCCTGGTGGGAGTGGACGTTGGTTCCACCACGGTCAAGGCCGTTGTCGTCGATGCCGGCGATGGGCGCATCCTCTGGCGCGACTATCGCCGCCACGATACCCGTCAGGCCGAAATGCTGCACCAATTCCTGTCGCGCATGGAGAGCGAAGCCGGTATTGCGCCCGGCAACTGCCGCATCTTCATCACCGGCTCCGGCGGCCATCCGCTCGCCGCGCCAATTGGCGCCCGCTTTGTGCAAGAGGTCAACGCCGTCGCGCTTGCCGTCGAGAAGATGCATCCCGAAGCGCAGTCGGTCATCGAACTCGGCGGCCAGGACGCCAAGATCATCGTCTTCAAAACCGAGCGCGGCAGCGGACGGCGCAGGAAAATCGCTTCGATGAACGACAAGTGCGCGGGCGGGACCGGCGCGGTCATCGACAAGATTCAGGCCAAGCTGAATATCCCCGCCGATCAACTGCCGCATCTGGCTTATCGGGGCGCGCGCATTCATCCCGTCGCGGGCAAGTGCGGTGTCTTTGCCGAAACCGACATCAACGGCTTGCAGAAGCAGGGACTTCCGCCCGCCGAGTTGATGGCCTCGCTCTTTGACGCCATCGTTTTGCAGAATCTCACCGTGCTGACGCGCGGCCATACGCTTCTGCCCCATGTGCTGCTGCTGGGCGGGCCGAATGCCTTTCTGCGCGGAATGCGCGAGGCCTGGCAGCACAACATTCCCCTGCTCTGGAAGGAGCGGGGTGTTCAGATGCCCCCCGGTCAGGCCGTGGAGGATTTGATTTATGCTCCTCCGGATGCGCTCTATTTTGCGGCGCTGGGCGCGGTCGAGTTCGGCAGGAGCGAAGCGGATGAGAGCGGCTGCTACCTGGGCTGCGCGGCGCTGGAGAGTTTTCTTCATGCAGGCGAGCAGGAGCGGAAGTCTGCCTCCACGCAGGGATTGTGCGCTTCAATCGAGGAGTTGCAGGCGTTCAAAGTCCGCTATCAGCCCGCTCAATTCACGCCCGCGGCGTTTCAGCGCGGCCAGCGGGTCGATGCCTTCATCGGACTCGACGGCGGTTCCACGTCCACCAAGGTTGTGCTCCTCTCGCAGAGCGGCGAGGTGCTGGCCAAAGCCTATCGGCTCTCCGAGGGCAACCCCATCGCCGATGCCATTGAAGTGCTGGGCAATCTGCGCCGCCAGGTCGAAGAGGACTCCGGTGCAAGCCTGCGGATTCTTGGTGTGGGAACCACGGGCTACGCCAAGGAGATTCTGCGGCAGGTGCTCAGCGCCGATGTAGCCCTGGTCGAAACCGTGGCCCACACCCAATCGGCCTTGCGCTATTTTGCCGATCCGCAGGTGATTGTCGATGTCGGCGGGCAGGACATCAAGATCATCCTGTTACGCCAGGGGCGCGTTCGCGACTTCCGGATTAACGCGCAGTGCTCGGCCGGCAATGGCTATTTCCTGCAATCGACCGCGGAGGGCTTTGGAATTCCGGTCGAACGCTATGCGGAGACCGCTTTTGCCGCCCAGACGATGCCGGCCTTCGGTTATGGCTGCGCGGTCTTCCTGCAATCGGATATCGTCAACTTCCAGCGTCAAGGCTGGCGGGCCGAGGAGATTCTGGCCGGGCTGGCCACGGTGCTTCCGCGCAATGTTTTTCTGCATGTGGCCAAGGCGCCTAACCTCACTGCGCTGGGCTCGCGCTTTGTCCTGCAGGGAGGCACACAGAACAACCTGGCCGCAGTCAAGGCCCAGGTTGACTTTATATGCGCCGGTTTCCGAGCCACCGGCATCGAACCGGAGATTGCGGTTCACCCACACTGCGGCGAAGCCGGAGCCATCGGCGCTGGCCTCGAAGCCATGCGCCTGTGGCGCCAGGGACGCGCCACCAGCTTCATCGGCATGGAGGCCGTGGGCCGCATTCGCTACACCACCACATGCAATGAAGAGACCCGTTGCCGTTTCTGCAAGAACGCCTGCTTGCGCACCTTCCTCGATGTGCAGATTGCCCCCACTGAAGGCCGCATAGGCGAACCTTATTCAGTGCAAGCTGCGATTGAACCCGGAAGCCGGCGCATCATTCTTGCCGGTTGCGAAAAGGGCGCGGTGGACGATTTGAAATCCATGCGCGACATTCAAGCTCATCAGGATGCAACCAGGGCCGCCCATCCCAACCTGGTGCAGATCGCCGCCAGCGAGGTATGGCGCTCACGCCATCCAGAGACCGTCGCCGGCCCGCTCCCCGCGCGTGCCTGGAGCGCCGCGGCACGCCGGCGAATAGCACTTGTGCAACAACGCGCCCAACTGCGCATCGGCATTCCCCGCGTCTTAAGCCTGTATGCCTATGCACCGCTCTTCAGCGCCTATCTGGAAAGCCTGGGCGTGCGCCCGGAAAACATCGTCTATTCAGATGTCACCACCGGCGAGATGTACCGAACCGGCTCCAGCCGGGGATCGATCGATCCCTGTTTCCCCTCGAAGATCGCCCTCGCCCACTTCCACAACCTGCTCTTCAAGCAGCATGGGCGCCAGCCGCTCGACGTCATCTTCTTTCCCATGTTCGACGTGCTGGCCTCGCCGCTGGTCAATACCCGCGCCAATAACGGCTGCCCCACCGCTTCGATCACCCCGGAGACCGTCGAAGCGGCCTTTACCAAAGAGACCGACCTCATTGCCGAGCGCGGCATCCAGTACCTCCATCCGCTGGTCAATCTCTCGCACCGCAAACTCTTTGCGCGCCAGATGCGGCAGGCCTGGGAGCCGGTTCTCGGCCTCGGCATCGAGGAAAACGATCGCGCCGTCGCCATCGGGTTCCGTGAACAGGAGCGTTTTGAATCCGTCCTTCGCCGCCAGGCCCGCGATGTTCTCGACCGCTTGGAGGCCGAAGACCGATTGGGAATCGTGATGCTGGGCCGTCCCTATCATCACGACCCCGGCATCAACCACGAGATCATGGCGCAGTTTCAGAAGCTGGGCTACCCTATCTTTTCGCAGAGCACCTTGCCCATGGACGAAGACCTGCTGGAGCGGCTCTTCGGCGACGAAATCCGCACCGGCGTGATCGATCATGCCTTAGATATCTCCGATGTGTGGAAGACCGCCTTTTCGGCCAGTTCCAATCACAAGCTCTGGGCCGCCAAGTTCACTGCCCGCCATCCGAACCTGGTAGCGGTCGAGTTCTCCAGCTTCAAATGCGGCCATGACGCCCCAATCTATAGCGCCATCGAACAAATCATCGAGCGTTCGGGGACGCCATTCTTTTCCTTCAAGGAAATGGATGAGAACCGTCCTACCCATTCCATTCGCCTGCGCGTCGAGACCATCGACTATTTCTTGAGGCGCTATCGGGAAGACTATTTGCTCTACAAACGACTTGGCAAATAATCTCGCGTCAGGTAGCGCTTCACTGTCTATGCTGTATTGGGCATTGTGGACCTGATCTAAGACGACAGAAAGCGCGCAATGCTGAAGAGAGGCCCGCCCGAACAGACTGTCTTTTGAACGGCTCGTCGCGCGCGGGAGATCATAGCCAAGAGCGGTGCCGACACCGAGGAGTACTTCAACAAGGTCGTCAAGCAAGAAGGCGGCATCACATTCAGGGAACAGGCTGGGTTCTGGTTTGAGCAAGTAAAAACCCGAAAGCGGAAACCTGTAGCAGTTTCAACGCTTGAACTGTGGGCAGGCTGTTTGCGCAAATGGTTGAATCCACAGATCGGAGACATACCTCTTTCCGAGGTCAACAACGCGGCGCTGAAGGGTCTCGTTGCAACAATGTCGGAAGGTGGGCTGCCTGCGAAAACCATCGACAACTATGCACTGGTGGTCAAGATGGTTGTGGCATCCGCTGTCGACAAGGAAGGGGAGGAGATCTATCCCCGGAAGTGGAACCCCGATTTTATCGATATGCCTCTAGTCTTGAAGGCGAAGCAGAACACCCCATGCTTTTCGCCCGAGGTCATGTCGGGTCTGGCTGCTTGGAAGTACGAGCGGGAGCGAATGGTGTTCATTCTGTGCGGGGCCACTGGCCTGAGGATTGGGGAAGCGCTTGGTCTGGAAATTGACAAGCACATTTCCCCGGACTTCCTGAGCATCAGCATCGAGCAGAAGGCACGCCATGGCAAGGTCGAAGAGAGACTCAAGACAGCGAGCGCTCTTCGCAAGGTCGACATCCATCCGACGATCGCAGCCATGCTCCAGGAGTTCGTTGGTGAACGGAAAAGCGGATTTCTATTCTGCACTCGGAATGGAAGGCCGCTTGGGTCATCCAACATTCTTCGCCGGCACCTTCACCCGGCGCTGAAGCAACTGGGGTACATCAACCCGTTCACCGGCACAAGCAAGGCGGGCAATCACGCCTTCAGACGATTTCGAAACACGTTTCTTCGGAACCATACGGATTGTCCGGAAGGGCTTCAAAAGTTCTGGATGGGACATGCCGGGGAGAGCATGACCGACCTCTACGACAAGATCAAAGAGGACGAAATGTTCCGAAGAGAGTGGGCTGAAAGGTGCGGTTTCGGCTTCAAACTGCCCTCAGTTGTACCGAATGTACCGAGATGTACCGAAAATGGAGGAAATGAAAAAGCCGCCGAAGCGGCTTAACTCATTCATCCCATGTGAGAAATAATGGTCGGAGTTGGAGAACGATTTTAGAACTTTCTTGTTGCGCCCCGGAGCTTTCGAGGCCCCAGAGCACGCGCAAGCCTGAATTTGCTGGGGGAACGGCGTTGCACCCGCAAGAATCGCGCTGGTTTCTTGGAATCCCATTTCAAAGAGGCCAAGACTGCTAGAGGCCATCTCATAAATGTTTAAGCAGCATCAAAAGGCAGGCCAGTTGCACGAAGCCGAGGAAGTTCTCGATGTGGTATTCCCACCGTGTAACCAATCGGCGGTAGTTCTGCATCCAG
>PMPH01000086.1 GCA_003161045.1 Acidobacteriaceae bacterium
TCGACTCCTTGTCGAGCACGCGCAAAACGGCGTTTTCTCCGTGCACGGTGGGCATGATGGAGACGCGGAAGTCGATCAGGCGGGTTTTGTAGCGAACGCGGAAACGGCCGTCCTGGGGCACGCGGCGCTCGGCAATGTCCAGCTCACTCATGATTTTGATGCGCGAGAGAATGGTCGAATGGTGCTCGCGGGCGATCGGCGCCATGGCCTCCTGCAAGACGCCGTCGATGCGGTACTTCACGTGCACCGAGTCGTCATAGGTCTCGATGTGAATGTCGGAGGCGCGCCGTTCGAGAGCCGTGAAGATGGTCGTGTCCACCAGGCGAATAATGGGGCTGATGTCCTCTTCAGAGGTCAGCTTCTCGATGGAGATGTTCTCGTCCGAGTTGTCGTCGCCGGTAAGAACGTCGAAGGTAAGTCCCTCGCTGGCCTCGTCGAGCACGCGCTGCGACTGCTCGGTCTTCTTCAGCAGTTCGGTAATCTGCGAGAGCGTGGCCACGTGCGGCACAATGCGACGGCCGAGCAGGCCGGCGATCTCGTCCAGGATCATCAGTTGCGAGGGGTCGCTGACGGCGATCACCAGCGCGTCGTTTTGAGTTTCTATGGGCACGAAGTTGTAGCGGAACATCAACTCGACCGGAACGGTGCGCAAGAGGTCGTGCTGAATCTTGAAGTTTTTCAGGTCCACGAACTCGGCGTGGTAGCGCGCGGCCATGAGTTCCGCCTGACCGCGCTCGTCAAGAATGGCGGAGAGCGGACCGGCGGGAAGTGGAATCGCAAGTGGTGTCGTGTCAGCCATGAATTACCCCTGACCTCCGGCCCCCTGGCCCATCGAGAAGATGGGCAGGTAGAGCGAGATGAGAATGAAGACCACCACCACGCCCATCACGAGGAGAATGGCCGGCTCGATCAGCGCCAGCGAGGCGGTTAGCGCGGTGGCCACGTCCTCCTCGAAGAACTCGGAGACGGAGTTGAGCATCTGCGGCAGCGCGCCGGTCTGCTCGCCCACGGAGATCATCTCGGCGGCCAGATCGGGAAAGACCTCGGTCTGGATCAGCGCATCGGCCAGGCTTTTGCCCTCGCGGACCGTGCCGATCGAGTCGACGACCGCTCTCGAAACGCCGCGCGAGGAGATGGAACGGGCCGCGGTCTCGAGCGATGGCACCAGCGACAGCCCGCCCGTGAGCAGCGTCGAGAGCGTGCGGGCAAACAGGGCCACCTGGTACTTCAGCCAGATCTTGCCGAAGATGGGCAGCTTGATGCGGACACGGTCGATGACGTCGCGCCCCCGCTCGGTGATCGAGAAGCGGTAGCCGCCGAAGGCCGTGGCGGCGAAGATGAGCAGAATCCAGAGCAGGTTGTGATGCAGAAATTTGCCGAAGCGCAGCAGGTCCACGGTCATCACCGGCAGCTTCGAGCCCATCTCGTCATAGAGAACGGCAAACTGTGGCACCACGAAGACGAACATGAAGAACATCAGCCCGGTCACCAGCGTCAGCAGCACGCAGGGGTAGATCAGCGAGGTCACCAGCTTCTTGCGGAAGGTGAGCGAGATGCGCTGGAAGCTGACGTAGCGCTCCAGCACCTCCTGCAGGTTGCCCGAGCGCTCGCCGGCCANNTGCGCGGCAAAATGCGCGTTCTTCTGGTTTTTGGCCAGCATCTCGATCGAGCCGAGAATGGGCAGCCCGGCGCGGACCAGCGTGAGGAACTGCTGATTGAAGATGAGGAAGGTTTCGAGCTTGACCTTGCGCCGCTTGAGGCCGCCAAAACCGGAGCGGGAGCGGACGCTGAAGACGTGGTAGCCGGCGTGGGCAAAGCGGGCGCGCAACTCCTCGGCGGTGGCCGCCGTCTGCACCTGCTCCTGCACGCGGCCGCGCTCGTCGGCCAACTTGATGATGAATTCCGCCATGCCTCTGCCCGCCGGGTGAGTCTTGCGCGACTTTCCGGCTTTTTTCCGTCTTTCTTCTCAGAATTCAGGTTACCAGTTCCCGCCCACTCTTCTTGTAACGGATAGACGCGCAAGACGGAAGCCGCGCTCAAAGGCGTCGGGCCTCGCAGGCGGAGGCGCTCTTGGCTCGGGCAGGCCCAAAGTGATACATTTTTAGAATACGTGCTACGGGCGAGGCTCTGATTCAGCCCGCTTTTGATTCAAACGGTTCGATCCATTCGGTTTTGATTCATCCTGGGCCGTGGCGCGCCATCCAAAAGGGACCTCGATGACCTCCTTGTTGCGAACTCTGGCGAACGACGGGCCGGGCGGCGCCAAAGCCAGGGTGATCGCCTTGTACGCGCTGCTGCTGGGCTTCAATCTGGCGGCCTGGTGCTGGGCATTCCTCGCCTTCCGCCACTTTCCAGTGCTGCTGGGCACGGCCTTTCTGGCTTACAGCTTCGGGTTGCGCCACGCCGTCGACGCCGATCACATCGCGGCCATCGACAACGTCACCCGCAAGTTGATGCAGAAGGGCAAGAAACCTGTCACCGTGGGGCTGATGTTCTCGCTCGGCCATTCCACCATCGTCGTCGTGGGATCGATTGCGATTGCCGCCACCGCGCTCGCCTTGCAGCATCGCATTGACGCCGTCCGGGAGATTGGCAGCGTGGTCGGAACGCTGGTCTCGGCGCTCTTCCTCTTCGCCATTGCTCTGGTCAACCTGATCGTTCTTTACTCAGTTTGCCGCAGCTTCATGCGCGTCCGGGCCGGAGAACCCTATGTGGAAGAGGACTTTGACCTGCTTCTGGGCAATCGCGGCTTCCTTTCCCGCCTCTTCCGCCCCATGTTCAACCTGATCCAGCGCAGTTGGCATATGTACCCGCTGGGGCTGCTCTTCGGCCTGGGATTCGATACCGCGACCGAGATCGGTTTGCTGGGCATTTCGGCCGCCGAAGCCTCCAAGGGGCTCTCGCTCTGGTCGATTCTGGTCTTCCCGGTGCTGTTCGCCGCCGGTATGTCGCTGATCGACTCGACCGACAATGTCCTGATGCTGGGCGCCTACGGCTGGGCCTTCGTGAAGCCCATCCGCAAGCTCTACTACAACATTACGATTACCTCGGTCTCGGTGGCCGTCGCCCTGGCGGTGGGCGGCGTCGAGGCGCTGGGGCTGGTGGCGGGCGAGTTCCACCTGACGGGCCGGTTGTGGGGGCTGGTCGGCAAACTTAACGACAACTTCGGCCTGCTCGGTTACGGCATCGTCGCGCTGTTTGCCGTGAGCTGGATCCTATCTATCGCCATTTACAAATGGCGCCGCTTTGACGATCTCGAATTTGGCGCCAGAGACGCGGGATAAAACTACAAGTTTTTCTTTTAGTGAGAGCGGGAAGTCCTTCATTCGGCTGCTGAAACAGAGATTCAGAACAGTCAGAAGTGTCAGGGCACGACTTCAGTCGTGCCGTAGAAGCCGCCAAAGAATGCGGCTTTAGCCGCTGCTGGACTGTAACTCGTTGAAGAATCAATCCGTTCAGGGGCTAAATCCCAATTTATTCTTCGTCAAGCGGCACGACTGAAGTCGTGCCCTGACACAACCAACAAAATTCAAAACTAACGAGTTTTCCGGGGCTGTTGAAGCCCATTCCCTGCAAGCTCACAGGGTTTTGTGCAGGTTCTGAAGCGGCAAATTTTTTGATTCCCGGCAGGCTGGCAAGCAGAAGCGGTTGCAACCGGGCCGCCTGCATCAGGTAGGCTTGCAATCAGGCGATGAAATCCGAAGCCACTCAGTCCGTTGCCTCGCTCGTCGGTCCGCCAGGCCGCTTTGCTGCTGTTTATCGTCTGCTGGACGAGGCCATCGCGGCGCACGCCTTCCCTGGCTGCGCCTTCGGGGCGCTCGCTGGCGGCGAGGTTGTGCTCCAAGGCGCGCGGGGCCGCTTCACCTACGAAGAGAATGCGCCAGCCGTCACCCCGCAGACCCGCTTCGATGTCGCCAGCATTACCAAGGTCATGGCCACCACCGCCGCAGCCATGCTGCTCCATCAGCGGGGGCTGCTCGACCTGGAGACGCCGCTGGGCGAGCTGCTGCCCGGCTTTGTGGCCGGTTGCTCCGTGGACGAAGTGGCTGGCCCGGCGAAACTGGGCGGCGTGGCGGAGAAGGACGGTCCCGCGAAGCTGGACAATCAGGCTAAGCGGGACAGCTTGGCAAGGCAGGAGAATCTGTCGAAGCCGCACAATCTGAAGGAGTTGCGCTCTCAGGTCATGCTGCGCCACCTGCTGGCGCATAACTCTGGGCTGCCCGGCTACGTCGAGTTCTTCCGCACGGCCACCACTCCCGAGGCGGTTTTGAAGGCCTGTCTGGAGCTGCCCCTGGAGGCCGAGCCGGGGGCGCGCGCCGCGTACTCCGATCCCGGGTTCATTCTGCTGGGCAAGGCGCTCGAGGCGTTGACCGGCGAAACCCTCGACGTTTGGCTTAGGCGCGAGATTTTTCAGCCGTTGGGGCTGGCGGCCACGGGTTTTTGTCCTCCGGCGGGCGAACGGGGCTCGATTCCGCCCACCGAGGAAGACAAAAACCTGCGCCACCGCCGCATTCAGGGTGAGGTCCAGGACGAAAACGCTTCGCTGCTGGGCGGCGTGGCCGGAGACGCCGGGCTTTTTTCCAGCGTGGGCGATCTGCTGCGCTTTTCCCGCGAAATTCTTGCTGCCGTGGACAAGAAGGGAAGCGCGCGGCTTTTTGACGCGGCGACCATCGATTTTTTTGCCCGGCGGCAGAGCCCGGAGGGCAGTTCACGGGCGTTGGGTTGGGATACACCTAGCGGGAATTCCTCCTCCGGCCGGCATTTTTCGCCCCATTCGATCGGCCATCTGGGCTTCAGCGGCTGTTCGCTGTGGCTGGACCTGGAGGCCGGGATTGGCGTTGCCTTGCTCACCAACCGGACCTGGTCCGACCGCCGGAGCCAACTGATTCACGCGGTGCGACCCGCCTTCCACAACGCCATCCGTGAAGCGCTTTGACCATCTTCTCATCCGTGCTTCTCCCGGCGGCTATGCTCCTGGAGTAATCTGAGGAGTAGACCTATTTGCCATTACAATGAAAATTTGGGGACAGACGCAATGCTAACCAGTTCGACGATGCAGGAAACAGCCGCCGCCCAAACAGAGGACAGGACGCGAGACCAGGCCTCCCAACTCCAGGGTTTGACCACCGAGAGCCGGAACGAGGCTTCTGAAGGCTTTGACACCAAATCCGCACTTGAAATCGCCCGCATTATCAATCACGAAGACGCCAAGATCGCCTGCGCGGTGAAGAAGGCGATCCCGGAGATTGCGCTGGTCATCGACCAGGTTGCCCGCAGCCTGCGCAACGGTGGCCGGCTGATCTACGTCGGCACCGGCTCCAGCGGCCGGATTGCCGCGCTCGATTCCTCCGAATGCCCGCCCACCTATTCGACGGCTCCCGGACAGGTGCAGTACATCATGGCCGGCGGGCCCAAGGCGCTGGCCTCGGCCGTCGAGACCAACGAGGATTCCGAAGAACTGGGGCAGCGCGACATTGCCCGCCGCCGCCCCACGCGCAAGGACATCGTTGTGGGCGTCTCCGCCTCCGGCCGCACTCCCTACGTGGTGGCCGCCGTGGCCTATGCCCGGGCCCGCGGCGCTCGCACGGCCGCGGTCACCTGCAACCACGGAACTCCGCTGGCCGCCGCCGCTGAGATCGCCATTGTGGCCGAGGTTGGCCCCGAGGTCATCTCCGGCTCGACGCGCATGAAGGCCGGCAGCGCCCAGAAGATGGTCCTGAATATGATCACCACCGGCGCCATGACGCGGCTGGGCTATGTGTACGAGAACCTGATGATCAACGTCCACATGCAGAACTCCAAGCTGGTCGAGCGCGGTATTCGCATTCTGATGAGCGCTTGCAAGATCGACCGCGCCACGGCTGTGGAAACCATCAAATGCGCCGGACGCAGCGTCCCCGTGGCCCTGGTAATGCTCAAGGCCAACGTCGACAAGCCCGAAGCCGTTCGCCGTCTGGCCAAATCCGACGGCAATGTGCGCCTGGCCATCGAGGACAATGTTCTGGAGTTGTAGAGCATTTTCAGGATTTTCTGTTGAGCCTCGAAGCGCATTCAAGGTGGATTTTTCACAAGGAAAAATCCACCCAAAAGCGGATTCCACCCTATAGAAATTCTTAATACCAATCCTGAAAATGCTTCAGCCGCCTGGAAGTAATTGGCCGTGCCCCGGCCTCCGGCTGGCGGGGACGAGTCCGCGCCAGCCGGAGGTAAGCCTGTCCACCACGCTCCGGCAGAAGCTGCGAAAGAGCTGAGACCGGCGATGCAGCTGAGTTGCGATGCAATCCGGGCAGCGATTCAGTTCAAACCCGGGCTTGCCAGGGCGCCGTTGGCTTCAAACTCTTCGTTCAACCACTGGCTGAAGGCGGCAAACTCCTCATCGCGGCCGAGGAAATCGCGCACCATCTGCCGCCCCGGTTTCGAGCCGCCTTGTTCGAGCACTGCCTTGCGGTAACGGCCACCCGCCTCGCAACCCAGCAAATCGTGGGGGTCGAACTGGGCGAAGAAGTCCAGCGCGATGACCTTGTCGAAGGCGTAGGTGTAGTAGTTGGACGAATAACCGGTGAGGTGGCCGAAGCTGGCGTACATACGATTGCCTTCCAGCCAACTCCACGGCTGCAAACTCTCATAAAGCCGCCTGGTGGTGAGGTCGAGATCGATTCCGGCGGGGTTCTGGTCGTGCAGGTCGAGCGAGAGCGTGGTGTAGTAGAGCTGCGAACGCACCCAGTCGGCGCGCCCGAAGGCTCCGGCCAGCTTCATCTTTTTGATGGTTTCGGAGGGGAGCGTTTCGCCGGTTTGATAGTGTTTTGCGAAGGACTGGAGGAGTTTTTCGTCGCGGAAGAACTCTTCGAGCATCTGCGAGGGAACCTCGATGAAATCGCCCTCGGTCGCAAATCCCGAGAGGCCCGCCCACTCCGTGTGGCCGCCCAGGATGGCGTGCATCAGGTGGCCGAACTCGTGGAAAAACGTGACCACGTCGTTGTACTGAAGCAATCCCGGATCACCTTGCTCGCCGCCGGGGTCCCCAGCGGCGGGTCTATGTCGCTGGGGTGGTCCGCCGGGGAAGTTGCAGATCAGCGCCGCCTCGGGCAGGGCGCGGCCGCGGACGCCGGTGACCACCGGCGCGGCGGAAAACCATTTGTCCTTGCCCTCGCGGGGGTGCATGTCGAGATAGAAGCGGCCCACAAGCCGGCCGCCATCGAAGACCTCGAAGACCGAAACGGCCGTGTGCCAGGCCGGAGTCAAGGCGCGGCGGAACTCGATTTTGAAGAGCCTGGCCGCGGTTTCGAGCACGCCGGCCTCCACCCGCGCGTAGGGAAAGTAGGGACGCACGGATTGCGAATCGAAGTCGAAGGCCGAGCGGCGGAACTGCTCGTACCAGTAGCCGCGGCTGGTGATGTCGATGGCTTTCAGTCCCGGCTGGCGCTGGCGGGCGAAGTCGAGAATCAGTTGGTGCTCACGGCGGGCGCCTTCCAGGCTGGCCGCGTTGAGTTTGGCCAAGAAAGTGCGCACGTTGGAGGCCGAGACCATCATCTGGTCGGCGGTGGCCAGATCGGCCCAACTGCGGAAGCCGAGAATGGTGGCAATCTCCTGCCGCGTAGCCAATAAATCGAGAAGAATCTGCTGGTTGGCCGGGTAGGCGCGAGTGTTGTAGGCCAAAAACATTCGCTCCCGCAAGGCGGCGTTCGAGGCAAAGGTCATCGTCGGCTGCATGTCGGGCTGGTCGGTCGAAAGCGTGACGCGGCCCACGGCGTTAGCCGGATGGCGGGCAATGTAGTCGGCGGGCAGCCCCTCCAACTCGGCCACGGTGGCTTCGATGGTCTTCGCGCCCTCCTGAATGTTGCGGCTGAATTCGAGCGAGAGTTGCGTGGCCTTGTCGTGAAGAGATTGCAAAAGCTCACGAGTTTCCTGGTCCTGGTCCACGCCAGCCAGCCGGTAGGCGAGCAGCGTGCGCTCGACATAGTGTTTTGTGGCCGGGCTGGTCTCGCCAACCGCGCCAGGCTCGTCGGGGCCAGGCCCGTCGAGATTGATGGCCCTCAGAGCCTCGTAGACGGCCCGGTTCAGGCTCAGAGCGCTGGCGGCCATCGCCACTCGTTGCGCTTCCTGCTGGGCCTGGTCGCGAACGGCTTTATCGGCGGCCACGGAGTTCAGCACCGCGGCCTGCGCGCCAGCCAGGCTGAGTTGCTCGATGGCCGCATCGTAGAGCCGCAACGAGTTTTCCGGCGTACGCGCGACCTGAACGGCCAGCAACGCCGCCAATGCCGCCTCGTGCGCCTCCAGACGGGTTCCCACCCAGGCGGAAAGCGCCTCGGCGGAAGCGGCTCCGCCCGCCTCCCAGGCGTGAAGTTCCTCGTTTGCGGCAACGGCGGCTGAGCTTGGATCGGGCATGGTGGGCTAACTCCTGACTTCTAGGTTGCCACAGCGGGGTGGGAGCGGGAATTTTTTCACCGTACAATTCACCGTACAAGCCGTGCAAATGGAACAGCGTCCGCCCGGCGGTGGTAGCCTTGTAAGGTTATGGCAAAAGCGTCTGAAGTGGATTTTCTGGTGATGGGGGCGGGCGTGGCCGGGTTGCGCGCGGCCGTCGAGCTGGCGCGCCACGGCGAGGTCCTGGTGGTCACCAAGGAGTCCGTCGCCGAGTCCAACACCCACTATGCGCAGGGCGGCATCGCTGTCGCCATGAGGGGCGATCAGGACACCGCGCTGCACCTCGAGGACACGATCAACGCCGGCGACGGTCTGGTTTACCGTCCCGCGGCCCAGGTTCTGGTGGCCGAGGGGCCGGTGCGGGTGGCCGAGCTGATCGAGTGGGGAACCGCGTTTGATCGCAAGGACGGCGAGCTGCTGCGCACCCGCGAAGGCGCGCACTCCCTGCCCCGCATCCTGCACGCTAATGGCGACGCCACGGGCGCTGAGATCAGCCGCTCGCTGGCGGCCTTTGCCCGCCTCGACAAGCGCATTCGCTTTGTCGAGTGGACCACGGTCACCGGTCTGGTGGTGGCCGATGGACGGGTGATCGGGGCCGACCTGGTCCGGGCCGATCCGGCTTCCAGCAATCGGCGCCTGGAGCGCGTGGGCGCGCGCGCCGTGCTGGTGGCGGCGGGCGGCGCGGGGCAGGTCTACTCCGACACCACCAACCCCGCGGTGGCCACTGGCGACGGCATCGCGCTGGCTTCCATGGCCGGCGCCGCGCTGGCCGACATGGAGTTCTATCAGTTCCACCCCACCGCCTTTTCGCTGCCCGGAGCTCCGCGCTTCCTGATCTCCGAGTCTCTGCGCGGCGAGGGCGCAATTCTGCTGAACGACCGCGGCGAGCGCTTCATGGAGCGCTATCACCCGCTGCTCGAACTGGCGCCCCGCGACGTGGTGGCGCGCGCCATTACCAGCGAGGGAATGGGCGCAAGGCCGGGCGAATTCCGGCTCGTGCATCTCGATATGCGCCACGTCAAGATCGACCTGATCCGCCGTTTCCCCAGCATCAGCGCCTTTTTGGCCCGTTATGGGCTGAAACTCGGCCGCGACCTGATCCCCGTGCGCCCGGCGGCGCACTACCTGATGGGCGGCATCAAGACAGATTTGACCGGCCGCAGCACCCTGCCTGGGCTCTACGCGGCGGGCGAGGCTGCCTGTACTGGGGTTCACGGCGCCAACCGGCTGGCCTCCAACTCGCTGCTCGAAGGCCTGGTCTTCGGAGCGCGCGCGGCGCAGTCGATGCTCGCCGACGGCCTGCCGATTGTGGCTGCCGATGTTCCCGAAGCCATCTCCGCAACCCCCAACGCCGACGAGCAGGCCCACCTGGAAAAGGTCATTGCCAACCTGCAGGCCTCCATGTGGGCCTACGCCGGCCTCTTGCGTGAGGACGCCACGCTGCGCCAGGGTCTTGTCGCGCAGCAGGCCTGCGCCGCTGCTCTGGCTGAATTAGCCGGGCGGGGCAAGCGCAGCCGCCGCCTCAGCGAGGCGCAAGCCATGAGCCGCGTGGCCCACGCCATTCTGGCCTCGGCCCTGGCCCGCACCGAGAGCCGCGGCGCTCACTTCCGCAACGACTTTCCCCAGCGCGACGACGCCAACTTCCAAAAGCACTCACTTTTCACCAGCGAAGGGCAGGTCGGCTTCGAGACCTGGTAAATTTCGGGCTGGTAAATTCAGCGCTGCTAACAGTTCGTGGTGAAAGTCTCAGGCTGATAGGCAGTGTGTCAGGGCACGACTTTAGTCGTGCCGTTGAGACTGCCCAATGGATCACGGGCTTTAGCCCCTGAGGGAATCTATCTATTTGAAACCGAGAATGTTGTAGCCATCTTGCTTTCACCTCAGGGCCTTAAGGCCATTTGATTTTACTCGGCTTGCGGCACGACTGAAGTCGTGCCCTGACACAAGACGAACTTTAACCACGGGCTGCTAGAGCTTGAGGCGGGCAGAGCGGCTGCTTCTATCTCTCAAAGCGCTGCTGAGCGCCGGACTACGCGGTTCCGGCCTGGCCGCGCCTCCGCTGCTAAACTGAGAGCACATGATCCTCCCGTTTGTCCGCGAAATCTTTGCGGAGCTGGAGCACTCTTCCGGGTTTGAGCGCGTACGAAGGCATCTGAGCCTTGCGGCGGGGCGGAGGCGTGTCTCCGGGCTGACGGCGACGGCGCGGGCAATCTACATTCCGCTGCTGGCGCGCGCGGCCCGTCAGCCGGTGGTAGTGCTGGTGGCCGACAACAAGGCCGCCGAGGCGCTGGAGCCGATGCTGCGCGCCGGATGCGAACTGACCGGCGCGGTGGACCCTGCCGCCGTGGTGCGGCTGCCGGCCCACGATGTGCTCCCCTTCGAAAATCTCTCTCCTCACCCCGACGTTCAGGAGCAGCGGGCGGCGGCTTTGTGGAAGCTGGCCACCGGCGCGGTTTCGATTCTCATTGCACCGGTCGAGGCCGCGGCGCTCAGGCTCTTTGACCGCGACTACTACGCCGGCCTCGCCGTGACGTTGAAGCGCGGCGAAGAAGTGGACATCGAGACCCTCACCAGCCACTTGTCCGCAGTCGGCTATACGCAGATGGACCTGGTGGAGATGCCGGGGCAGTTTACGCGGCGGGGCGGGATTCTGGACGTGTACTCGCCCGAGGCCGACCGGCCTGTGCGCCTGGAATTCTTCGGCGACGAGATTGAGAGCATTCGAAGATTCGACCCGGAGACGCAGCGCTCCCAGTCGGCTCAGGACGAAGCGCTGCTGCTGCCGCTGACCGAGACGCCGGTGACCGAGCGCCTGCTGGCCGCCGTGCACGCGCGGCTGAGCCGGCAGCGGATCAGCTTTCGCGAGGGGGCTTCCGGCGGGCCTGAAGGCGGCAGCGAGGACGGCGTCGAAACTGGCGCCCGCGACGGTCTCGAAGCTGGCGGCAGGGAGGGCTTCGAGCACAGAGACGAAGCTGGCGCTGGGGATAAGGCCGAAGCTGAAGCCGAAGGCGCGGACGAAGGCTCCGGCGAAGACGATTACATCGAAGGCTCGGCTGAAGACGATTACGAAGGCCAGCAGATGGCCATCGAGGCCGCGGCCGCTGGCGGAGTGAGTGTTTTTCCGGGCTGGGAGTTCTTTTCCGCGGTGGCTGGAGCGGATAGGTCTCTGCTCACTCTTTGCCCCAAGTGCGCGCTCTTCGTCGATGAGCCGGCCATGGTGCGCAACCAGATCGACCGCTGGTGGAACAAGGTCGAGCAGCGGCATGAACGCTCGGCGATGGGTTCGTTGATCAGGCCCGAGGACATCTATCTGCGGCCCGAGGTGCTGGCGGCGCAGCTTGAATCGCACACGGGGCTGGATCTCGATCAGTTGGGCGCGGTGGACGTGCTGGACGAGGATCATACGCTGGGCGAAATCGAGCTGAACACGCGGCCTACGCTGAGGTTTCATGGCTCGATTCCGGCGCTGACCGAGCAGCTGCGCGCCCTGATGGCCTCTGAAACCCGCATTGTGCTGGCCGCGCCCCACCAGGGCGACGTCGAGCGGCTGGCCACGGTGCTGCGCGAGTACCAGATCCCCTACCGGCTGGGCAGCCGCAATCCGCACCCTGGCGAGACGGTGATGGATGAGGCGAGTTACCTGGCCGGCGACCTGCGCGTGCCGGTGATCGTCAGAACTCCGCTCTCCGCGGGAGTCAGTTTCAGCGACGCGAATCTGATTCTCTTTGGGGCCAATGATTTGTCCGACGACGCCGATGTGGCGGCGCGGCCCGAGCCCAGGCGCTCGAAGACGGCGGCCTTTGTCTCCGACTTCCGCGACCTTGCTGTCGGCGATTACGTGGTCCATGTGGAGCACGGCATCGCCCAGTACCAGGGGCTGAAGGAGATCGAGCAGGACGGGCTCCCGGTCGAGTTCATGATTCTGGAGTTTGCCGAGGCGGCCAAGTTATATGTGCCGCTGACTCGACTCGACTTGATTCAAAAGTACCGCTCGACCGACGCCGGGCCGGCGCCCGTCTTGAACCGGCTGGGTTCGCAGCAGTGGACCAAAACCAAAGCGCGGGTGCGCAAGGCCATGCAGGATATGGCTGGCGAGTTATTGAAGTTATACGCCGAGCGGACCGCCGCGCAGGGAACGGCCTTCTCGAAGGACAATGCGTTTCAGCGCGAGTTCGAGGATTCCTTCGACTATAGCGAGACCGAGGACCAGTTGTCGGCGATTCGGGCCATCAAGTTCGACATGGAATCCACGCGGCCGATGGATCGGCTCCTGTGCGGCGACGTGGGCTACGGCAAGACAGAGGTGGCGATGCGCGCGGCCTTCAAAGCCGTGCAGGATGGCAAGCAGGTCGCGATTTTGACGCCGACCACGATTCTGAGCTTTCAGCACTTCGAGACCTTCAAGAAGAGATTCGCGCAGTTTCCCATCAACATCGAGATGATCTCGCGCTTCAGAAGCCCAAAAGAGCAAAAAATCATCGTCGAGCAGGTGGAAACGGGCAAAGTTGACATTCTCATCGGCACGCACCGGATTTTGTCCAAGGACATCAAGTTTCAAGACCTGGGCTTGCTGATTGTCGATGAGGAGCAGCGCTTTGGCGTGCGCCACAAGGAGCGGTTGAAGCAGATGCGCAAGGAGATTGACGTGCTGGCCATGAGCGCCACGCCCATTCCGCGCACACTGCACATGTCGCTGGTGGGCTTGCGCGATATGAGCGTGATCGAGACGCCGCCCAAGGACCGCATGGCGATTCAGACCGTGGTGGCCAAGTTCGACGAAAAGATTTTGCGCTCGGCCATCGAGGTCGAGCTGGAGCGCGGCGGGCAGGTTTACTTTGTGCATAACCGCGTCGAGTCGATCTACGAAATCGCCGCGCGAATTCAGGAGCTGGTCCCGGCGGCGCGCGTTGCCGTGGGCCACGGGCAGATGAGCGAGAAAGAGCTGGAGCGGGTCATGCTGGCCTTCATGCGCCACGAGTATGATGTGCTGGTGGCGACCACGATCATCGAGAACGGTCTGGATATTCCGCTGGCTAACACCATGCTGATTAACCGCGCCGACCGGCATGGGCTCAGCGAGTTATACCAGCTCAGGGGCCGCGTGGGCCGCTCGAACCGGAGGGCTTATGCGTACCTGTTGATTCCGCCGGAAAAAGAACTGACCGAGATCGCGCGCCGGCGCCTCGCGGCGCTGAAGGAGTTCAGCGACCTGGGCGCGGGCTTCAAGATTGCGGCGCTGGACCTCGAGCTGCGCGGCGCGGGCAATATGCTGGGCGGCGAGCAGAGCGGCCACATCGAGGCGGTGGGATTCGAACTGTACACCTCGATGCTGGAGGCCGCGGTGAAGGAGATGAAGGGCGAGACCAGCGAGGAGCGGCCGGCTACGCAGCTCAATTTGGGAATCGCGCTGCGCATCGACGAGAGCTATGTGCCGGAAGAAAATCAGCGGCTGCGGCTCTACAAGAAAATTGCGGGCGCGGCCAGCGAAGCGGCGGTCAACGAGGTGCGCGCGGAGATGGAAGACCGCTACGGCGCGCCGCCCGACGCCACGGTTTACCTGCTGGAGGCTTCGCTGA
>PMPH01000138.1:0-14544 GCA_003161045.1 Acidobacteriaceae bacterium
TGTTCGTCTTCAGTTGCGCCGCCCACAACCTGGTACGGCTGCCCCGCCTCATCGCACAACAACAACCGGCAAGGCTCAGGGAGCAGTGCGCCTGAGGTCCGGCTCAGGCTCTGATTGAGCCCCGGCGACCCGCCAAAGACCAATAAACACTGGCGAATCGACCTATTCAAACCAATTTCAGGTCGCCGAAAGCAAAAATCCCCAAGAAGCAAGCCTACACAGAGAGAATTTCAACAAGTTCCTAGGCGAGAGCCTGCCATGAGCAAAGTCGAAGGCGTGGGGCGCCCGGAACTTTACGCCACCTGTCAAAGCGCTCTGGCTGTTTCAATCGCGAAAGGAAAAACTGGTTGTACACTGGGCCTGTGTTCCATACGGAGCCTGTGATGCGCCGATTTTTTGCTTTCTCCCTGCTTGCTCTTATCGTGCTGGCCGGTTGCCACGCCGGCCAGAAGACGCCCGCGCAACCCGGCGCCAGCCCCCACTTCAAGGTCTACCATCTGCGCGGCAAGGTCATCTCGACCGACGCGGCCAAGGGCGAGGTCACGCTGGCCCATGAGGCCATTCCTGGCTTCATGGAGGCCATGACCATGCCCTACAAGCTGAAGGACGCGAGCATTCTGGGCGAGTTGCATCCGGGCGACGTGCTCACCGCCGACGTGCTGGTCTCGCAGGACCCGGACGCGGATGTGCTGCTGGACCACATTGTCGTGGTGGCGCAGGCCAAGCCGGATTACCCGCCCGCGGTCTCCTACCATGTGCCCGCGCCGGGCGACCCCGTGCCGGACTTCAAGTTGCGCAACCAGGACGGGCGGCCGATTCACCTGGGCCAGTTTCAGGGCAAGGCGCTGCTCCTCACCTTCATCTACACGCGCTGCCCGTCGCCCGAGTTCTGCCCGCGGGTGACGCACAACTTTGCCGTGCTGGAGAAGCAGTTGGCCGCCAACCCCGCGCTCTACGCCAAAACGCATCTGCTCAGCGTCAGCTTTGACCCGGCCTACGACACGCCGGAGCGGCTCCGGGCCTATGGCGCAACTTATCTCGGCAGTACCGCGATGAATGCCTTTGCGCACTGGGAGTTTGCCGTGCCCCAGAAGCCGGTGCTCGCCGAAATGGCCCGGTTTTTTGACCTGGGAATGAGCCAGAATGCCGATGCGACGATCACCCACACGCTTTCGACCACGCTGATCGGCCCGGATGGGAAAGTGGTCTGCTTTTATCCGGGCAATGAGTGGACGGCGGATCAAATCCTGGCGGACCTGCGCCAGCGGATGGGAAACTGAGCGCTCGATGGCCGCGGCGAGCACCTGATTGCGATGGTGATGGGCGTGAGCAGGTCAAGCAAATCCGCTCCGGCGGCGCGGCGCACGAGAAAGGTCTAGAGCATGAGCAGTCTGCGGGGCGGTGGAATGGGTATGAGTATGCGCGCCGAGCGTGCGCCACGTGGGGGCAGCGCGCGCGCCGGGCAGGATGGCTCGTCCCAGCGCAAGCCCAGCCTGAAGAAGCTGTGGCCGCAGATAAAAACATTACTCGCCCCGCGCCGGGGGCTTCTCGTGGCCGGCCTGGGCCTGATGGTCGTCAACCGCGTTGCCGGCCTGGTGCTGCCTTACACCTCGAAGCCGCTGCTGGACAAAGTGCTCAATCAGGCTCATCCGCGGCCCGATCTGCTGCCCCGCTTCATCGCGCTGGTCTTCACGGCCATGGTGGCGCAGGCCATCACGTCATTTTTACTGACGCAACTGCTCTCCAAGGCCGGCCAGCGGCTGATCGCCGAGATGCGCCGGCAGGTCCAGCGTCATGTGGGCCTGCTTTCGGTCTCCTACTACGACGAAAACCGCACCGGCACGCTGGTGGCGCGTATCATGACCGACGTGGAAGGCGTGCGCAACCTGGTGGGCACCGGGCTGGTGGATTTTGTGGGTGGCCTGCTGACTGCCGTGCTGGCCTTTCTCTACCTGCTGCATCGCAGCGTGACGGTCACGCTGACGGTCTTCGCCGTGGTGGGCGCGTTTGTCTTTATCCTGCGGTACGCCTTCAATGTCATCCGCCCCATCTTCCGCGAACGCGGCAGGATCAACGCCGAGGTCACCGGCCGGCTGACCGAGTCGCTGGGCGGCGTGCGCGTCATCAAGGGCTATCACGCCGAGGAGCGCGAGGCGGGGGTTTTTGCGGCCGGCGTTGAGCGCCTGCTGAACAACGTGATGAAGTCGCTGACCATGACCAGCACGCTCTCCGCCGCATCCACCACCGTGCTGGGCTTGGTCTCGGCCATTGTAATGTGGCTGGGCGGACATCAAGTGCTGGCCAACACCTGGACCATCGGCGACTACTTCAGCTACAACATGTTCCTGGCCTTTATGATTGCGCCGGTCTTCCAGGTCGTGAACATCGGCACGCAACTGACCGAAGCCTTCGCGGGACTGGACCGCACCGGCGAGATCATGGCCGAGCTGGAAGAAAACCAGAGCCCCCTGCGCACCGTGACCATGCCGCCCATCCAGGGCACGGTGCGCTTTGAGGAGGTCGAGTTTGCCTACGAGGCGGACAAGCCCGTTCTGCACGACGTAACATTTGAGGCCGAACCGGGAACGGTGACCGCGCTGGTCGGCTCCTCGGGCTCGGGCAAATCCACCATCATCAGCCTCTTGTGCGCCTTCCACACGCCCTCCCTTGGCCGTGTTCTGGTCGACGGCGTGGATCTGGCGCGGGTGGACCTGAACAGCTTTCGACCACAGTTGGGCGTGGTGCTGCAGGACTCGTTCCTCTTCGACGGGACGATCAGGGAAAACATTCTGTTTTCAAAACCCGAGGCGACCGAAGAGCAGTTTCTCTTTGCCTGCCGCACGGCCCGCGTGGACGAGTTCGCCGAGAGCTACCCGGAGGCCTACGAGACGATTGTGGGCGAGCGCGGCGTGAAGCTATCCGGCGGACAGCGCCAGCGGCTGTCGATTGCCCGCGCTCTGTTGGCGGAGCCGCGCATCCTGATTCTCGACGAGGCCACCAGTTCGCTCGATTCCGAGTCCGAGGCGATGATCCAGGCCGGCTTGCACCAGTTGATGCGGGGACGCACGACCTTCGTCATCGCTCACCGGTTGTCGACCATCCGCCGCGCCGATCAGATTCTCGTCGTCGAGGGTGGGCGCATCGTCGAGCGCGGCAGCCACGCGGAGCTATTCTCGCTTGGCGGCCGCTACTACGACCTCTACACCCGCCAGCACGGCCTGGAAGCAAACCTCTTCCTCGCACCCGGCGAGGGGGACGTGGTCGAGGGGGACGCGGTCGAGGCGTAATCCTGGCCGTATAGAGCGAATCTTGCCAGCCTGCACGGTATCAGCGCAATCACACCGCAGACCACCCTATGTGAGACTGGCACGGACGGGTCCCGGCACTCCCCGCAGGCCAAGGCGTCGTACTGTGGCCTTCGGTCTGTTTACTGCTGCATCACTTCAATGCTCGGCGACGGATCGGTCTGGGATGCGCAGACAAACCTGGTCGGGCTGATGACCGCACATCCGGCTCCTTGCGATGTGCCATCGGCGATCAAAAAGGTTCCCGTGCCGGGCGCTGTCGTGTCCCAACTGTAGGCCGCGTTCACCAACTGGTCCCAGGAGAGTACCTCCGCTCCAGCGGTGCTGGCGGCGCCGGTGATCGCGCCGCTGCCGGCCAGCTCGTACACTCCCACGCTGGCGTCCGACTCCGCATTCAACAGCGGCAGTTCGCCGGAGAGATAATCTCCGGCCAGGGCCGCGGCGGTGAAGGTGGTCTGCGTTTGCGGCTCCAGCCAGCCCGAATCCACGGAGCCACTGTCTTTTACGCTCATGGCAAAGGCGCTGTTGGTGTTGAACAGGTAAAGATAATCCGTGCCGCTGTTCAGTTGGAGCGTGGCCCGGCCGGGATTGACGGAGTCGAAGGTGAGCGCGGCCGGGCCGCCGTTCAAACTGCCGGCGGAGTAGACGCCGTTGTCATTCGCGTAGCTCTGGTTGATGGTCAGATTGCCTGCGCCGTCGCCCGTGCCCTCGAAAATATCGGCATAGTAGCCTGACGGCGTGCTGCCGCTGTCGCTGCCGCTGAATTCAGCCCCGCGCAGATAGAAGACGAAGGGGCCGTCGAGGCTCGCGCCGGAGTAGGAGGACAACTGCCGGGTGCGCATATTGCCCGACTGCTCGCCATCATCCCAGGTGTTATCCAGAATGAACATGCGGTTGGCGTCGATGATGTAGACGGTAAAGCCGGTGGAGGTGCCGGCGCCGTTGAGGGTAATCGTAAAGCGGCCCGTGGTGGGGTCCGGCGTGGTGTAGGTTCCGGTGAAGGCAAGGGTCTGGGCGGTGGTGTTGCCGCCCATGGCGGTGTCGATGGAGCCGCTGGTGATCGCTCCGCCCGATGCGCTGAAGAAGCCCACCGAGGCCTTCATATTGCCGTTGTTGTCCTCGCCGTCGAGGTTGAAGGCGAAGCTCTGTCCGCTGATGGTGCTGGCGGCAAAGGCGCTGGGCGTGGCCAGGTAGCAGTTGGCAGCGCCTTGCTGGTAGGTGGGCAGGGTGCCCAGGTCATCGGCTTCGACCATGCGGAACTGCTGAGCCGGCTGCGTGGAGCTGGTAAGCGCAACGGCCCACTGCGTGGTCTGGTGTCCCGCGGCGCCACTGGTCAGAACCATGTAGATGGAGGCCATGCCGTTGTTGTCCGAGCCGATGTTGTAGCTGCCGCTGATGGTGCCCGTGGCCGAGCCGATGTGAGTGCTGTTGGTATCCAGGATGCCGGTGGAGAAGTTTCCCTGGCCGTCGGCCTGGAAGCTGGCCAGAGTGGCCCAGCGTGAGTTGTCGTTATCAAAAGTACCCTGGAAGAGGCAGACGTAACTGCCGTTGAGGTTGCCGTCGTTGGCGCCGTTCGGCCCGGCGCCAAAGTTGACGGTGTAAGTGACCGGGCCAGCGCTGGCGCCGGTGGTGTCCGCCACCGAGACCTGGAATATGGCCGAGCCGGAGGAGGTGGGCGTTCCGGTGATGGTCAGCTTGTTGTCGAAGGTAATCCCATAGGTCAGGTAATCCGGCAGCCCCGTCACCGTCCAGTAGTATCCGGGGACGCCGCCGGTCACGCTGATCGGCCCGGAATAGGCGTTGCCCGCGGTTCCCGTGGGCAGCGTGGCCGTGGTGATTTTGATCGACGGGTTGATCGTAAAGGTGAACGCGGCCGATGTGCCCGCCGCCGCGCTGACCGCGATGGTGGTCGTACCGGCGGTGGTGATCAGGCTGGCGGGAACCGCGGCCGTCAGCTCCGTTGAGCTGACATAGGTTGTAGCCAAAGCCATGGAACCCCACTTCACGACCGTTGTGGGAGTAAAGTAGTTTCCGCCGATGGCCAGCGTGAATGCCGGTCCACCCGCCGTGGCAAAAACCGTGCTCAGGCTGTCGATTTGCGGCGGCGCCGGATTGATGGTGTAAGTAACCGGAGCGGATGTGCCTGCCGCCGTGCTGGCCGTGATGCTGGCCGTGCCGGAGTTCGCGATCAGACTGGCCGGAATGGAGACCGACAACTGCGTTGGGCTGATGTAGACCGTGCCCAGGGAGGTCGTGTTCCACATGGAGGTTGCCCCCAGGGTGAAGGCCGTACCGGTGACGGTCATCGTGCCCCCCGCACCGCCGGCGGTGAACGAAGCGGGAGTCAGGCTGGTGATGGTTGGCGGCGCGGGGTTGATAGTAAAGAAGGCCGTCGCCGACCAGCCGCTGCCGGGGGAGTAGACGATGATGCTGCTTTCACCCGCAACAGCCATCAGGCTGGCCGGAACCTTGGCCGTCAACTGCGTGGCGCTGACGTAGGTCGTTGCCAGCCGCGTAGATTCCCACTGGGCGAACGAACTTGAGATAAAGCCGGTTCCGTTGATGGTCAGTGTGAATTGCGCGTTACCGGTGGCGATTGAATCCGGGCTAAGACTGGTGATGATGGGCGCTGGCGGCTCGATGGTGAAGGTGGCAGAAGCCGATGTTCCCCCGGCGGCGGTAATGGTCACGCTTGCCTTGCCAGCGGTGGCAACCAGGCTGGCAGGAACCGCCGCTGAGAGGATAGCCCCTTGGATGACCGTCGTGACCAGCGGTGTGCCGTTCCAATTGACGGTCACCGGCGAGTTGAAATTTGAGCCGGTGACGGTCAGCAAGAAGGCACCATAACCAGCATGAAGCGAAGACGGGGCCAGGCTGCTGATGACTGGTTGCGCCGGGTTGATGGTGAAGGGGAGGCTGGAGGAGGTTCCGCCCGCGGTAACGATTGCAACATTGACTGTTCCTGGGCCTCTGAGCAGGCTGGTGGGAACGGCGGCCGTCAGTTGTGTGGAACTGACGTAGGTTGTCGTCAGCGCGGTACTGTTCCATTTCACCACGCTGGCCAAGCTTCCGGGCTGATAGTTTGTGCCATTCACCGTCAGCGTAAAGGCTTCCGCCCCGGCCACAACCGAACTGGGACTCAGGCTGGTGACTGTGGGCGGAAGCGGTTTAATGGTAAAGGTAGCGTCCGAGGAGCTTCCGTTGACATTGGTGACCGTGATGCTGGCCGTGCCGGCGGTGGCAATCAGGCTGGCAGGAACCGCGGCCGTCAGCTTGGTTGCGCTGACGTAGGTCGTCGTCAATGCGGTCGCCCCCCAGTTGGCCGTCGCATCTGAAGTAAAGTTCGCGCCATTGATGGTCAGCGTAAAGGCTGCGCCGCCGGCAGTGGCCGAAGTTGGACTCAGGATAGTGATGGAGGGCGACGTGACAAGCAGCGCGATTTCGGGGGAGGCGCCGCCGGTCGTGCTGGCGGTGGCGGTGGCCGTGCCCGCGGCCGTGCTGACGGAGACAGCGGCCGTGCCGGCAGTGGCGGCCAGACCGGTGGGGACGACGGCTGTCACTTGCGTGGCTCTGACGTAAGTCGTGGCCAACGGTGTAGCGTTCCAACGGGCAGTCGCGGCCGAAGTGAAGTTCGTTCCGTTGATGGTCAGATTCAAGGCCGCGCTGCCGTCGGTGGCGGCCGTTGAACTCAGACCGGTAATCGTTGGCGAGAGCGAAGTGACGGGACGCACGATCGCGGACGAGATTCCGCAGCCCGTAGGCAGCAAAGCTACACCCAGCGCGACGAGGCAAAGCATCAGTGACGACAGTGTATACCGGCGGCGAGGCGTGGTGAACAGCACACCGGTGAACGCAATCGCGCCGCCCGGCCCGATCAACCGGGAGGCCGGCCTCTTCCCGCTGGAACTGGCGGCGTCAGCCGGGCATAGACGCAGAGGGGCTATTTCACGAGTTGCAGCCGGCGCTTTCAGTACCGATGCCACTGCCTGGATAACCGGAAAAACCACGGTCCCCCATTGCTGGGACGAACGCGCGCTTTGCATTTGAACCCCCTCGGGTCGTGAGTCTTTTTCTTCCCGCCGCCAATCGCTGAATGGGCTGTGCCGCGTCTGAAAATCGGGCCGGCCCGGCGCTGCAAGAGCGGCGGTGAGATGGCCGCCTGGGTAGAATATCGTCAGGAGTCAAGGGGTTCAAAGGGTTACTTTCGTCCTATTTACAAGTTCGTCCTATTTACAAGTAGTTCTAAATGAAGGAGTTCCAAAGGCGGAAAAGATCCCTGTATAACTCGTCCAAGATAAGAACTTTCTAATGTTCGGGGAGATGAATTAGTAGGATTTATAGCGGCGCGGGCGGCAAAGCGGCGAACTCGCAATAGCCTCAGAAAAACTGCCGGACCACCGGTCCCCCCTGAAGTCCGCCATTTGGCAATCCACACGCTCGCTCCATCTGCCACGAGCGAGCCGCAGCGCCTATAATCAGCCTGTTGTGAACACATTTTCTTCATCTCGTTTGCGTCGGGCCGGGCATTTGCGCCGGGCAGGGCATCTGGCGGCCCTTCTGGGATTGAGTCTGGCGCTGGCTCTCTCCGTCACGGTTCACGCGCACGCTCAGGGCGCCGCAGAGATTGGCCCCACCGCAGGTGGCGGGGGGGGACGGGGCCGCATTCTGCTGGTGCTGCCCTTTGACAACCTCACCGGGCAGCCCAGCCTGGAGTGGATGCGCGAGGCCGCGGCGAATCTTCTGAGCAGCCGGTTTACCTCGGCCGGCTTTGCCCCCATGAGCCGCGCCGACCGCGTGTATGCCCTGGATCACCTGGGGCTGCCGCAGGGATTTCATCCCTCGCGGGCCAGTTCTCTCAAGCTGGCCGAGACGCTGGACGCCGATTCGATCATCGTGGGCAGCTATAAGACCGATGGCGGAGAGATTGTGGCCGAAGCGCAGGTGGTGGATGTTCCTCATCTGCGCATGAGCCAGGCAGTCACGGCGCGCGGCCAGATGCGCGCGATGACCTCGGTCTTCGACGCGCTGGCCTGGAAGCTGACCCGGCAGATGGATCCAGGGTTCAGCGTGGCCGAAGAAACCTTTGTGGCCGCCGGTTCCGGCCTGCGCCTGGACGCCTTCGAGCAATACATTCGCGGCATCACCGAGTCCGACCAGGCGGAGCGTCTGCGCCACCTGAACGCGGCCGTCAAGCTCAGCCCGGATTTCTCGCCGGCCTGGATGGCGCTGGGCCGCGAGCAGTACGCCAGCCAGCAATACGAGCAGGCGGCGGAGGCTTTTGCCAAGGTCGATCACAACGGAGCCGACGCCCTCGAAGCTGGCTTTTACCGCGGCCTCTCGCTTCTGTTCTCCGGCGACTACGCTCGCGCCGGGGAGGCCTTTGCCGGCGTGGCTCGTGTTCTGCCGCTGGCTGAGGTCCTGAACAATCAAGCAGTTGCGCTCGCCCGCCAGGGCAAGGACGGCATTCCGCTCTTCCGCCAGGCGGTGGCCGCTGATCCCAACGGGGCCGACTACCACTTCAACTTGGCCGTCAGCCTCAGGCGCCGCGGCCACGACACCGAAGCCTTGGCCGAGATCTCCCATTGCCTGCGCTTGCACTCCAATGACAGTGAGGCCCAGGCACTGCAGAAGGCATGGAAGGCTTCTGCCACGGCGTCAACCGGAGCGCTGGAGGCTGGCGCGGACGAGGAAGCCGAGACCAGAGTTGATGCTCTGGAGCGCATCGAGCGCGGCTTTGACGCCGTCGCCTTTCGCCAGGCGGCCTTCATGATGGATCAGATGAATGAAGCCCGGCTGGCCGCGCTGCCGCCGCAGGAACGCGCGCAAAAGCTCTCCGCCAGGGCAAAAGACTACCTGGACCGCGGCCTGCTGCTGGAGGCTGAGCGGCTCTATCAGGCCGTTGCGGCCGCTGACCCCAAGGCCGCCGCGGCCCACGCGGGCTTGGCCGAGGTCCGGGAACGCACCGGCGCCGCCGGGGCTGCCCGCAAAGAAGCCCACATTGCGTTGAAACTTGGGCCTTCCGCCGATGCGTACCTGGTGCTGGGCCGGCTGGATCTTGCCGACGGTCACCTGGACGAGGCCGGAAAGGAAGCCAGCGAAGCCCTCGAACTGGTCCCGGCAAGCAAGGCGGCGCACGAACTCCGCCAGCAGATCGAGGCCAGGCAAGCCCAGAAAAAGTGATGTGGTTTTCAACCTCAGGGAACCTGTGAATAAGTCGAGATTTTGAAAGGGCACGACTTTAGTCGTGCCGCAAAAGCGACAAAATAGCTCCGGGCTTTAGCCCCTGAGGGAAGGTTGGATTGCGATAATGACTTATTCAGAGCTTCCCAAAGGAAGAAGATTATTAGAATCTGGGCAACCGTTTGAAAGGAACGATCATGAGCAAACGTAAGACCGGAAACGGCCCGCAATTTGTAAGGTTTTTTGGTCCGTTACTCGATGCGCTTCGAAAATTGGGTGGTTCTGCCACACCAGAGGAAGCCGTCGAGCAAATTGCCAAAGATCTTGGCGTGAGGGATGAAGAACAAGACGAAAAATTGCCCTCAGGTGAACCTAGGTTTAAGAATCAAATTGCTTGGGCTCGATTTTATCTTGTGCGTGATGGAATGCTTGATTCATCAAAGCGAGGAGTTTGGAGTCTCACAGATAAAGGGCGTACTGTCACACTTACATATGAGCAAGCAAAAGAAATATTTCTCAGAATAGCAAAAATATTTCGAGTTCAACATGGCCCTGATATGCGGGGGAAAGAACCTGAAATCGAACAGATTGCAGAAGATACAATCACTTCTTCTGGAAATTATCGAGAACAAATAATTCAGTTATTGCTTTCGCTTCCAGCGAAGGGCTTTGAACGTCTTGCGCAACGGATATTACGAGAATCTGGCTTTACCCAGGTTGTGGTAACTGGGCAAAGCGGGGATGGTGGTATTGATGGAAATGGAACACTGCAAATCAATCCACTTCTTTCGTTTAAAGTGCTATTCCAATGTAAGCGTTATAAAGAAACAGTTGCACCCACACACGTGCGAGATTTTCGAGGAGCAATGGCAGGACGCGCAGACAAAGGGATCATTCTGACTACTGGTACATTTTCTGCGGAAGCTCGTCGCGAGGCATCACGCGATGGAGTACCACCAATCGAACTTATAGACGGAGAAAAGTTGGTTGATCTGCTTGAACGATTAGAGCTTGGATTGAAACCTATAACGACGTACGAATTAGACCCGAGCTTCTTTAACGAGTTCGAGTGATCAAGAGGAGCAAGCCATGATTCAGCGCGTGTACGGTTTTGCAATTCTGATTGGTTTGATTGCGGCCTTCGGGCTCTCTGCTCCGGCCCGCGCCCAGCAGCCCTTCGTCGACAAATTTGTCCTCTCCGACACCATCCAGCCGGTCACCGCCTCTGAACTTGACCGCGCCATCGCCCGCGCCAACTCCGACGGCGCCCACGCCCTGCTGGTGGAACTGAACACTCCCGGTGGCCTGCTGGACTCGACCCGCATCATGGCCGGAGCCATTCTCAGCTCACGGGTTCCGGTCATCGTTTATGTGGCCCCGGAAGGCGGCCGCGCCGGCTCGGCCGGCTTTTTTCTGCTGGAAGCAGCCGACATCGCCGCCATGGCTCCCGGCACCAACGCCGGAGCAGCCCACCCGGTGGCCGAACTCGGCCCCCAGCCGGACGCGACCATGAGCCAGAAGATCGAAAACGACGCCGAGGCCTTCCTGCGCTCCTACGTCACCCGTCGTGGCCGCAACGCCGTGGCCGCCGAGGACGCCGTTCACTCGTCGCACTCCTACACGGCCCAGGAGGCGCTGGACCAGCACCTGATCGACCTGATCGCCTCGAACGACGCCGAGTTGCTGGCTGCCCTCGATGGCCGCACTATTACCCGCCTGGACGGCGGCAAACTCACCCTCCACCTGGCCGGGGCGCGGATCGAGCTGGTGCAGCCCACCGTGCGCGAAGAGCTGCTCGGCTGGCTGATCAATCCCAACATTGCCCTGCTGTTACTGGTCTGCGGCGCGCTGCTGATTTATCTCGAGTTCAATGTCCCCGGCACCATCGTCCCCGGCGCTCTGGGAACGTTGATGGTCCTGCTGTCGGTCTTCGCGCTCAATCTGCTACCCATCCACTACACCGCCGTGCTGCTGCTGGTGGCGGCGCTGGTTTTTATTCTGCTGGAGGCCAAATTCGGAGGCCACGGAGCGCTGGCCATCGCCGGAATCGTCTGCCTCACCTTCGGAATGCTTACGCTGGTTGCCGCGCCGGTGCCGGAGATGGCCGTCAGCCCCTGGGTGGCCCTGTCGGTCAGCGCCGCCTTTGGCTGCATCACCGTTTTTCTGGTCCGCCTGGCGACGCGCGCCCGCCGCATGAAATCCCGCCTGGGGCCCTCGGCCCTGGTGGGCTGCCAAGCCACGGCCATGGAGGCGCTTGCCCCCGAGGGCCATGTGCTGGTGGAGGGCGAGATCTGGAACGCTTTTTCCACTGAATCCGTTCCAGCTGGCTCGCCCGTGCGCGTGGTGGGCCTTGAAAATTACCAGTTGCGCGTCGAGCCACTCCAGCCGCAAAGTTCCGAGCAGCCCCCCGTATAGCCCGGCTGGAGTACAATCCGTCCTGAGTGAGGGAAGTCCAATGCCCGATGTTAGTATGCCGATTCTGATCTTCGTCGCCATCGTCGTCCTCTACCTGCTCAACTCCATCAAGATTCTCCGCGAGTATGAGCGCGGGGTGATCTTCCGGCTGGGCCGCGCCCTGCCCACGCCCAAGGGCCCCGGCATCATCCTGGTCTTCCGGCCCTTCGATCAGATGGTGCGCATCTCGCTGCGCCAGCAGGTGTTCGTGGTTCCGCCACAGGACGTCATCACCCGCGACAACGTCACCCTCAAGGTCGACGCCGTGGTTACGCTCTACGTGGTCAACCCCAACGCCGCCGCCATCAAGGTGGTCGACTACGTCTACCAGACCTCGCAGCTCGCACAGACCACGCTGCGCTCGGTGCTGGGCGAGGTCGAACTGGACGAGGTGCTCAGCCATCGCGAAAAACTGAATCTGCGCATCCAGACCATCATCGACCAGCGCACCGAACCCTTTGGCGTCAAGGTCATCTCGGTCGAAGTGAAGCAGGTGGACCTGCCCGAGCAGATGCAGCGCGCCATGGCCAAGCAGGCCGAAGCGGAGCGCGAAAAGCGCTCGAAGATCATCCACGCCGAGGGCGAATTCAATGCCGCCCAGAAGCTGGTGGACGCCGCCGCGCTGCTGGCCACCGAACCGATGACCCTGCAGTTGCGCTACCTGCAAACCCTGACCGAAATCGGCGTCGAGAAGAACACCACCATCGTCTTCCCGCTGCCGCTGGAGATGATGACGCTTTTCAACAAGCTGGGCGTGACGGCCATGAACAAGGCCGAGGCAGAAAAGCAGTAAATCGGCT
Organism: Acidobacteriaceae bacterium; assembly: GCA_003161045.1. Taxonomy (GTDB): domain Bacteria; phylum Acidobacteriota; class Terriglobia; order Terriglobales; family Acidobacteriaceae; genus Telmatobacter. The sequence continues at coordinate 12,740 of PMPH01000138.1, forward strand.
TGAACAACCTTTCGCGATTGACCCCCACGGACAGTTCACCGTCCGTGGGGCGTTTTTCCGGCCTCCCTTTTTTGCATCACGGAGCGCCGGCCACTGAAATTTGATCGCAAACCACGCTTTTTCATTCTCACCCACGTTTTTTAAATTCCGCCGGAGGCTTGAAAGCACTAAATGCACGAAGTCTATGAGGACGAGGAAGAGCTTCAGCCGGTCGAGCGCCGGCGCGACACTGAGGTGACGCTCGGCCCAATGCGGCTGCTGGGCCTCTTTTGCGGCCTGGTTCTTGTCTGTGGCCTCTGCTTTGGTTTGGGCTATGTTGTGGGCCGCCACAAAGGGCAGCAGCCCCCGTCGGCAGCCGCCGCGCAGCCCGCTGACGCCACGCAAACCACTACGCCTGCCAATGCCGCCCCTCCCAAGCCCTCGGCCGCTCCGCCGAGCGCACCCGCGCCTGTTCCCGCACAGCAGGTCACCGCTGGCGCGTCTGAAACCCCTTTGGCTGAAGCTCCTTCGGAGACGAATCCCGTCGCCAGTCCACAGTCCGCAAGTCCGGCCTTGGGCAACTACTCCAGCGCGGCAGCCGTTCACCCTGCCCTGCCGTCGCCCATGCAATCCTCACCGGCGCCTGGAGTGATGGTCCAGATTGCCGTCGTCGCTCACCGGGAAGACGCCGAGGTGCTGGCCGGGGCGCTGCGCCGGCGCGGCTACGCGGTAACCTTCCGCCTTGATCCGGCCGACGGCCTGATCCATGTGCGGATCGGCCCCTTCAGCAGCCGCCGCGACGCCAATCTCATGCGCCAGAGGTTGCTCAGCGACGGCTACAATGCGATTGTGCAGCCGTAGCCGGCCTGAATTTCTGTGTATTTTTCACGGTATGAGCTCACAGGGCGTCGTTTTGGAGTGCAACAAAGGCTGCCAAGCATTTTGGCCGAGATTGTTGGGCGACAGAGTATTCGCTATGTGTTCGCTGGCGGTATAATTTTAGCTAGGATAGACTGAACACTGCGCGGAATCGACGAAATGCGAGTTGGTCGCCGTGATCGTCAAGTCTGCACAGTTTGCTTTGGTTCCCAGGCGGCTTTAAAAGGCTGTTTGTGTTCTCCAGGGCAGGAGAGCGGTACTAAGTAGCCACGAGTAGGCTGCGTGCACAAAAAGTACCTCCCGACAGCAGGAATCTGCGGACGATAACCCCGGCTTCCGCGCGATTTGCAGCAGGTGAGAGCTCGTAGCTCAGTAGGTAGAGCAACGCCCTTTTAAGGCGTGGGTCCTGGGTTCGAGCCCCAGCGAGCTCACCATTCTCAACCTGGCTTGAAAATACAGATAGAAGCGGCAACAAAGAGTTGGAATCAGGCCAAAACGTCATATAAGTAAAAGAGCCGCAAGCCTTTTCGTGGCTGCGGCTCCTTGCGGCTGATTTTCTGCTGGCGTTACGGTTCCTTCGCGCCATCCACAAAGGCCTTCAGCTTGCGCGAGCGCGACGGGTGGCGTAGCTTGCGCAGGGCCTTGGCTTCGATCTGGCGGATGCGTTCGCGCGTTACCTGAAAGCTCTGGCCGACCTCTTCCAGCGTGTGCTCGGAGCCGTCTTCCAGGCCGAAGCGCATCTTGATGACCCGCTCCTCGCGCGGCGTCAGTGTGCGGAGCACCTGCGAAGTGTACTCCTTCAGATTCACGCTGATGACCGCCTCGGAGGGTGAAACCGCCTGCCGGTCCTCGATGAAATCGCCCAAGTGCGAGTCTTCCTCTTCGCCGATGGGGGTTTCGAGCGAGATCGGCTCCTGCGCGATCTTCAGCACCTTGCGCACCTTGGC
>PMPH01000138.1:14576-35108 GCA_003161045.1 Acidobacteriaceae bacterium
TAGCCGCGGCGGTATTCGAACTTGTCCACCGCCTTCATCAGGCCGATGTTGCCCTCCTGAATCAGGTCGAGAAACTGCAGGCCGCGGTTGGTGTACTTTTTGGCGATGGAAACAACTAACCGAAGGTTGGCTTCGATCAATTCGCGCTTGGCCTGCTCGGCGTCCATGTCGCCCTGGATCATCTCGCGCTGGGTGCGCTTCAGATCGGCGATTACAACGCCCGCCTCCGCCTCGCTTTTTTCCAGATCGGCCTTGCAGTTTTTCTGCTGGCGCCGGTACTCTTTCTTCAACTCCTCGCTCTTTGAGGCCTCGTGCTTCTGCTCGAGCGAGCGAATCTGCCGCTCCAGCGTGCGCATGGTGTCAACGGTCTTGTTGACCTTGTCCAGCAGGCGCTTGCGTTCGAGCGGCGTGTACTTGAATTCGCGCACAATGCGCGAGACGAGCACCTTTTCGCGCGCGATCAGCCAGCGGGTTTGGCGCGCGGCCGAGGCCTTGGCCTTGGCTGTGGGCGCGGTCTGCTTCTCCTCGAGCTGGGCAATTCGCTTCTGGTGCTTCACCAGGGCGTCGATGCGGGCAACAGTGGCCTTGACGCGCGTCTGCACCACCTCTTCGGTCAGTTCCTCCTCGTCGAAGATGACCACTTCCTTCACATTGCGCACGCCGCGCTTCAGATCCTCGCCCAGGGCCACAATCTCGCGGATCACGATCGGCGAGCGCGAAATAGCCTTAAGGACGCGCAGTTGCCCGCGCTCGATGCGCTTGGCGATCTCGACCTCGCCCTCGCGGGTCAACAGCGGCACCGTGCCCATCTCGCGCAGGTACATACGCACCGGGTCGTTGGTCTTTTCGAGGGTTCCAGGCGTCAGATCGAGCTCGACATCCTCGCCCTCTTCCGCGTCAAAATCCTTGTCGCCGTGGAACTTGGGGCCGTCCAGAAGGTCGATGCCCTGGGTGCCGATGGTGGTGATCAGGTCATCCAGATCCTCGGGCGAAGAGGCCATCTCATCCGGCAGCATCTCGTTCACATCGCCGTAGGTCAGGTAGCCCTTTTCCTTGCCGACCTCAATCAGGCTCTCAATGTCGTGATCATGCTCATGATCGTGTTCTTGTTCATGCTCATGATCGAACTTGTCGTCAATCGCCAAAATATTCCTACTCTCTCGCGCAATGTTGATTCAGCACCGTATTGCGCACCAGTGCGTGGCCCAGTCCGTCCTGGAACGCAGAACGCACCAAAAAAGATTTCCGCTAGGAAATCCTGGTGCATTGACGGACACAGAGCTGCGGTCACCCGCAGAGAAGAAGCGGTTTCAGGGGTATACTCCGAGGGATGATAAGCGCTTCAGGTTTCACCTGGGTCGCCCGCGAGCCGCGGCTCATGGTTGGGGCAAAGGGGGCGCGCATCCACACAGAGACTTTTAGATTACCACAGCAACCTCCGCTTTTGCCAACACAAAACCACCCTCCTTGGAACCAGTAGTTGCCGGGCCGGGCCATCCTGTCTTCCGTCCACTCCTGCTTCCCTCTGATTTGACGCGGCAAAGCCTGATTCGACGCAGGAAAGCGTGGGCTGCGGCTGGCTATCCGCGCGGGTCTTGAAAGCCGCTAGAGCTCCGGCGGCGGCTGAGTGTGCAACTGGCGCAGAGCGATGCGAAGCTCAACTTGTTGCAAAGCAAGAGCGTCCTCTCGTGCGCGGTCCCCGCGGTGTTGGGCCGCTTCCATTTCGGAGCGCAGCTCACGCAAGCGGTGTTCGATGGCCCGCTCGTGAATCTCCTGGATGGCGCTTTGGACCTCGCTCTCCCCCGGCGGCTTGGTCTCGGCCAAGAGAGCCTCGGCCAGCAAAGCCCTCTGCCCCACGTCTTCGACCACGCCCATGGGGTCGAGGGCCTGCCGCTGGCTGAGCGCCTGCAGGGCCGCGTACGAGCCAAGGGGCTCAAACCACGCGGGTTGAGCGATGAGCGCCTCGGCGGCCAGCCGCCGCGCGCGTCCATACTCGGGGTCGTTGATGGCCAGAGCGCGCAAGAGCACCCGCTCGACCTCGGTCAGCGTCGTGACCCTCGTCTCGACGTGGTCGCGCCGCCGGAGCGCTGCCTGGTGCAGTTCCTCGCGCAAGACGGCCGAGTCGATACCCAGCTTTTGCGCCGCGTCGTGGGCAAACTGGTCCCGGGCGAGCTTTTCCGGCAGACGGCGAATGTGCGGCAGCAGGAAGTTCATGGCCTTCACCTTCTGCTCGGCGCTGGCCCCTGGGAAGGCAGTCCGGGCGCGCTCGATCAGGTAGTCGGCCTGGCGGCGCGCACCGCGCAAGGCCGCCATATAGGCCTCGACACCCCGTTCGCGGATGAAGCGGTCCGGGTCGAGGCCGTCGTCCAGGGTGACAATTTTGAGGTTGAAGCCCTCCTCGGTGAGCAGGGTAATCGACTTTTCGGCGGCATTCGAGCCGGCCGCATCGGGGTCGAAGTTGACCACGACCTGCGAGGTGTGACGGCGCAACAAGGCCACCTGCTGCTCGGTGAAGGCCGTTCCGCTGGTCGCGATCACGTTCTGAATCCCGCGCAGGAAGACCGAGATGCAGTCCATCTGCCCCTCGACCAGGAGAGCAAACTCGAGCTGGCGAATGGCGGCGCGCGCCTTGTCCAGGTTGAAGAGGACTTGCCCCTTGGAGTAGAGCGGCGTCTCCGGCGAGTTGATGTACTTTGCCCCGGCCTTGTCGCCGGTTTCGAGCGTCCGCGCCGTAAAGGCAATCACCCTGCCGCTCTCGTTGGCGATGGGGAAGGTAACCCGCTTGCGGAAGCGGTCGTAGATGGGGCCCAGGCTGCCGTCGCCTTGTTCCTTTGAGCTGAAAAGTCCGCTTACCCGCAGCGTTTCGTCGTCGGCCATGCCCCGGAACCGGTCGCGCAGGGCGTTGAAGCTGTCGGGCGCGTAGCCGATGCGGAATTTTTTGATTCCTTCCGCATCGAGTCCGCGTCCGGCCAGGTACTCGCGCGCCACGGCGCCTTCGGGGGAGCGCAACTGCTCCTCAAACCAGGCGGTTGCGGTCTCGTGCAACTCCAGGAGCCGCGCCCGCAGCCGCGCTCCGGCAGCCTCCTCGGGCGAGGAAAACTCCCGTTTGGGCAGCGGAATCCCGCACTTCTGCGCCACGATCCGCACCGCCTCGGGAAAGCCGACATTCTCGATCTTCTGGACGAAGCTGAAGACGTCGCCCGAGGCCTGGCAGCCGAAGCAGTAAAAGAACTGGCGCACGCCATTGACGTTGAACGAGGGCGTCTTCTCCTTGTGAAAGGGGCAGAGCCCGGAGTAGTTCTGCGCACCGGATTTGCGCAGCCGGATGTAGCCCTCGATCACCTTGACGATGTCGGCCTGCTGCTTGACGGTTTGGGCGAAGTCGCTCACGGGGTCTGTATTGAGGATAAGGCCGGAGGCTTTGCATCGAGTATTCCAGGGCAGGGAACGAGGGCGTTTTTTCCCGGCGGCCACTTTCTGGCCGAAATCATTTCCTTTAACATAGAAAGAAATGGCTTTTCCTATCAAAGTTTGCGTCGTATGCTCCGAGGAATTTGAACTGAGGCCGGATAAACCCGGCTTTGCCAACCGCTGCCCGGCGTGCAGCGAACCGGAATCGACCGGCCCCGCTACCGCGTCCTCATCCAGCCGCCACCTGAGCGCCGAAGAACGCAAGGCCGAGGCGGAGGCCAACGAGGCGCGCCGGAAGGCGATTCGCGATCTGCTCTACCGCAAGGAAAGCTGACCCGCATCCAGCAGGCTCATCGCGTCTAGGCCGGTCGCAAAACCGATGGCCGCCATAATACATGTTGCAACGAATATCTCCTTCGCGCATCCAATTCTCAGTACGGCGGAGGAGGTCTACCGTGTCGCTTCGTCCCGTAAGAGAAATCTTTCCAACCAAACCCACCATCGAGGGCGCGGGCGTTCGCCTGCAGCGCGCCTTCGGCTTCGGCAAGACCGCTGAATTCGATCCCTTCCTGCTGCTGGACGACTTCCGCAGCGACAACCCGGCCGATTACGTGGCTGGCTTCCCGTGGCATCCCCACCGGGGAATTGAAACCATCACCTATGTGCTGGCAGGCGAGGTGGCGCATGGCGACAGCCTGGGCAACAAGGGCCGCATGAGGGCCGGCGACGTACAGTGGATGACCGCCGGCAGCGGCATATTACATCAAGAAATGCCTTCGGGCGACGCCGCGGGACGCATGCACGGCTTTCAGCTCTGGGCCAACCTGCCCGCATCGCTCAAGATGACCGCCCCGCGCTACCAGGACATTCCGGCCAGTGCGATACCGGAGGCGACAGAGGACGACGGGAGTCGCGCGCGCGTCGTCTGCGGCGAGTTCTGGGGCAAAAAGGGGCCGGTCGAGGGCGCGGCTGTGGGGTCGAACGTGAACGCGCGCTATGTGGACATCTACATCCCGCCCCTCAAGCGCAAACGGATTCAGGTGGAGACAACGCGCCACGCCTTCGCCTACGTCTTCGCCGGCGCGGGCAGCTTTCGCGACGCCTCGGCGCCCCAGGCCGTGCTGACCGAGTCGGCNNGGCCCCGAGGGCATTCGCTTCCTGCTGGTTTCCGGACAGCCGCTCGAAGAGCCGGTGGCCTGGCAGGGGCCGATCGTGATGAATACCCAGGCTGAGTTGCGGCAGGCCATGAGCGAGTTACAAGACGGGACGTTCATCCGGCACGGGTGAGGCGGCTGGCGCGGCTGCGACTGGGCATTCTAGAGCGGTTCTCCAATTGCTATACACCGAAACCACAGCCGTTGAGTGGCTTTTTCCTCAAGAAAAGCCACCTTGCACAGAGTTGGCAAGGGAACATGAATTGGAGAACCGCTCCAAAGCCGGTCCGGGGGAGTTGGGAGCTTCACAACTCCACGGGCAGTTCCCCTGACAGAATCTGTCCAGATGTAACTCCGCGCTGGCGCAGGGCGCGCAGGCTCAGCGCGTCGCAGCGCTTGGCCAGGCGGCGGCCACTCGCATCCACCACCAGCCGGGAGTGGAACCAATGGGGAACTGCGAGCTCCAGGGCGCGGTAGAGCAGAATCTGCCGCGCGGTGGATTTGAGCAGATCCTCGCCGCGCACAACCTCGGTGATTTTCATGGCCGCGTCGTCGGCCACGCAGGCAAGCTGATAGCTCGGAAGACCGTCGCGCCGCCAGACCACGAAGTCGCCAAAATCCACACCGGCTACAAAGCGCTGGGCCCCGAGATTTTCGTCCACAAACTCGATCGCTTCGCCGTCGGGCACGCGAAAGCGCCAGTTGATGCTGCCCGGCTCTTCGATCCCGCTCGCAAGGTCTTCAAGCGGCCGCGGAGGGTTGCCCGCAAAGGCGCGGCCAGATTCGAGTTGCGGGGCAGCTGGTCTGCAAGTGCCGGGGTAAACAGGTTCGTCGTCCAGCGGCGGCAGTTCTCCCGGTTCCAGCTCGCCCGGCTCCAGCTTGCCGTTGCTCCGCGCTCCGAACGCGCCAGGAGCATGGCTTTCGTGCGGCGCGGCGAGCGCGGCCTCCAGGTCTTTGCGCGAGCAGCGGCAGGGAAAGAGAAATCCGCCCCGCCACAGTTTGCGCCATGCGTCAAGATAGATGGCCCGGCGTTTGCTCTGCGCGTAGGGAGCAAAAGGGCCGCCCTGATCGGGTCTTGACGAGCCGGGGCCTTCCTGCCAGTGAATTCCCAGCCAGTGCAGGTCTTCGATGGCGGCCTCGGCGTACTCGGCGCGGCTGCGGTCGGGGTCCAGGTCTTCCATGCGCATCGCCAGCGTGCCGCCGGCCGCGCGCGCCCGTTCGAAGGCCGTCCAAAAAGTGCGCGCGTGGCCCAGGTGCAGATAGCCGGTGGGCGAGGGCGCAAGACGGCCGCGATAACCCGGCGGCGGCGATGAAGAGCGGCTGGCCATGCTGGTTATCAGTGTAGCCATTCCGGTTCGGAGCCGAAGAGCGCGTTCGCAGAGCCGGACCTAGAACAGCTCCGGAATGCCGCGGAAGGCGATGCGCATGGGCGCGGCCTTGAAGGCGGTCAGCATGGTGGCCGGGGCCAGCGTACTGAGGCCGTACTTGTTGTTCAACGCATCCACGGCCACCTGCAGGCGCGCGCGGCTCTGCCCGTCCTCCGATCCGTCGAAGAGGTTGAGCGTGTGCAGCCGGTCGGCCACCAGACCATTCAGGTGAACGCCGATGAAGTAGGGGTGTTCGAAGCCGGCTCCGGTGGGCCGCGAAGCCCACAAACGGCTCAGCGCGGCAACCAGCGTCTGATCGTCCTGGCACTCGCTGAGCCGGAGTTCTCCCTTCCATCTCCGCCGGGGTGCGCCGAAGCGGTTTGCCAAAGTCTCCGGCTGCTTAGGGCTTCCGGCGAGCGATTTTTGCCCGCTGAGATGAACAGACAGCCCTTGGCCGCTGGGGCGGTTCGCCGGGGGATTTTCACCGCGCGGCGCCATGAAGCCGATGGACAGACCGATGCTGCTGGTCCACAGTCCGCCCGCGCGCAGCCGCAGGCCGGCCTTGTGCAGCAGCTTGTGCGCCACCGCCCAGGCTCTTTCCAGGGTGCGCATCTCGGGCGCGAGCACGTGCTGGTGGCTGAGCGACTTGAGGTGCTCGGTCTCTGACAGGTCGAAATCCTCTCCCTGGAGCCAGTGCCAGAGCCGCTCGCCCCAGACCGAACCCCAAACCTGGCCGGCCTGTTCGCAGTTGAGCGCCAGCAACTCCTCCATGGTTCGAATGCCCTTTTCGTTGAGCCGTTTCTCGGTGCGCGCGCCGATGCCCGGCAGGTCGCGCAGGGTGAGCTGGCGCAGCGCCTCGGGCAAAATGTCAGCGGTCAGCGCCACCAATCCGTCGGGCTTTTCCATGTCGCTGGCCACCTTGGCCAGGTAGCGGTTGGTGGCCAGGCCGACCGAGCTGCGTATTACGGGGCCGACGCGCTCCAGGATGCGCCGCTTCACCTGCCGGCCCAGCTCCAGCGCCGCCAGCAGCGGCCGCTCCCGGCCCATCAGTCGGCAGGCCATCTCGTCGATCGACAGCACCGCCGCCACCGGCAGGCAGCTTTCCACGGCCTCGACGATGCGGTGATGGTAGTCGACATAGAGCTCGTGGCGCGCCTCGACCAGCACCAGGCCCGGACACATTTGCTTGGCGTCTCCCACGATGGTTCCGGTTTTGACGCCATGCGCCTTGGCCTCGTAACTGGCAGCAATGCAACAGGTTGTATCGGCCATCATGGGCACAACGGCCACCGGGCGGCCGCGCAGCTCGGGCCGCGCATCCTGCTCCACCGAGGCAAAGTAGGAGTTCATGTCGACGAAGAGCCAGTTCAGGCGTGGGCCGCTCTCCGGGTCCGGCGCAGGCTTCCGCTCAACCTCCTCCGGCGGCTGCTTCAGAGGCTGCCGCGGGGATTCCTCCTGAGACTCCTTCAGGGGCTGAGGCTCCTTCGGCCTCTTCCCAGAGGCGAACTCCGAAACGGGATGGGTACAAATGACCATCGTATTCAGATTTTCGCTTTTTATTCTCTTAAAAACAAGGAGAAATCGAAAAATAGTCGATGAAACCTTTGACGCAACGGAACCCCAACCCCAGAAAACGCGTCAAAAGAGGTGAGCAGCGGAGTCCGCTGAGCGGCGAAGCTCTCGTGAGGTCCGTTGTTCCTGGTGGCCGGCAATGAATAGCCTGATTCGCTGGTTGATGGTCTACGAAAACGCCCTCGCTGTCCTGGTTACGGTAGGCGCGGCCCTGTTCCTCACCTGCTGCCTGGAGTGCTCGAGTTGCCCCAGACGCGACCGGGACGACATCTTTCGCCGCCATGCGCTCTAGCTGTGGAGGCTTTCCTTGGTTGAAGCGCGCACGGCGCTAAGGCGAGGTTGTGGCTTTTATGCAAACAAATGCTCCTGTCCCGAGCTGCCTACGGGAAGAGAAAATCTTTATTTACTGCCCAGCCGCCGGCTTGAGGTACTGCTCAAAGTGCTCCAGGATGCGGTTGTACAAATGCGTCCGCACATCCGGGCCGCCGATTGAGTGCGTCTTCCGCGGGTAAATTTGCAGGTCGTAGGGAATGCCCGCCTCGATCAGCTTATGGGCAAATTGCACTGTGTTCTCCAGGTGGACGTTGTCGTCGCCGGTGCCGTGCACTAAAAGCAGTCGGCCTTTCTGATCAGCCGCCGAGTTGACCACCGAAAAGCTTCTGTAACCGGAGGCAAACTCCGCGGGCTCGCCCAGGTAGCGCTCGGTATAGATCGAGTCGTAGTCGCGCCAGTCGGTGACCGGCGCCACGGCCACCCCAGCGCGGAAGCGGTTCGAGTGGGTGAGCGCGTAAAGGGTAAAACTCCCGCCCCAGCTCCAGCCCCACCAGCCCAGGCGTTTGGGGTCCAGTTGCGGAAACTGGGCCAGCGCCGCGTCCACCACGGTGAGTTGATCCTCCAGTTGCACCGGACCGAAGTTGTGCCAGGCGGCCTGGGCGAAGGCGCGTCCGCGGCCGCTCATGCCGCGATTGTCAGCGTGCAGCACCGCGAAACCGTGTCGGGCGAGCAGTTCGTCGAAGAGCAGGCCGTCGCTCCAGCGGTTGACCACCGATTGCGAACCGGGGCCACCGTAGGGATTCACGATCAGCGGGATTGAAGCGGGAATTGCGGCTGAAATTGACGAGGCCGGTTTTGCCGGGGATTGAATCGCGGAAGCTGGAATCGCCGAGGCCGGGTCTGCGGCGGCTGGAATTACCGAGGCTGGGTCTGCCGGGGTGGAGTTTGCCGAGGCCAGATTCTGCCCCTCGGGCAGCAGGAGCGTGGCGTAGAGCGTGGTCCCGTCCTGCGCCTTTACCTTAAACTGCACCGGCGCGCGCAGGCGGTAGGCTGCAAGCGGCCGCGCCGTCCAGAAGAGGCTGCACCGGGCCGTCTCCGCCACCACGCCGCACAACTTGAGCGACGGCGGCTCCATGCGCGCCGATTGCCGGTCCACAAAGGCGCTGCCCATGGGCGCAAAGCTGCCCTCATGGAAGCCCGCGCCTGCGCTCAACTGCCTGCGTTCGCCGTTGAAGTTCACCTGCCACAACTGCTGATCGAGTTCGCCGCTCTCGCCCGCGCTGCTCGAATTGCCCCCGCTGCTCTCGTTCGAGGCGTAGTCGACGAGCTTGCCCGCCAGATCGACGCGCAAGACCTCGCTCACATCGAAGTCGCCGCTGGTCAGTTGGCGGATCAGTTTGGCCGGAGTCCCCGGCGACGCGGAACCCCCGGCGAGCGATTTTTGCTCGCTGGAGTGAGAGGACAGGTCTTCGTCATGGGGGTGGTTAGCCGTTGCGCGGGCCGGGCCACCCTGGCCGTAGCTGTAGCTGTAGAGGTAAAGGTGGTTGTGGCCATCGGCCCAATTGGTCAGCACGATGCTGCCCAGGCCCACGAAGAGGTCGTAGTTGTCGTCGAAGAACTTCGCGTCGGCCAATTGCAGCACCAGGCGCGCCTGGCCGGTTTCGGCGTCGGCAAAGTAGAGCTCGCGATGCCGCTGGTCGCGGCTCAGCGTCTCGACCCACACGGTCTTCGCGTCCGCCCAGCCGAAGCGCGGAATGTAATCCTCTCCCGGGTGCAGTGGCAGATTCACCCACACCGTCGCGCCGGGCTGCCGGGCCCGGGCGCTCACCACGCCCACGCGAACCGCGGGGTTGGGGTCGCCGGGCTGCGGATAGCGCTGCCAATTCACTGTGGCGTGGGTGGGAATCCAGTCGGCGAGGGGGTACTCGGGCACCTTCTCCTCGTTCATCTGGAGATAGGCCAATTTTTTCGAGTCCGGCGACCAGAAGTAGTTGCTGCGCGCATCCAGCTCCTCCTCGTAGACCCAATCCACCTCGCCGTTGAGGGTCGCCGCATTCGGCGCGGGAGCCACCACGGTCATGGCCATTCCGCGTTCCTTCAGCCGCGCCACCGCCAGCCCGTGGCCGAGAATAAACGAAAGCGATTCGCCATCGGGCGAAAACTTGGGGTCGTCGCCGGAGTCCATTCCCGTCGAGGCAACTTCGACTGTCGCGCCGTTGCGCAGATTATAGAGCCACAGCCGGCCGTTTTCATCGAAGAGCAGGTGCGTCGAGTCCGGCGACCACAAATAGCTGGCCATTTTGTAGCGGGCGCGATGGTCGCGGCCGGTCTCGGTCTCCGGCCCGGCGGTGAAGGAAGCCAGCCGGGCGCGGCTCACCAGCACGCGCGGCTTGAGCTGCTCACGATTCCGGTCCGTCTCACGACTCTGGCCCGTCTCCAACTTCCGGTTTGGCTCCAGCTTCTGGCCGGATTTCTGCCACTGTCCAGCTTCCAGCTCCATCAATTCGCCATCTTTCAGGTAGGTCAGGCGCTTTCCGTCCGGAGACCAGGCCAGCTCGTCGGGCGGATTCCCAATCAGCGGCTCATGCGCGAAGATCGCCTCCACGGTCAGAGGCTTTGCCAGCGTCAGCGGCTTGGCCGGGACCGGAGACTCCGCGGGCGCCTGAGCGGTTAGCGTCTGGGCGGCCAGTGGAGGGAGAGCCAGCGAAAGGGCGGCAACGGCGGCGATCAGAAGGGCTGCGGCACGAGTCAAAGGTGATTCCTCCGAAAGCAGAACCCGCGCGCCGCCAGCGCAAAATGCGCATTCTGGCGCTGGAGCATTTTCGGAATTGGTGTAGACCGAAACCTCACACTCAAGTGGCTTTTTCCGGCCGGGGCCCCCACGGACAGGTCTTCGTCCGTGGGGCGGAAGTAAAAGCCACTTTCAATGCGCTCAAAAGGACTACGTTCATTCCGAAAATGCTCTAGACTTCCACCGTGCAGTGTAACTCGCCAGGATTGCCCCGAAGCGCCTGCCGGGGTTGCGCCGGGCAGCATGCGGGTGTATCTTCCGGGTCATGCACTGGGCAACCCCGAAAGAACGGCGCACTCTGGGCCAGGCGCGGCGCAGGCAGATGGGCCGCCACGAGCACAACGGCTTCAAACCCAAGGCGCGGCCGGCTTCCGCCCTTGATTTGCTGGCCCGTTCGATGCGCGGCCGCGTTCCCGCGCTCATCAAGCTCAAGTACAAACTCATGGCCGAGTCGCCCTTCGGCTACTTTCGCGGCGCGGTGCCGGTGATGGCCGCCGACCTGGGGCTGCTGCCCTCGACCGGCCTCGCAGTCCAGCTCTGCGGCGACGCCCACGTGCGCAACCTGGGAGCCTATGCCGCCCCCGACGGCCGGCTGGTCTTCGACATCAACGACTTCGACGAGACCATCCGCGGCCCCTTCGAGTGGGATTTGAAGCGCATGGCCGCCTCGCTGGTCATCGCCGGCCGTGAATCCGGCCACAAGGAGGCCTCGGCGCGGCTGGTCGTGGAACGGTTTGTGGCCCGCTACGCTGCCCAGATGCGCGTTTTTTCCTGTATGCCCTCGCTCGAAGTGAGCCGCTTCCAGGTCCATCGCCTGGGCCAGATTGCGCCCATCCACCAGGTGCTGATGAAGGCCGAGCGGGCCACGCCGCTGCATACTCTCGAGCAATTGACCGAGCCCATTCTTCAAAAGGACGAATCGATCTCCCACCAATCGGTCTCGCACCAAAAGGACGAACCGGTCTCCCACTCTTCCGCCAAGAAAGGCGCAAACGCAGCTTCCCTTCGGAAAGCTCAGAGCGGACCTTCGACTCCGCCGCGCTCTGCCCGGAATAATGAAGAGCAGGCAAAAAGCGGGGCCCCCAGCAGTTCAGACCGCCGCTTCAAGCAGATCAAGCCCACTTTGACCCGCCTCACCGGCCGCCAGGCCGACTCCGTTCTGGCCGCTCTTGGCCCTTATCGCCAGATGCTCGAACCGCAGCGGCAGCACTTTTTGTCGCTCTACCGGCCGGTGGACGTGGCCTTCAAGGTCGTCGGCACGGGCTCGGTGGGCCTGCGCGACTACTGCATCTACTTCGAGGGCAACGGCCCCGCCGATCCGCTGTTTTTGCAGATCAAGGAGGAGCCAGCCTCCGCCTACGCGCCTTACCTGCCCGACGCGCAACCGCCTCACCATAACGGTCAGCGCGTCGCCGAGGGTCAGAAGGCGATGCAGGCGCAGTCCGACCCCTTCCTCGGCTGGACGCACTTTGCCGGGCGCGACTACCTGGTTCGCCAACTGAACGACCACAAGGCTTCCATCGATTTAGAGGATTTGTCCGGCACGGGCCTGGAGGCCTATGCCGAACTCTGCGGCGAACTGCTGGCTCGCGGCCACGCCCGCTCCGGCGACCCGCTGATTCTGGCCGGTTACATCGGCTCCGGCGACGGTTTCGCCGAGGCTCTGGCCAAATTCGGCTCCGCCTACGCCGACCAGACCGAGAAGGACTGGCAGGAACTGAAACGCTCCGGCAAAGCGGGAATGAAACCGTAGAGAATTTTCACTGCTATCTGAATATGGGTGCCCCAGGTCCGGATTTTCGGACCTGGGATGTAGGATGTAGGCGCTCTGAGTGGGTACGTTCTATTCAACACACCGAATCCGTATTGACTGGCGGATGAAGTAATCGTCCGCGTAATCCCAGGTCCCAGAATCGGGACCTGGGGCACCCAATCTTGATGACAGACTGACCCCTGACCCCAGTTTTACGCGCGCCCTGCAAACTCCCGCGTCTCGGTGTAGACCTTCACCTTTTCGCCCACTTGAATATAGAGCGGAGCCTTGATCTCGAGGCCGGTCTGCAGCCGCGCCAGCTTGGTCACATTGCCGCTGGTGTCGCCGCGCGCGCCCGGTTCGGTGTACTCGACCTCCAACTCGACCTTTTCCGGCAACTGCAAGCCGATGGGGTTGCCGTTGAACTTGTGCAGTTGGATGATCGCGCCCTCGACCAGAAAGTCCAGCGCGCTGCCGACCATCTCTTTGGAAAGCGTCAGCGTCTCGAAGCTCACCTGGTCCATGAAGTGCGAGCCCTCGCTGTCGGTGTAGAGGTAGGAGGTCTCGACCAGCTCCAGATCGGGCTCCTTGAAGCGCTCGCCGGCCTTGAAGGTCTTGTCGAAGACCGCGCGGGTCAGCAGGTTGCGCATCTTCAGCCTGACCAGGGTCTGGCCGCCACGGGCCGTGGGGGTCGAGACCTCGGCCTCCATGCAGTAGTACGGGGTGTTCTCAAACTCGAAGTACATCTTGCGCTTGACGGTAATCGCTTCCAGCAGTGCGGCCATAAAATCCTCAAAAGACAGCTCGTGAGCCAAAAAGCCTCAACGGCTCTCACTCTGCTCCCTGACTATTATAGGGTGAAGCGCCGTGCGCGGGGGGCGTCCGAGCGGTTTCGGCTGGCGCGCAAGCTGATTGCCTTCGAGTGCTGCGATCAGGCTGGAGAAGCGGAGAAAAACTCCCCTACAAATTGAACAACTCCCGGAGCCGCCGGGTCTGCGCGCGGCTGACGGGGATTTCGGTCTGCTTTTTGTCGTTCATGCGCAACTGGTAGCTGGATTTGAACCACGGCACCACCTCGCGGATGTGGTTGATGTTCACCACAAAGCCGCGATGGGCCCGCCAGAAGACCGCTGGGTCCAGTTGCTCCAGCAGTTCCTCGAGCGTGCGGCACTTGGATTGCCCCTCGAAGCCCTGCGTCACCACGCGGATCACGCCCTCGTCGATGGCCGCAAAGCAGATCTCCGCCTGATCGACCAGCAGCAGACGGCTCTGCGCCTGGACGATGAGTTTGCTGGGGAGTTTGGCCGGCTCAGGCGTGCGCGAGGCGCCCTGCGGACGGTTGAGCAGCCGGAGAAGCGCATCGAGCTGAGACTCGACCTGGGACTCCGGCAGCGAACCGGGCGTGCTGCCGGGCAAGGCGGAGGCGATGCGTCCCCGCACCCGCTCGACGGCCTGCTCGACGCGCGTAAGGTCAAAGGGCTTCAGCAGGTAATCGACCGCGTTCACATCGAAGGCGCGCACCGCGTACTGGTCATAGGCGGTGGCAAAGACAATCTGCGGCAGGGGCTCGGCCTCGCTGGCCGAACCCGCAGCCGCGGCCGCCTTTGCCCGGCGGTCCATCAGCCGCTCGATCACCGCAAAACCGTCCAGCCCTGGCATCTGCACGTCCAGGAAGACCAGGTCGGGGTGATGCTCCTCGATCAATTCCACGGCCTCGATGCCGTTGGCTCCCTCCGCCACCACCTCCACGCCGCCCACCTGGCCGAGCAGGTACTTCAGCTCCTCGCGGGCCAGTTGTTCGTCGTCGATGATGAGCGCGGAGAGGGTCATGTGAACCAAAAAAGAAGGCAGCTTGATTGTAGGAAGGCAGCGCGGCTGGGTCAATTGCAGCGGATGAATTGGCTTGGGTGTCCCATCCTTGCGACGTCCTTGTTTTTGTCGCAAGGGTGGGAGGCGTAGCCTTACTCGCCCAGCACCCTGAGCCGAGCC
Source organism: Acidobacteriaceae bacterium (assembly GCA_003161045.1). GTDB lineage: Bacteria > Acidobacteriota > Terriglobia > Terriglobales > Acidobacteriaceae > Telmatobacter. The sequence goes on from PMPH01000138.1 coordinate 28,887, forward strand.
GGCATTTGGTCCCGCGCCAGTTCGTGGCCGCAACGCGTGCAGAATTGATCGGAAGAGCGCACCGTGCGGAAGCAGTTGCCGCAACTGGCCTCAAGCTGGAAGTTGCACTGCGGGCAGAAGTGAAAGTCGCTTTGCACCTGCGCCGAGCAGGCCGGGCAGCGCGAGACCTCCGGCTGGCGCAGCAGAAAGTAGAGCACCGCTCCAATGCCGCCCGGCATCACGAAGCAGAGGGCGATCCAGAAGCGCGCGCTCATCGCCCGCCGCGGGGCGTCCTGGCTGACGTAGCCCACCATCAGGAAGTAAAGCGAGGCCAGCAAACCCCAGGAGAGATTGAAGTAGATGCGGAAACCGAGCGGCGGTGGGGGATGGGTCCGATGAAGGGGCAAAATCATCCAGAAGTAGTACTCCACCAGTACAAAGGCCGCGGCGGACACGATGATCGACCACAGCGGAATCAGGTGGGCGTCTTCGTTGACGGTAATGGATTGTGGACTGCGCATGGACAAACCCTCTCCCCGAGGGGTTTTCTGGAGATCGATCACAGGCCGGGGCGGCTCTCCAATGCACATGCCCTCACCAAAGCCGTGCAAGGTGGCTTTTGCTTCCACCCCAGTGGCGAAGAGCTGCCGCCAGGAACTTCGGAGAGGAAAAGCCACTCGTAGCCCCGGTTTTGGAGCGCGGCAACTGGAAAAACCTCAATAAACCCTGATGAATGGACGGAAAGGGGAACGGGTAAGTTGCGGCGGCTTGCCTGCCGCGTAAAATTTCCTTGAAGATCTTGCCGGATCAGGGCTTGCGCCGCGCCCAGCCGGCCAGAACCGCCGAGGCCAGCAGCGCCGCGCTAAGGAAGAATATGCCCACGCTCAATTGGCCCGTCAGGCCGGTCAGGTGCTCTTCTTCAATGAAGGTGTCGGCGATCCACCAGAGCAGCGGACCCAGCACCAGCAGAACCACCAGCGCGGCCGCCAGCGCCACGGCGCGAGTCCGTCTGCACCCGGCCTTCTGCTCCCGCATCACGCCTTGCGAGGTGATCACCACGCGCCGGGTGCGATGGGCCACAGCGCACTCCCGGTCAGCCTGCTTACCCGCCAGAGCCGAAAGCAGATCGCGGTTGGCGCTCGCGCCGGCATTCGCGCCCGTCTGCGAAACGCCGCTCCCACGGCCTGCGCCGCTGGCCGCATTGCCAGTATCGTTGGCCGGATTGCTGGTGTCGCTGGCCGCATTGCTGGCGCCTTCATTCGGTTTCATGCCACTCCCGGCATCGCATCCACGGTTGCCAGCCGTATCGCATGCTCAGTCAGCCGGGCCGGAGCTTCCACCGCCAGCCCCACCGCAGGCGCCGCGCCGAAGGCACAGTTGGTCCCACCGCAGTTGGCCAGCTTGGGCTTGATTGCTGCCAGGCCGCGATAAAGCCTTGATTTCACGGTAGAAAGCGGAGTTCGCGTCACCGTGGCGATCTCGTTCAGCGACAGCTCCTCATGGAACCGGAGTACCAGCACCTCGCGGTGGAGTGTGTCCAACTCCAACAGCGCCGCCGCCACCCGTTCCCGGTCTTCGAGGTTTGCAAAGCGGTCAAACGGCGTCGGTTTGCCGTCGGTGATCTCGAAGCTCATCGGCCGGTCATCCTCGCCGCCGCCCTCGAAGAGCTCGTCCAGGCTGGCCATGGTCCGCTTGCGCCGCTGGTCGATCACCAGGTTGCGGGCGATGGTAAACAGCCAGGTGTCGAAGCGCGCCTTGCCGTTGAACTGCGCCCCGCGCACCAGCACCCGCATCCAGACCTCCTGAAAGAGGTCTTCGGCCAGTTCGCGATTGCCGGTCAGGTAGAGCAAATAGCGCAGCAGCCGGTGCTGATAGCGGACGATCAACTCGTCCAGCAAACCGGTCTCCTGGCGCTTCAGCCCGGCGGCTACGGCGAGGTTCTCCTGCCGCGCCTGCTGCTCTTGAGCGGTGGTTGGAGCTCGGCCGAATAATGGGCGTACAAACGCGGCAATACTCATCTTATATAGATTAGACGGGATTTTTGCCGCCGGGTTCAGCCGAAAAAGAGCCTAGCCCGGAAAATTCACTTGAGCGGAAAGCATTTGCCAAGTCATTCCCGAAGCCATCGATCTTCTACACTATCCCTCATGGAAGTTTTGTACGGATTGCACCCGGTAGAAGAGGCCGTCAAGGCTGGCCGGCGGCGCTTTGACCACGTTCTGGTGGCCCGCGAGCGCGAAGATGCCCGCCTGGAGCGGCTGGTGGCCCTTTGCCGCGAAAGCGGCGTCCGCGTCCGCCAGGAGAGCCGCGAGCAGTTGACGCAGTTGGCGCAAACCCCCGCTCACCAGGGCGTAGTGGCCTTGGTCCGCCCACAGGAGTTCCTCACCATCGAGGACCTCTTTGCGCCGGCCCGGCCTGCAGGAGACCAACCCGGCGCGGCCCGCCTGCTGCTGGCTCTGGATGGCGTCGAAGACCCGCAGAACCTGGGCGCCCTGTTGCGCGTGGCCGATGGCGCCGGGGTGGACGGCGTGGTGCTCACTGAGCGCCGTTCGGCCCCTTTGAGTCCGGTCGCTGTGAAGGCCAGCGCCGGAGCCGCCGAACACCTGCGCATTGCGCGGGTGGTCAACCTGGTGCGCGCCCTGGAAGAGCTCAAGCGGAAGAATCTGTGGATTATCGGCCTGGACGAGCGCGGAAGCTGCGACTACGACCAGTTCGACCTGACCGGCGACTGCGTCCTCGTACTCGGCCGCGAGGGCGCGGGTTTGCACGACCTGGTCCGCCGCACCTGCGACCACTTGCTGCGCATTCCCATGAAGGGAGGCGTCAATTCGCTCAACGTCTCCGCCGCTGGAGCCGTGGTGCTCTATGAAGCCTTTCGCCAGCGCCGCCTGGCCGCCCGCCGCGTCCAACAAGGCGCCGAAGACAGAGTTGGCCCCACCGCAGGGGTTGGCCTTACCGCAGGGGCTGCGTCTAAACCGAGGAAGCAGAAAGGCCTTGGTTCATGAAGTTCTCTTCCGCCCTGATTCCGCAAATTCCTACCAGGATTCCACAAGTTGAAAGGCTTTTCGCTTGGAGATGGCGCAGCTTCAGCCGGAACGCTGGGACGACGACGCTGCCGGGTGCCCCATCCTTGCCGCGCCCTTGTCCTTGCGGCAAGGGTGGGAGGCCACAAACCTCAACTTGCCTTTTCGAAGTAGCCGTCCTTACAGCGTTGGTGGTATTCGGTCTGTCGGCTTATCCTGGCGCGGCGCAGGGCGCAACTTCCACCCCGCCCGCTCCGCAGCAAGCGACCCCAGCAACTCCGCCCCACCAAGGAAAAATCATCTTCTCCCGCTCAACCGGCGAAAACGGCCAGACGACGACCCAAACCGCCCAACCCCTCGCGCCGCAGGCGCAGTTGGCCCCACCGCAGGTGGCCGCTGAAGGCAAGTTGACCCCGGCACAGGCGGCCGAGCGTCAGGCCATCACCTTCACCGGCTTCGACCTCGACGTCCGGCTCTACTCGGCGGCCCAGCAGATTGCCGTCCGCGCCCTCGTCACCGTCCGCAACGACGGCAAGAGCCCGCTCAGCCGCATTCCGCTCCAAATCTCCTCCTCGCTCAACTGGGAGGAGATTCGCCTCTACAGCCCCGGAGGCCAAAATAAGGCTCTCGCCTTCAAGGTGGCCACCATCAACTCCGACGCCGACCACACCGGCCAGTTGCACGAGGCCCTGATTCCGCTCACTCAGCCGCTTCAGCCCGGCCAGAGTCTCCAGCTCGACGTAACCTACTCCGGCCTGATCGCCGCCTCCGCCCAGCGTCTGGTGGCTATCGGCGCTCCGGCCGACGCGGCCCTGCACTCGGACTGGGACCAGATTGGCGTTGATTTCACCGGCCTGCGCGGCTTCGGCAACGTGGTCTGGTACCCGGTCTGCAGCGAGCCGGTTTTCCTGGGCGACGGAGCGCAACTTTTCGATGAAATGGGCAGGCAGAAGCTCCGCATGGCCGGCGCGCGCTTCCGTCTGCGCCTCACCGACGAGTTTCCCCACGGCCAGGCCCCCACCGTCGCCCTCATCAACGGGCACTCCGTTCCGCTAACGGTCACCGAATCTGGCGCAAGTCTCGATCAGAGCCAGGAGGTCGCCAGCGTGGCCACCGCCAGCTTCGAGGGCGCAACGCTAGGCTTCGAAGCTCCCAGCCTGTTCGTGGCCATTCGCACCCCCCACCCCGGCGCGAATCTCACCGCCTGGACCCTCCCCGAGGACAATGTCGCCGTCGAATTCTGGACTACGGCGGCCGAAGCGGTGACGCCGTTCCTGCAAGGCTGGCTCGGCCGGCAGCCGCACACTCAGCTCACGCTTTTGGACCTGCCCGACCCCGAAGACGCGCCCTTCGAGACCGGCGCCTTGCTGGCCGCTCCGCTCCGCGAACCCGCTCCGGAGGCTAAGCCGGGCCGGTTGGAGGAGGCTCTGGTCCACGCCCTCACCCGCGCCTGGATCACGCTAGCCCCGCCCGCGCCGCCCCCTCCGGCTTGGCTCAACGAGGGCGTGGCCACCTTCATGGGCACTCTTTGGGTGGAAAAGCAGCAGGGACGCGCCGCCGCTCTGCGCCTGCTCGAGGCCGACCGCACAGCCCTGGCTCTGGCCGAGCCCGCCAGCCCCGGCGAAAGCGCCGGTCAGCCCCTGGCCCAGGCCATCTCGCCCGTCTACTACCGCACCAAGGCCGCCTATGTTCTGTGGATGCTGCGCGATCTGGCCGGCGACCAAGCGCTTTCGTCTGCCCTGCGCGCCGACTATCCGGCCGCAGTCCAGGCCGCAGCTCCGGCCCAAAACGAAGTTTCTGGCCGCAGCCGCTTTGAAAAGCTGCTCGAAGCGACGGCAAACCACCCCGATCTTGGCTGGTTCTTCGCCGACTGGGTCGATGCCGACAAGGGCCTGCCCGACCTGAGCATTGCGGGCGTCTACCCCAGCGCCGAACAGGCCGGCAACTGGCTGGTGGCCGTCGATCTGGCCAACGCGGGCTACGCCGCAGCCGAAATCCCGGTCACCGTCCGGACTGGGTCCGATTCTGGCTCCGGTTCTGGCCCTGATTCCGGCGCGACCTCCGTCACCCGGCGCGTTTTGGTCCCGGCGCGCGGCAGGGTGACCGAACGCATCCTCATTCTGGGCAAGCCCACCGAGGTCCAGGCCAACGACGGCACCGTCCCCGAAACCGGGGCCAGTGTCCATGTCACCAACCTCGACGAACCGGCCGCAGCCCAGCCCGGCTCGAGCCAGTCCAACCCGGCTCCGCAGTAAGCGGGGGCATTGCAGTGTTAGTTCATGCCTCGGCGATGTGGCACTCAACGTATTTAACCATGCGATTTGACATGTAATCATACCCTATGTAGACTTTCTACATGAACACCAAACCACCTCGGATCACCGGACCAACGCTGAAAGTGCTGAGGGAATTCGTTAACAGGCCAGCCGACCGACTCTCAGGTATTGAAATCTCCCGTTCGACCGGACTGGCGTCGGGTACGCTCTATCCAATTCTTTTCCGGTTAGAGGAAGCAGGATGGTTAGAAAGTGAGTGGGAAGAAGTGGTGCCAACTCAAGTGAAGCGGCCACGTCGTCGGCTCTACCGCACGACAGCCCTCGGTGAAGCAAATGCCCGCGCATCTTTCAGAGAGTTTTTTTCGAGAATGCCGGAGTTCGCGATATGAAGATGAGCATACGGAGCATAATGGGGGCTCTCTTCCTTGCTGTTGTCGGTCCATTTATGGCGGACGAGGTTAAGACGTGGTCTGTTTGGCTACATAAGAAGATGCGCCATATGGCGGTAGCTAAGCTGCCACCGGAAAGTCGGGAACGCTACGAGGAAGAATGGGAAAGTGGCCTCGATGAGATTCCCGGCGAAATATTCAAGCTCGTCTACTCTATAGGTCTGTTAAGAGCAGCAGTCGGGATTCGGAACGCTGTCCCGAAGAGTTCCGTACGTTTCGAGTCTCTTTTCTCGCGGCTGAAGCGACTGTTTGACATTGGGTTTTCTGGCATCATATTGTTTTTGCTTTCGCCCATGCTTCTTGCGATTTCAATAGCCATCAAGCTAGACTCGGATGGTCCTATCTTCTACGCATCACAATTCCGCGGCAAAAAAGGCCGCGTCTTCCACCTCCTAAAATTCCGTACAATAGCGTGCGGTGCCGAAAAGCAGAGGGCCGAAATCGCGCACATGAATGGAAGGGGTGGCCTGTTGTTCTGACCTTGCCCCCGCAAAA
>PMPH01000168.1 GCA_003161045.1 Acidobacteriaceae bacterium
GACAACGCGCTGGTCACAGACCAGATAGTTGACTTCAAGACCGTTGCGCGTTCCCCTGATGATGCCGGCCATCCGCAATTTTTGCAGGTGCTGGGAAATAGTTGATTGCGGCGCTCCGAGGCAATCCTGCATATGGCCAACATTACAGCCACCCTTTTCAATCAGGCCACGGACGATGCATAGGCGCGCTGGATGGGCCAGGGCCTTGAGAACTTCTGCAAGTTCGGCATAGTGCTTCGCATTCATATCCATCCATAACACCTCTGGAGTGAGCATCCACCGGCAGGCCGGGAAAACTTCTGCTATTACAGTACATCTGTATATTACGATACAACGATGGTTCATGCAAGAAGAAATGTCAACCGTGAGGGTAAACATCCGCTGGCCTGCCCGGCAGATTCCGTACCAGTTTCCTTCATCTCCGCTGGTACAGAATTTGCCGGGCAGGCCACCGCCGAGTTGTCCAATTCTATCCGCCCGTCATTGAGATAGCGGGCTTGTGGCAAAATGGATACGAGGGGCCTCATGCTCAACAGGACTTCAGCCAGCATTTCTTTGCGCTCCGCAATCCTTGCTGTCGGGATCATCATCCTTTTTGCTGCCGCGCTCTCCGTTGCGATTCTTTTCCACGGGTCGGTCTGTGGCGACGACTCTCAATTCCATCTCATTTCCTGGCTCGACGCCCAGCACAGTTGGAAGCAGGGTATCCCTTATCCACATTGGACTCCGTCGCCAAACTACGGAGCCGGCGAGCCCCGTTTCGTCTATTACCCGCCACTTAGTTGGATGGCCGGGGCAGCGCTGAGCCTTATTCTCCCTTGGCGATTTGTTCCAGCCGCGCTCATCGCGCTGCTTCTCTCAGGGATCGGGATCGCCACCCTGACACTGGCTCGGTGCCTCCTCCCGCTCCCTGCCGCCGCGTTGGCCGGCTGCCTCGCGCTCAGTTCCACGTACAGCCTGTTCACCGCCTACGAACGTGCCGGGTTTGGCGAGCTTGCCGGCAGCATCTGGATACCCCTGCTCCTTCTCTTTGCGCTGCAGGACCGTAACCCGGCCGCACCCGTCTGGCGCCGCGCGCTGGATGGCTCCGCCGCTCCGCTGGCACTTACATTTGCCGCCTGCTGGCTGTCTGACCTTCCCGTCGGAATCATGGTCAGCTATCTTCTGGCCGGTACCGCATTTGCCTCCGCCGTTCTCGCTCGATCCCTTTTTCCCCTTATCCGCGCAGCCATTGGCATGGCACTCGGATTCGCGTTGACCGCTTTCTATTTGCTACCCGCACTCTTGCAGCAGCGCTGGATCAGTCCCGGTGAGGCCATAAATGGCCAGACGGACCCCGAACTCGTCATCCAGAACAACTGGCTCTTCTCACGCCCACCTCTTATGCAAAACGGGTCGCGCCTGTCGATCACGACCGTCATCTCACTCTCGATGATTCTGCTCGCTCTGCTCAGCGCCACATTGCTCTGGTGGAGCGCTCGCGGACCAAACCGCTCCTTCCTGCTCGACTCCACTCAAAAACGATTCTTCACAATCTTCGCTCTCATCTCAGGCATCACCCTGTACCTTCAGCTTCCGATCTCTTTGCCCATCTGGAATCTGCTTCCCAAACTGCGTTTTCTTCAGTTCCCATTCCGTTGGCTGGTCGTTCTCGATGCCCCAATGGCGGTTCTCTTTGCGGGCGCGGTCTGGCCCCGCAAGTCCCCTTCCTTCTCACGAAGAGCCTCCGCCCTTGCGGCCGGCATCGTACTGCTGGCTATTTCAACTGCTTATGCAAACATCTCGTTTTTTCCGGATTGCGGGCCGGGCGAATCACTCGATGAACTTCTGTCCACGTATCGCGCAGGTACTGGCTTCTGGGGAGCGGAGGAGTACGCACCTCCCGGCTCTGACAATTCCACCGTGCCGGTTTCGCTCCCGCCTGCCTGCTTCACACCGAACCCCACCGTCGATCTTTATGTCGCACATGCACCGAATGCGAACCCCGTCTGGCGACCCGGCCAGAACGCGTGCGAGCCGCTCGGCGACTTCACGCTGCAGCAGCCGGAACACCTCCGGATCGCCGCCATTGTGCCGCGTCCCGGTTTCGCCATCCTCCGCCTTCGCAGTTATCCTGCATGGCGCGTTACCGTCGACGGACAACCTGTAACAAGGTTCCCAACCCGCATTGACGGCTTGATCGCCGTGCCGGTACCCAAAGGGGCAGTCCAGATTGAAGCCCTCTGGCGGAACCCGCCTAGCATCGCCGCCGGCTGGCTGGTCAGCATGGCAGCCCTGATCCTCTGCGCTGCTCTGGTCGCAATGAACCGCAGATCCCCACATACGAGCGAGTAGTAGGTGAACAGCTTTATTGTGCGCGGCGGCTGTCGATCACGATGGAAACTTCCTTCTGCATCGAGGCGCTGGAAGAAGCCCTTTCCAAGAATGAAAAACCAGAAATCTGCAACACCGATCAGGGCAGCCAGTTCACCAGCGAGGCCTTCACCGGGCGGCTCAAAGAAGAAGGGATCAAGATCAGCATGGACGGCAAGGGCCGCTGGCGCGATAACGTCTTCGTCGAGCGCCTCTGGAAGTCCATCAAGTATGAAGATGTCTACCTGCACGCCTACGCCTCGGTCCAGGAGGCCAGAACTTCCATCGGCCGCTACCTGGAGTTCTACAACTCCATCCGCCCCCACT
>PMPH01000166.1:0-22463 GCA_003161045.1 Acidobacteriaceae bacterium
CGGTTGCGCCCAGGTGCGCCTTGGCCTTGGTTCCGTCGGTGAAGTGGCCGGTGGATTCGACGATGATCTGCGCGCCCGTCTCAGCCCAGGGCAGTTTGGCCGGATCCCGCTCGGCGAAGACCTTGATCTTCTTTCCATCGACGGAGATGAAGTCCGCGCCCGCCGCAATCTCGTTCTTCAGGTTGCCCAGGATCGAATCGTACTTGAGCAGGTGGGCCAGCGTCGCCGGGCAGGTCAAGTCGTTGACCGCGACAAAATCGATCTCGGGATTGCCAAGCGCGGCGCGCAAAACATTGCGGCCAATGCGGCCGAAGCNNCGAAGCCGTTGATACCAACCTTAACTGCCATTTGTGTGTTCTCCTTCGTAGCCGGTGAGGCTATGGATTGAGCTCGTTCGAGCCGGTTCTGCTTCTGCCTTTGAGCCAGTTCTGCTTTGTCCTGGTTCCTCTTTATCCTGTTCGGCGGCATGGCGCCAAGCCCATAGCCCCGAGATTTGCTCCGGTCCGGATTCCGCGGCATTGCAAACCACCATTTGTGGAAATGCCATTGTTCGGCGATTTGAGCCGCTCTCCCAGTGGATGATCCCGCCAAACTAACGATCGTAGCATTCGTTGTTCACGGAGGCGAGGTTAAAATGCGTCTTTTCAGCCTATCGCAAGAAAGAGGTAATGTCTTCATCGGCGGGAATCAAGGAAGGCACTAGAGAGGTTCTCCTATTCACGCGCCCCTGTCAAAGCCGGGTTGGCGGCTTGTGCTTTCATCCCAGCTACGAAGACTTCGCCGCCGGGGACCCCGGAAGGGAAAATCCGCCCGTCGCCAGCAAAGGCTTGGTCCAATGCGGCTCCGGTCCCGGTAAACCTGTAGCGGCAGCAGGGCCTTAGAATCTGTCTAAAAAACCCGGTTTGGAGCGAGGGGTACGGGCTTTAGCCCGTACATCAAAAAGCCGGGAGTAGGTGGGGCTTTAGCCCCTGAGGAAAGTTTTTGCGGCTATTTGCATTTCCTCAGCGGCTAAAGCCGGCAATTCAACCTTGCTCTCAACGGACGGGCTGAAGCCCGTCCCCTTCAAAGCACTCAGTATTCAGACAGTTTCTTAGACCAATGCGGCCCTGCCCCGGCAAGCCCCGGTAAACTGTCAGTTGAGGTATTCCGTGCCCCGTTTTGTCTCCCGTTTTGCTCTTTTTGTTCTGCTGCTGGCCTCGATTTTTGTCTCCGCCGCCACGTTCGGCCAAAGTTCCGCGCCGAATGTGGAACCGCCGACTTCCGCCTCCGCGCCGTCTGCCGCCGTGGCTCAGCCAGTCTCCGATGAAGTGGCGGAGGCTGAGGCGGCCATCGTCAGCTCCGATTGGAAGAGGGCCGAGGCCAGGCTCGCCCCCTGGCTGGCGGCCCATCCTGCCGACGCGCGGGCGCTCTTTGACGCCGGTTACGTGGCCGTCATGCAAAACCAGCAGGAGGATGCAGCCGCGCTTTACCGGCGGGCCGTCGAGGCCAATCCGAAGTCCTTTGAGGCGCATGTGGAGCTGGGACTGCTGCTGGCGCGGCAGGGAAAACTGGCCGAGGCGCGCCCGGAGCTGGCCGCGGCCACCACGCTCGACCCCGGCGCGGCCGGAGCTGACGCCCAGGCGAGGGCCTGGCGGGCGCTGGCTCAGATTGACCGGGCAACCGATCCAGCTCAGGCCTCCGAGGATTTGCTGGAGGCGCTGAAGCTCTCGCCCGAGACTCCGGAGGATACACTCCTGGCCGCCAGCCTGGCCGAGCAGGCTGGCCAGTACGAGGCCGCCGAAGCCGCCTACCGCCGCGTTCTGGCCCAGAATGCAAACTCCGCCACCAACTCCGCCGCAAACTACGCTGCGGCCAGCGCCGGTCTGGCCCACCTGCTGATCCTCCGCAAACAGTATCCCGAGGCCGAAACCCTGCTGCGCAAGGCGCTCGATCAATCTCCTGGGGACGCGGCTCTGACCACGCAACTGGCCACCGTGCTGGCCGCCCAGGACAAGGCCGAGGCGCTGCCGCTCATCCAAAAGCTGCACGAGGCCCACCCCCAGGACGCCGCCATTACCCGCATCCTGGCCGAGGTGCTGGCCGAGGCCGGAGAGGCCGCCGCTTCAGACCAGCTTTACGTCAGGCTGCTCACCGCCAGCCCCGATGATCCGGCTCTGCTGGTGGCCCACGGGGGAAACCTGATCCATCAGTTGAAGTTCGCCGAGGCCTTCGCGGCCTTCGACAAGACCACCCGGCTGGACCCGGCCAACGCCGGCGGCTGGAGCGGGCTGGCCTTTGCCGCCTCGAAGACCAATCAGCCATCCGTCACGCTCCACGCTCTGACGATGCGGTCAAAGTATCTTCCCGAAGTTCCTTCAACCTACTTCCTTCGGGCGACGGCCTACGACGCGCTTCACCAGAAGACGGCGGCCGCCGCCTGCTACCACCAATTCCTGGCTGCCTCGGCCGGCAAGTTCCCCAATCAGGAATGGCAGGCGCGCCATCGGCTGCTCGTGCTCGAAGACAAAAAATGAGAGGCGCGGAGGGCAGGAGAACGGCGGCGCAAACCTCGCTTCAGGCTCATTTCAAAGCACTTCCGCGGCCTGTTTTGCTTCCGGGAAAGGCTAAGCGGCGGATTTCGCTCTCTTTTCTCCCGGCTGGCGCGCAATTTGCGCTTCTAAGCCTTGCCAATTAAAGCACATAGCCTCAAATAGTCGCGCTTGCGTTCCACCCCCTGTGACTGCTGGCAGCGCTTCCACCTCATACAAAGTAGAATGGAAGAATGGGATTTACAAACGTGAAGAAGATCGCGGAGGCGGATTTTCCCACACGCTGGGGAGCGTTTCGCATTCTGGGCTTCGAGGGAACGCTGGCGGAACCGCGCGCCATCCGTGAACAGCCCGCCCCGGCTGGCGCTCAGCCGGCCAGTCCGATCGAGAGTCTGGTGGCCCTGGTGATGGGCGACATCCACTCCGCGCCGCCGGTGGTGCGCATCCACTCGCAGTGCCTTACGGGCGACGTTTTTGGCTCGCTGCGCTGCGACTGCCGTCCGCAACTGGAGTTGGCCATGCGCCGCATCGCCCAGGAGGGCGCTGGCATTCTCCTCTATGAAAAGCAGGAAGGGCGCGGCATCGGCCTGATGGCCAAGCTCAAAGCCTACGAACTGCAAGACCAGGGTCTGGACACGGTCGAGGCCAACGTCGAGCTGGGCTATGCCGCCGACTGCCGCGAGTACGAGTTGCCGGCCGAGGTGCTCAAACTGCTGGGCGTCTCCCAGGTCCGCCTGATTACCAACAACCCGGAGAAGGTTGCGGCCCTGGAGTCAGCCGGCATCGCCGTTGTCGAGCGCGTCTCGGCCGAGGTCGAGCCGAAGGAGAGCTTCGAGCGCTATCTGCGGACCAAGGTCGAAAAAATGGGGCACATCCAGGATTCGGCCCCCGATTCGACTCCAGATTCGGCGCAGGATTCAGTCAACGGCCCGGCACAGGGTTCAGCGCCTGATCCGGCCTCCAATTTGGCGCCGGATTCGCTGACGCGGAAGTAAGCGCTCCGGCCCATGCGGTTGCGTGATGAGCCGGCCTTCCCAACTGGCGTCCCGAGTTGCTCAGGGCCATTCAGTTCCAGCGCGGAGACCGGCTCATGCGCGAGCAGCCTCCGCGTCCAGCGCCGGCGAGGTCGATGCCGCCAGCCGCTGAAATCACAGGAACTTGATTTCGAACGGCTTCCGTTTGTTGGGGTTTTCCTGGGCCGTTCGGGGGCTGGCGGGGTGGCCGAGAATGAGCGGCGCCGCCAACTGGTAGTTTTCCGGGATTCCCAGTTCCTTTTTGACCGCCGGGTCGGCAAAAACATTGTGGGCTTCGCCGATCCAGCAGCAGCTCAGGCCCTCCTCCTCGGCCAGCAGATAAAGATTGAGCGCCACCATGCTGCAATCGTGAATGTGCCAGTAGGAGTCGCTATTGCCGTAGATGATGATGAGCGTGGATGCGTTATAAAAAATGTTGAACTCGGGATCCCGGAGCGACTTTTCATACTGCCGCATCTGGGGGAAACGGTCGAGGTTCTCCAGCCACATTCTTTTGGCGGCGTCGGAGTAATCCTTCAGCTTTGCCGTGCCGGTGACGACCACGAAGCGCCACGGCTGAAGGTTCGAGCCGCTGGGAACCCAGACCGCATCGTTGATCAATTCAGTAATTTTTTCCTGGGTGAGCGCCTCATCGGTGAAGTTCCGGCATGATCTGCGCCTTCTGGTGATGGTCTTGATGGTGTCCATGGGGAAATCCTCCTGATTTTTGAAGACGAACCGGGATTTTTGAAGCCGATTGGACCTGACACATCCTCCACGGCATCCGGCGCCTGCTCGATCTATAGCCTGAACCAGGCGAGAGCCGGTTTTCAACCCTGATGCTATCACTCGCTCAGCGCCGGGTGCCCCCGATCCCGCTTTTGGGACCGAGGATGAAGCAGTTCACGCTCCGAGCCGAAGGCCGCTGGCCCCACCGCAGGTGGTCAATGCCCCGGAATCGCTCCCCACAGCATCACCAGCGTCATGCCGATCACGATGAGGCTGGTGGCCCAGGCAATCACATTCCATAGCCGCGAGTTCTTGTGCTCGCCCATCAGGTCGGCGCGATTGATCAGCAGCAGCATCAGAATGATGACCACCGGCAGCAGAACGCCGTTCAGCACCTGCGAGAGAATGGCAAAGTTGATCAGTTGCGCGTCGGGCAGCAGCAGCACGGTCAGCGCGCTGCCGGCAATCAGCAGCGTGTAGAGCCAGTAGAAGAAGGGCGCCTCTTTGAAGCTCTTGTCGACGCCGGATTCAAGCCCCAGGCCCTCGCAGACCGTGTAGGCCGTTGAGATGGGCAGGATCGAGGCCGCGAAGAGCGAGGCGTTGAAGAGCCCGAAGGCGAAGAGGAGGAAGGCGTAGTCGCCGGCCAGGGGGCGCATCGCCTCGGCCGCGTCCGCGGCCGTTTGGATAGCCCCCATGCCGTGCACAAACAGCGTGGCCGCGCAGGCCACGATGATGAACCAGGCCACAATGTCGGTGAAGAAGCTGCCCACGATCACGTCCAGCCGTGAGGCCGCGTAGTCCTTCACGCGAATCCCCTTTTCCACCACCGACGATTGCAGGTAGAACTGCATCCACGGAGCAATGGTGGTGCCCACAATGCCGATGGCCATGTACATGTAGGCCTTGTCGTTCCAGACCGTGCGGGCCGGCAGCTTGACGGTGGCCATGAGAGCATCGTGCCAGCTCGGCTGCGAGAGCACCCCGGCCCAGATGTAGGCGATGTAGACCGCCGAGGCGACCAGAAAGATTTTTTCCGTGCTCTTGTAGCTGCCCTTGACCACCAGGAACCAGACCAGCGCCGCGCACAGGGGCACGCTGATGAACTTGGTGACGTGAAACAGGTGCAGCGAGCCGGCGATGCCGATAAACTCGGTGACCACGTTGGTGTAGTTGACCACCACCAGCAGCACCATCAGCACAAAGGTCAGCCGCAGGCCGAACTCCTCGCGGATCATGTCGCTCAGGCCCTTGCCGGTGACCACGCCCATGCGGGCGCACATCTCCTGCACGACGATCAGGGCAATGGTGATGGGAATGATGGTCCACAGCAGGGTGTAGCCGTACTGCGCGCCGGCCTGCGAGTAGGTGAGAATGCCGCCGGAGTCGTTATCGACGTTGGCGGTAATGAATCCGGGGCCGAGGACGGCCAAAAACAGCAGTATCCGGATTCGCCAACGCTTCCACATATGAGCCGGTTCCTATTGGGGATTCATCGAAGGTTTCCTCCCTGACCATAACAGGCCAGGCCGGGGCGCACGAACCCCGGCGTCCCAATCCTGGCGCCGAGGGAGAAAATCACGTAGAAACTTCTGATTCGGTGGGGTTGGCTGGTGAAAAATTCATAGCCCGGCCGCAGTTGTTCAGGCGCTTGGGGCAGGCTTCCGAACTGGAGTCAGTCGCTGGGGTTCAGGCGCAGGAGGTTCAGGCACTGGCCAGAACCGGAGCGGCCGCCACGGCTGGCGAGAGGGCCGGAGCGGGTTTGATGTCCGCGCTCAGGCTCAGCAGAGACTCGACCACGTCGGCGGCGCTATAGGACGAGCGTCCCGGCGCCAAAAACTGCGCCACGGTGTTCAGGTCGTCGCCCACGGTGACCAGGGCCGGTTCGACGGAGCCGTCCCGGCGCGTCTGCTGGAAGCCGACATTGGCTAACAGCGCGTTGCACAGGCACTTGCGCCCCACCGTATCCTCGATTTTGCCGCCCTTGGCCACGTAGCTGGCCACCGGCTCGGCGGCGCAACGGTAGCCGATCGAGCCATCGGGCTCGGCGTAGGGCTCGCGCAGCAGGCCCAAGTCGCAGAGGCGGCCCCGCGCGGCGGTGACCGCCGGGTCGGAGTAGGAGCCTTGCAACTGCGCCACCTTGAAGGGGTAGCCGGTGGGCGAGGCCACCGGATCGGTGAAGACCTTGCCCGTGCCGGCAATCGCCTGGGCCAGAAGCTCGCTCTTCAGATCGGGCCGCAAGGCCGACTCTTCGCTGAACTCGAATGCCGTTCCCACCTGTACGCCTGTCGCGCCCTGCTCCAGTGCCTCGCGCACTTTTTGGGCGTTTCCGTAACCGCCGGCCATCCAGAAGGGAATGCCCAGAGTGCGCAACCCGGCAATGTCGACCCGGTCGCGTTCGCCGTAGACCGGCTCGCCAGCGGCGTTGAGCTGCATCTTGCCGCGCGGCGGCGCATTGTGCCCGCCGGCCGTGGGGGTTTCGATAATCAGTCCGTCGACCCGTCCGCTGGCCCGGCGCAGCATGGTGGTGGCCAGGGTGTTTGAGCTGACGATGGCCAGGAAACGTGGCCGCTGGAGCACCGGGAGCAGGCCCTCCGCGTAGTCGGCGGGGTCGAAGTGCATGACCGCGACCTGCCCCTTCGCGGCGCCTGTCACGCTCAGCTTGTACTCGGCCGGACGATGGGCTGCAAAAGCGTCCAGGACGCCGGGGATGTGCAGCGGAATGCCCGCGCCCATCAGCACATAGCCCACTCCGGCCAGCATCGCGCCGTAGATCGAAGAGAGGTGGGGAATCTGGACTTTTTCAAGAAAATTGATGCCCACGGGGTTCTTGTGGCCTTCTCTGGCCAGAAAGACCTCGACAAAGTTGCTCACGATGCACAGTTCGACCACCTTGCGCAGGTCGCGGCGCTGGTGCATGGGGGTGATCGGATAGGGCTCGCCGGCCGGCTTGCCGCCGGGGACAAAGTACTCTTCCCAAATGCGTTTGGCCATCTCGGGAAAGGGAAAGGCGTCCAGGCCGCGGCGCATGTGGCCGCCCTGATCGCCATCGGCAAGGCGGCGGACAAAAAGCGAATCGAGCGCCGTGCCGGAGACTACGCCGAGTTGACCGAGCTTGGAGACGGCCTGGGCCAGGCGCCAATTCGATACGCCCACCCCCATGCCACCCTGTATAACCTTGGGAAACTGCACCATCTATAAATTCTTTCACAGATCGGGATCAATCCCAGCCTTTTCTTTGAGATTAGTCGCCAGAAAGGGAAGGGAAGTGAATAATTCTGCTCGGAACGGGCCGGTGGGGGTGTGATTTACAGCTTGTCGCGCAGGAAACTGATGACGTGATCGGCCTGCACGGCACCCACCATGCGGCCCTGCGCATCGACCACCGGCAGGGCGTGGAGGTTGTACTTGTCGAAGAGTTCGGCCAACTGGTTCTGGTGCAGGCCGGAGGGGCAGGAAAGAACGCGGGGCTCAGCCAGCACCGCCAGCCGCGCTTCCGGCTGGGCCACGATGAGACGGGCCAGGGAGATGGTGCCGTGCAGGACCTGCTGTTCATCGAGCAGGTAGATTTCGGTCACGCTCTCCGGGTCGCCGTCGANNAGTCGGTGGTCATGCAGCCGGCGGCCGAATCCTCGTCGAATTCGAGCAGCTCCTGGACCTCGTGGCGCTCCTCCGGCTCCATCTCTTCCAGAATGGCGTCGGACTGCTCCTCGGGCAGTTCGGCCAGCAGGTCGGCGGCGGCTCCGGGGTCCATCTCCTCGACGATGTCGGCGATTTTTTCTTCGTCCAGCTTTTCGAGCAGCGACTTTTGCAGCTTGGGCTCGACCTCTTCGAGGGTTTCGGCGGCCACCTCTTCGTCGAGCGAGGTGAAGACGGCCTCGCGCTCGGCCGGGGCCAGATCTTCCAGAATATCGGCCAGATCGGAGGGGTGCATCTCGGCCAGCCGTTCGTACTCGATGCGCAGCTTGACGCGCCGGGCCGGATCGACCTCGATGACGTCGACAAACTGCCAGGGAATGCCGTGGGCGGCGAACTTGCGCGAGAGCCTCTCCAGCGTGGCGCGGGGCAGCAATCCCTTGAAGACGCGGCGAAAGGCGCCGCGCAAGCCCACCTCGACCTCGGAGACGCGCAGCAGGTGAGCCGCGCCCTGGCCCATCCACTCCAGATCGACGTCGTTGACGCGCACCACCTTGCGGCCGTGAATGTCGATAATCTGGCGGTCGACCAAATCCTGCTGCAGATAGAGGTAGTTGCCCTGATCCTCGAGCGGCGTCAGGGCGCCGGCCGAGCGCAGTTCGAGTGTGCCGGCGGGCGTCTCCATCACCTCGTGGGAGGGCACAATGAACAGGCCGGCACGGGTTTTGAGCACCAGCCCAGCCACCTTGCCGGCATCCGGGCCGGTGGCCACGGCGATGTCCTGGAGCCGGCCGCGCAGGTGGCCCTGGGCGTCGGTCACCGGGGTGCCGAGCAACGCGGTGAGGCTGACGCGGGCGGTGGTGCGGGGGCGCATGAGGTGAGTGTATTCCCTCGGAGCCGGTTTACGCCTGTGGATGCAGGCGGTTTATGCCGGTAAATGCATCCGATTGGATAACCGGGCCGAAAATTCAAAATCTGGCGGCTTAGCCCCATGCGTGCTAGTCCTTTCGTAATGTTCTAAGTCTGTTCACTGGAGGTTTAATCTCTAAGGAACCTCTGCAAAAGGTCTTGTTGTGCTGTTTTGAAAGGGCACGGCTTTAGCCGTGCCGAAAGAAGAAACAATGGAATTGTGGCTTTAGCCCCTGAGGGAATGTAAGTGATTGAAAATACATTCACTCAGGGGCTAAAGCCCAGGGCCTTTCAAACCGTCTGGCGGCACGGCTAAAGCCGTGCCCTTTCAAAACTGAACTTGTGCAGAGCTTCTCTAACCAGCATGAATGGCGCGCCCCGTGGCGCGACCGAGAGGATGAAGAAGAAGCCGGTGAGCGAACCTCAGGAACCCGTGAGCCACCCCCAGGCAGGACGGCTGAGTTTGCGGTTGAGTTCCACCCTGGAGAGTGTTGCCGAGGTAGAGGCCGCCGCGCAAGAACTGGCCTTTGCGGCTGGCCTGGACGAGGATGAGCGCTTTGGCGTGGCCTTGGCGGCGCGCGAGGCCGCCGTGAACGCCGTGGTACACGGCAACCAGCTCGACCCCGCCAGGCAGATTGCCGCCGGCTTTGAAAACACCGGCGCGGCGCTGCTGATTACCCTCGCCGACCAGGGGAAAGGCTTCAATCCTGATCTGCTTCCCGACCCGCTGGCCGCGGAAAACCTGCTGCGCGGCTCGGGCCGCGGCATCCTCCTGATTCGATTCTTCATGGATGAGGTACACTTTCGACAATTGCAGCCCGGAACCGGGTTGACGCTGGTCAAGCGCTTGGCTCCGGCTGGGGGAAAACATAAAGCACTTCCGCCAAGAGCCTCGTCGGCCGGTTGAGGCCAATTCCTTTCCGCCGCGGCGCAGGGGATTCCGGCCGCAAAACAGGGCGCGCTGGAGCTGATGCGCAGCTCGTAACTGCAAGATTTCTATCACCGTATGCTCACAAGGAGGAATATCCGTGGCACTGACAATTGCTTTCCGTGAAGTCGGGGACGTGACCGTTCTGGACTTGAACGGGAGAATTACCTTGGGCGAGGGCAGTGTGCAATTGCGCGAGGCCACTCATGGCTTGATCGGCAAGGGGGGCAGGAATATTCTGCTGAATCTGGAGCAAGTCAACCACATCGACAGCTCGGGGCTGGGCGAACTGGTGAGCGCCTATACCGCGGCCCGGAATCAGCATGGCGAGGTCAAGCTGCTGAATCCGGCCAGGAAGGTTCACGAACTGCTGCAGGTGACCAAGCTCTCGACCGTCTTCGACATCCGGGACGAGGAGGTCAGCGCCATAGCCTCCTTCAGCCGGTAAGTTGGTTCCAAAGGTAAGTTGGTTCCAAAATAGGCGAGCTTCAAAATCAATGCGCTTCAAATCGAGGCGGTCAGGCAGCAGCGCTTCGACTGCAACTCTTCAGAAAGGCCATTCCGCGCCGGGACGGCCTTTCTGACTGTCGCGCCACAAGCCAGCCGTTTCAGGCCAGCGTGGACAACGCTTCTGGAATGCTGACCTGAAGCGGAAGAGCCGGCATGACGGCCACCGGCACAGCCTCCGGGAGGGGCAGCGTCGCCGCCGTCTGCTGCGGGTGGCAATGAAGGCCGCGGGTGAGCCGGTGGACAAAGTGGTAGGGCGGCCAGGGGCCGGAGAGTTGCATCCGGAACTCCCGCATGACGGTGCAGGTGGTCGAGAACTTGTTCAGGTAGCGCTCCACGCACTTGCGGTCGATCAGGTGCGCGATGTCCAGCACGATCTTGCCGCTCTCGGTCAACCGGCAGCTTACCTCTTCGTCCAGGGGGGCAAAGAGCCGGTGCATCTGGAAGCTGACGGCGCGGGCGCGGGTCTGGCGTTCGCGTAGCCGGCCGGCGCTCTCGCGCAGGCTGGTCAGGTACTGTTGGCCTACTCCATCGGCTGGCGGGCACTTTCCGGCGGCTGGGCCGCGGCCGTCCTCGACGAAGATCTTCAGGTGCATCTCGGTCTTGCCCCTCAGCTTGTCGATATTCGACAGAAACTGGCGCTGGTTGGCGCGGATCGACCGGCGCAGGCTCTCGTCGTCGCTGAAGACGGTTCCGAAGCGGAAGGGCAGCACTGTGGAGTGCTGAAAACAGTCGGCGATCACCCGTGCATGGTCCACGCCAGACTGATGGTTGAGGGTTTCAGTGGGGTTGTGTTCGCTGACGATGACGGCAAGAGCGCTGGCGGGGTAAAGAAAAACCTGGTTGCCGCTGACTCCGAGGACCGATTCGACCGGAACGGGTTTGCGATGATGGGCCAGTTCAGGAAATGCTTGTTTTTCACCGATGCAGTAGGCATACCATGCCATGACGAGTTGCTCCGTCTGCGTGCGCCGGAAAGCGCCTCTGGTTGGTGAAGCTCTGTGAACCTGAATAACAACGGCATAGCGTCTATGATGCGGGCGGATGAGAGCGGCCCTGGAGGAACTACCGCAAATAGTAGCCCCCGGAAAATACGGCTGGCAACATCTCATTGCGCGAAGGGAAGAAATGGAAGCAAAATGGATCATATCTGTGTTTACCTGAGTGAAACGCCAGTTGACGGTATGAATAACAGATTATTTTGAGTATGAGGACCAATTTGAAGGAGCAAAACCATAAATTTGGAACCTGGAGTGCAAGCGCAACTCTGAAGTGTAAACGCGACGGCAAAAAATCGGTGAATTCGCGCCGCGCCGGAAGGCTCGAACCGGCTTTGGGGAGTGCGGGCGGCGATGAAAACCAGACTGGAAAAACCGTAAGCCGGGCAGATGCGCCTCCCAGACGCCGGCCGGGCGCGATCTCCGGGCGAGGCGCAGCGGCCGACTGCCGGGCGCGGCCCGGTTCCGGTATTCTCATCGACAGGAGACACGCGTGAGACCAGTCCTAGCCCATCCGCTGCGCAGCCTGCAACGCAACATTCTGGCCGGCATCATCACCATCGGGCCGCTGTTTGTGACCTACCTGATCTTCAGCTTCCTTTTAGGCACGCTGGCCAAAGCTGGCCTGCCGGTGGTGCAACTGTTTGACACAATTTTTCCGCGAAACTGGCTCAGCCAGCCGTGGTTGCAGCCGGTTCTGGCCATCGTGCTGACCCTGGTGGCGCTCTACGTGGTGGGCCGGATCAGTTCCCTGGTGATCGGCCGTCAGGCCTTCGAGCTCTTCGAGGCGCTGCTGGAGCGGCTGCCAGTGGTCGCCAAGATTTATTCCTCGGTGCGCCAGCTTATGGACAGCATGACGGCCAAAAAGGAGTCCAGCCAGCGCGTGGTGCTGGTGGATTTTCCCATCAGCGGCCAGAAGTGCATCGGATTTCTGACGCGCACCATGACCGACGCGGCGAGCGGCGAACTGCTGGCTGCGGTGCTGGTGCCCTGCGCCATCAATCCGACCTCAGCTTTTTTGCAGATTCTGCCCATGGAGCGGGTCACCGAGACCGACCTGACGATGGAGCAGGCGATGAGCATGATTATGACCGGCGGAGCCGTAGGGCCGAACACCATCCGGTTTTCCCGCCCCGCGCCCGCGGCAGTGAAGGAGTTTACGCCGGTTGAGGAGATTACGCCGCCTGCGCCCTTGGCTTGACCTTGGCCAGCGACTTGTTCTTCGCGGCGAGCCAATTTACCCGGCCGGTTCCTCGACCGCCAGTTCCTCTTCAGCCTCTTCGCTCTCGACGGCCACCTTGCGCAGGCTGACGCGCTCGAAGCGCGCCCAGATGAGGCCCACGGGCACGATGCTCAGGAAGGTGACCAGGAGCAGCGTGGCGGCGCAGGCGGTGGCCGGCTCGGCCGCCACGCCGAAGAAGGCGCTCATGGCGGCGGCCACCACGCCAATCTGCGTGAACCAGCCGATGATCGGCAGTTGGAATCCGCTGGCCGCCATGCTGGAGGCCATCAGCAACACACACTTGGCGAGGGTGAGGCTTGCCAGTTGCGGGCTGGCGACAAAGGCCCGGGTGATCTCCAGATAGGCCAGCGTAATCAGCACCCACATGGCCAGCGAGAGCGAGAGGGCAATGCCGAAGTCGGAGAAGGAGCGCAACGTGTCCAGGCCGGTGCGAAAGGCGCGAATCTTTTCGCCGATGGCGCGTCCCAGGCCCTTGGAGACAGCGCTGAGGGCGCCTTCGAGCAGCGAGGCGACCACTCCGCCGGCCAGGCGCACGGCAACCAGGAAGACCGCGCCAGCGATTGTGGTGGCCAGCGCCCCGTAGCAGACCTTCTTGATGATCTCCGGGTGGGGCAGCGCGCCGGCCGGGGCTAGCAGAATGACGGAGCAGAAGATCAGCGCCATCGAGCCGCCGTCAAAGAGCCGCTCGACGATGTAAACGGCGATCTGGTTGCTGAGTGGCAGGCCGGTCTTCTTGGAGACCAGGTAGGGGCGCACCGGGTCGGCGATGCGGCCGATCAGAGCGACGGCGGTAAAGCCGATGACCTGCGTCCCCAGCAGCGAGAGGGGCCCGACTTTCTTGATGTGACGCAGGAGCATCGCCCAGCGCACGGAACGGAAGACGTAGCCGAGGCAGATGCAGCCGAAGGCAATGGCGATCTTGCGCCAGTCGGCCAGCGCCAGTTGCGCACGGAAGAGGCCGAAGTCGAAGTGAATCCGATCGCGTCCCCACACCACCAGCGCGGTGATCGCCACCAGTACCACCAAACCAAGAATCCATTGTTTCTTCTTCAAAACTTCTCCATTCCCCGTCCGATCAACTTGCCGTTTCATTAATTCTATAGGGCAAAGCAGGTAGATTCCGGCGGAGCGGTCTGGCCAGCCTCCACGGGGCGTTGACGGCAGATGAATTTTCCAGGCTTGCCGGGGGGATGCCGCTGCCGCGTGCGCGGCTGCGCGGTCTGGCTTCGCCCTGGGGCTGCGTCTTACCGGGTAATCCAGAGTTGTCTGGATTAGAGCGTTTTCAGGGTTCCTGTATAGCGTGCATCGTGCTATCCCACCCTAGCCGCAAAAACGCGGCGAGGATGGGGCACCCAGACCTTACACGATCAGTGAAAATGCTTTACCCCTCGAAGGAAAGCTGGGCGGATACCGACAGCTCCGAGGCGGGCTTCGGCTCCGAGGCCAGCTCGTAGACCAGCCGCTCCAGCACCAGCCGCTTGTCGGGCGGCGAAGAGCGCAGTTCCAGATCGGCGCGGGCAATGAGCCGGAGCGCCCGCGTCAGCTCGCGGCGGTTTTTGAAGCGGCGGGCCTGGCGGATCAGATCGTCGGCGGCAAAGGGCGGCATACGGAAGCCCTGCCAGAGCGCCTGCCAGATGGCGCGCGAGTCGCGCACGTTCTTTTCCAGGATCACCAGCATCTGGCGGAAGGTGCGGGCCAGCATGTAGAGGTGGCCGATGGCCGCGTCCTCGCCGGCGTCGGAGCTGTTCAAGAGCCCTTGCAGCAGGGCCAGCGCGCGCACCCGGTCGTGGGCGCTGATGGCGTCGGTCAGCTCGTAGAGCGAGCGCTGCTTGGCGCTCAGCACCATGGTCTCGACGTCGCCCAGGGTGATGCGTCCCTGGCCGAGAGTGTAGAGCAGCAGCTTCTCCAGTTCTGACGAGATCAGCATCATGTTCGCGCCCAGCGCGTCCACCAGTTCGCGGGCCGCGTCGGGGTCGATGCGCGCGCCAGCCTCAAGCGCCGTGGCCGCGACCCAGCGCATGGCGTCGACTTCGTTGACCCGCGCCAGCTCGACCATGCCGCAGTGCTCGCCCAGCGTTTCTTTCAGTCGCTCGAAGCGGTTCTTGTCGTCCATCTCCATGCGGCGAATATCGGCGGGAATGCGCACAAAGTCGGCGACAAAAATCAGTAGCGCCTGCGGGTTGGGAGAGCGAAAATAGCGATTCAGCGCGGCAAATTCGTCTTTTTTAGCGCCGCGCGTGTAAAGCTGGCGCAGATTGCGCACAAAAATCGCCTGAAAAGGCGCCATCAGCGAGGGGGTTTGGGCGCGGTCTAGCACCTCGAAGATCGAGGTGCTGGAGAGATCGAGGTCGGAGAGGCAAAAATCCCTCAACTCCTGCGGAACGAAGCCCTTGAGAACGGCCGCGCGGCAGCGGTCCTGAAGAAAGGTTTCATCGCCGGCCAGCACGTAGCCGGGCCGGAGCTCGCCCTTGCCGGCCGCCGCGGCCTCGATCTCCGCCACAAAGCGGCCTGTGGCGGCAAATCCCGCGCCCCAGCGCGCGCCGCTCAAAGGACGATTCTCCGAGGAACTTGCTGCCAGTAAATCAATGCATCAACCATTCGGTTCCAGAATACCTTTCCCGGCGCGCCGAGGCCAGGATCGTTTCCCACCCTTCGAGCAAAATGCGCTCGAAGAATGGGGCACCCGGCTGTCGAGCCCTGATCCCTGATCCCTGATCTTCAGAACCCTTCCAGCACATCGGCCACCAACTGCCGCGCAAAATCGCGCGAGAGCCGCTCGACGGCCGCCGGGCTCTCCTCGAAGAAGCTGGGCAGATTGATGGTGGACTGGTACTGCTGGCGGAAGACATAGTTCTTGTTCTCATAGAGGACTTTGCCGTCCCGGCCGGTGAGCGTGACCGAGGCCACCACGGTGACCAGAAAGCTGGAGGACTGCTGCGTTGCGGAGTTGTAGGTCAGCGGCGCCACCGTCTCCTTGAGAATCGTTCCGTGGAGCACGGCGTCGGCGTCAGTGTCCGCATCGGGGGTCACGCGCAGCCGGGTGCGGGTGGCAAACTCGCGGATTACCGCCTGGGTCATCACTGTCTCGGTATGGTAAGCCTCGGTGCGCGTGGCAAAGACCGGCACGGAGAGCGTTTTCACGTCGGGCGGCAGGTGCGTGGCCGCGCCCAGCGTGTGGTAGCCGCAGCCGGAGAGGCCAAGAAGCGCAAAAGCAATCGAGGCGAGCAGAATCTGGACGGGAACAAACTGGCGCATGACTTATGTTATCGCGCAGCCGCGCCCGGCCGCGTTTTCAATTCAGTTGTAAGCGGGACATTGGCTGTCCTATGTAAACGGAACTCTGGGTGCCCCATCCTCGCCGCGTTTTTGTTCTTGCGGCCAGGGTGGGGTGCAAGGCTTTCCGCGCCGACTGTGTATACGTACGCCGAAGATGCTAGAAGGCGCCGCGCACCCATGCGGTCGCCAGCATTTCCAGTCCCACGGCCGAGAGTTTGAGGCCGTCGGCGCGGTTCTTGAAGTAAAGCTCGTTGAGTTGCTCGTAATCCCACTGTTCAAAGCGCTGAAACCCGGCGCGGCGCAGCTCACCTTCCAATGTGTCCGGCGTAAAAAGAAGCTGAAATGGTTCTCCGGCGGCGGCTACGCGTTTGGCCAGCGCGTCGAAGGCAGTGCGTCCCTGTGGGCTGAGAGTCTCCGGCGCGAGCGCGTAATCGAAGCTCACCGCGCTGCCGGCGGGCAGTTGGGCGATGGCGTCGAGCGTGGCGCGAAAGGCTGCGAGCGTCAGGTAGGGAACCACCCCCAGCCAGCCGAAGAAGGCGGGCTGGCGTGCGTCGAAACCCGCTTTGGCCAGTTCATGGGCCAGCGTCTGGCGCTCGAAGTCCAGAGGAACAAAGGTCAGCCCGGCGGGCAAATCGATGGTGGCCTCGTCGAGCAGCGCCTGTTTCCACGCCTGCGTGGCGGGAAAATCCACCTCGAAGACGTGCAGCTCATGGTACGGGTTGCGATAGGCGAAGGTGTCCAGGCCGGCGCCGAGCACCACGTACTGCCTTACGCCCTGCGCCACGGCCTCGGCCAGCCGGTCTTCCACGCAACGGCTGCGCACTGCCATGAAGGCGCGAAAATCCCGCGCCACACGGTGCTGCGCGCGCTCCATGTCCCTGGCAAATCCGGAGCCGATCAGCCGCACCGCGATGGGATCGTCCAGAATGCGGGGCCGGTCGATCAAATGATGCGCGGCGCGGCGAATGGCCACGCGAAGAGCTGTCTTGCTGGCGTGGCCCATGCGCATGAATTCAAGTGTAGTGGACGCTATGGATTCGGCCCAAAACACTTCGATCCGTGCCCCAGTTTTGCTGTCATTCTGAGTGAGCGCAGCGAGCCGAAGAACCTGCTTCCTGCTTTTCTGGCGCAAGGGTGGAGGAGCAATCTCTCCTTTTGGGCTGGATCAATCACTGCGCCGGGCGCGTAACATTGTTTCCATGAACTGGATTATGTGGGCGCTGCTCTCGGCTTGCTTTGCCGCCGCCACGGCCCTGCTGGCCAAGGTGGGCGTGGCGCATGTGGACTCGAATCTGGCCATGGCGCTGCGCACCACGGTGGTGCTGGTTTTCGCTTGGGGCATCGTGCTGGCGCTGGGCAAGCCGGGAATCAGCGGTTTCGGGGAAATCCGCTCGCTCGACCGCCGCACCTGCCTGTTTCTCACCCTCTCCGGCCTGGCCACGGGCCTCTCGTGGATCTGCTACTTCCGCGCCCTGCAACTGGGACCGGCCTCGCGCGTGGCTCCGCTGGACAAGCTGAGCGTTCCTCTGGTGATGATTTTCGCCTGGCTGCTGCTGGGCGAAAAACTTACCACGCAGGCGCTCGCGGGCGGCCTGCTCATCACCGCCGGAGCCGTGGTGATCGCGCTGGCCTGAGTGGCCGCAATCGACCGTGAGGAGCTGCACCCGGTGGGGAATTACACTGGGAAGATGGCCAAAGCCCCGGTTTGCGGTTGGACGCTGGAAGAGGATGCGCGCCGGCGCGGGGCGCGGCGCATTGCCGGCGTTGACGAGGTGGGCCGTGGACCGCTCTTCGGGCCGGTGGTCGCGGCCGCGGTGATTCTGGCGCCCGGTTTTCAGCTCGACGGCCTGAACGACTCGAAAAAACTCTCTGAAAAAAAGCGCCTCGCCTTCGACCAGGAGATTCGCGCCCATGCGGTCAGTTGGTCCGTTGCGGCGGTGGACGCCGCGACCATCGACCGCATCAACATTCGCCAGGCCTCGCTCGAAGCCATGCGCCGCGCCGTCCAGCAACTGGCGCTCAGCCCGGATTTTCTGCTCATCGACGGCCGCGACACGATCGACTGGGAGTGCCCGCAGCAGGCCGTCATCCGCGGCGACGCGACCAGCTTCTCGATTGCCGCCGCCAGCGTGCTGGCCAAGGTTCACCGCGACCGGCTGCTGGTGGAACTGGATCGCGAGTTTCCCGGCTACGGCCTGGCGCAGCATAAAGGCTACCCCTGCCCTGCGCACAAGGCCGCCCTCGAACGGCTGGGGCCGACGCCTTTGCACCGCAAGAGCTTTCAGCCGGTGGCGCAGGCTTCGCTGCGTTTCGAATAAGGGCAGGCTCTCAAACCAGTCCAAGAAGCCAGTTTCGAGTGAAGGGTACGGCCATCAAAAGCCGCGTTCTTTCCAGTTGTCCCACACGCTGCTTTCAATTCTGACTACTGCGGCGGATTCGCCTCTGGACGTGTTTTCGAGCAAGCGGTCGAGCAACTCTGCCACGGTCTGCCCCTGGCCGGGAACAAAAGCCTGCGGCGCAATCTCGTTGAGCGGCGTCAGCGCGAAGGCCCTCTCGGCCAGGCGTGGATGAGGAACTACGAGCTCTGGCGAGCTGATTTCGAGTTCTCCGAAGAGCAGAATGTCCAGGTCCAGCGTTCTGGGGCCGTTCGCAAAATCAGCCGGGCGCTCCCGCCCAAACTCCTGCTCGATGGCCAGCAACCCATCGAGGAGTTCCTGCGGCTCCAAGCCGGTTTCGAGCGCTACTGCGGCGTTCATAAACCGGGGCTGCGCGGCAAATCCCACCGGCGCGGTCGAATAGAGCGAGGACCGGCTCGCGACCCGCCCCAGCGATTCCAGGCGCAGGGTCGCTGCCGCCAGTGTAGCCTCCGGCGCCCCCGCCCAACTGGCCAGGTTTCCCCCCATTCCGATGTAGGCCGTCCGCATTGTCTTAAGGTTAACGCGATTGACGGAGGTTGATGTGATCTAGCCGGAGTGGCTGCCCAAGCGGCTGCGGCAGCGGCTGCGGCGAGATCGGCCCAAGGCGGCAAGGCCATTCTCAGCCATTCGTGACGATTCGAGGAAATTGCAGGGGCGAAAAAGCCGCGCCTGGGGCCGGCGCTCAAGTGGGGTGTTCGCACGACAAACTCCCAGGAATCAATGCTAAACGGCGAAATCTTCTCCGTGTACTTGGGAGAGTTTCCACCGTATCGAGGGTGAGAATCTCCACTTCGCGGGACGCAGCGCAGCCAAAGCCCCGTAGAATGAAGATAGATCACGTGGTTCAAGGACGTTGATCCGTGGAGGAATAAATGGCAATTGCCTTGCAGCAACCGGAGGTCGACCCCGGCAACGGCGTTGTAAGCGAGGATGCCCGGCGCCAGGCCCATCAGGCGCGCGCCGAGCGAGCCCGTCTCAGGCAGGCGTTGGACTTGCAAAGAGAGAACATCCTCTCGCAACGAACCTCTCATCCGGCGCGGCGCTCCGCTCTGGAGGCCGCCCTGGCTCAGATCGAGGGGCAGATCGGGGCGCTGGGCTAGAGCATTTTCGGAATACATATAGACTTTTTGAGAGCCATGAAGGGTGGCTTTTACTTCCACCCCACGGACGAAGACTTGTCCGTGGGGGCCCCGTTGAGAAAAAGCCACAAGAGTGCGTGCTTTAGGTCTACACCAATTCCGAAAATGCTATAGAGCCAAGCTGAAATGATCGCGGTCTTTGGGCTTTTCCCCGCCCGGCCACGATTCGCGGTGCTCGTGACTGCAATTCGCGCTGCCCGCGGCTAGGATTCGCGTTGCCCGTGGCTAAGATTCGCGGTGAAAGAGCAGGGAATTGGCCTGCTGCACCGGGGTCAGCAGTACCCGCGCAATGTTCACATGCTCGGGGCGGTTGGCGGCCCAGACGATAACCTCGGCCACATCTTCCGGCGTGAGCGCGTGAATGCCTTGGTAGACCTTGGCCGCCCGCTGCTGGTCGCCGTGGAAGCGCACCAGGCTGAAGTCGGTCTCCACCATGCCGGGGTCCACCGTGGTCACCCGGATGGGCGTTCCCAGCAGATCCTGTCTCAGGCCGTCATTGATGGCCCGTTCGGCGGCCTTGGTGGCGCAGTAGACCGCCCCGTTGGGGTAGGTCAGCTCGCCGGCCGTCGAGCCCAGGTTGACCACGTGGCCGCGGCCCCGCTCGACCATCCCCGGCACGACGGCGCGGGTCACATAGAGCAGCCCTTTGACGTTGGTGTCGATCATCTCCTCCCAGTCCTCGACGTTGCCCTGGTAGAGCTTTTCCAGGCCGCGGCTGAGGCCGGCGTTGTTGACCAGCACGTCGATTTTGGCCCACTCCGCAGGCAGCGCGCCGATAGCCTGCTGGACGGCCTGGCGGTCGCGCACATCGAGGCTGATCGTGTGCACAGCTTCTGCCCCGCGCTCCAGTGCGGCCGAGGCTACCTCGGCCAGTTTGCCGGCGCGGCGGGCGGCCAGCAGCAGCCGGGCTCCCTCGGCCGCAAAAGCCAGTGCCGTGGCCGCGCCTATGCCCGCCGAGGCTCCGGTAATAAAGACGATTTTTCCCTTGAGGCTCATGCTCCTATCCTAATCAAACCGGCGGGCTCTCCCTCCAGCGGGGGTTTGCAGCAAGGTTCCTCCCGGCTTGTTTTTGCTGGCAGGGGGTAAAAGTGCGGGGATAATGGAATGAGTTCTGGGATTTTCTGGCCGCACGAACAACTTTTTTTGCGGAGGTATCGCCAGCCGAAGGGCTTTCGCCATGAAACCCATTCGCATTGTTCTATCGCCGACGCGCAGCCGCCCCCTGAACATCTTTCTGGGGACGATGCTGCTGCTGGCCTCGCTTCTGCTCCTTCTTGCGCTGGCCACCTATCACCCGGCGGACCCCTCGCTGAACACCTCCTCGGGCGAGGCCGGGCCCCACGCCGTGCACAACTGGATCGGCCTCTGCGGCGCAGCGCTGAGCGACCTGCTGCTGCAAATTCTGGGAATTGCGGCCTTTCTGTTGCCATTTTGGCTGGGGGGCCTGGGCTGGACGTGGATGCGTTCGCGCCCCAGTGGATTGGCGTGGCTGCGCTGGATGGGCGTCCTGTTAGCGCTGGCGTTTGTGCCCACCGTGCTGGCGCTGCTGCCCTGGCATTGGCTCTGGCTTGACGCGGTGCCGGTCGGAGGCCAGGCGGGAACGCTGATGGCCGGGCTGCTGGTCACCTATCTCAATCTTCAGGGGGCCTGGCTGTTGGCTGGCGTACTGGCCGCCGTCGGACTCTATTTTGCCTCGGCCGTCAGCTTTCAGATCATCACAGAGAGCCTCCAAGCCCACTGGTCCCAGGCGCGTGATCGCTGGCGCAACTGGCGCGAGCAGCGCGCCGAACTCCGGCAGGAGCGAATTGCCGAGCGCGAGGCCCTGCGCGAACGGGAAAGCCAGCCGGACGCATCCCAGCTTCTTATGCCCGGCGCGGATTCACTGGAAAACCAGGCCTCGCTCGGACCGCCTCCCAGCCTCTTTGCCCGTCTTTTTCGCCGCCGCCGCGCAATCGAAATAGACCCGGAGGAGATTCCCGCCTTCCAACGCGCCCAGCTCCAGCCCGCCGCAGACGCGAGCGCCGGGGAAGTGCACCTAACCAGCATTTGGGAGCGCGCCGCTGATGAACCAGTGGGGGCCCCCGGCGGCAGATCCTCGTCGGCGGGAACCCAACCCAATCCCGCGCCGGGTGCGCAGATTCCGGTCGTCGCCACCCCCTTTGCCGCAGCTTCCATGGGGGCAATTCCCGCCGCGGCCAGCGCGGCAACCCTGCCATCAGTTCCCGCGCGGCCCCAATTCTCCGCCCGGCCACAACTTGTGGAAACGCGAGCCCCCGAAGCGCGCCCAATAGCCACGCCTCTTGAAGCCAGCGGCTTCGATCCTTCCCCCGCCCGGCCCGCGTATGAGCCCGCCGCAGGGGGCCCATCCGCTGACGAAATCGCCATCCGCGAACGCGCCGACGCCGAACTGCGCGCCGCCGCCCTGGCGCCCAAGCAGGTCAGCGGCTTCAAGATGCCGCCCAGCACGCTGCTGACCCCCGCCGACGGCCCCCAGAGCATTCGCGAGGACGAGTTGCGCGAAGAAGCCCGCGTTCTGGTCGAAAAATGCGCCGAATTCGACGTGCGCGGCCAGGTGGTCCAGATCAACCCCGGGCCGATGGTCACAACCTATGAGTTCAAGCCCGAGGCGGGCGTGAAGTACTCGCGCGTCACCGGTCTGGCCGACGACCTCTGTCTGGCGATGCGGGCAGAGAGCATTTTGATCGAGCGCATGGCCGGCAAAAGCACCGTCGGCATTCAGGTCCCCAATCGCACGCGCGAGACCATCCACCTGCGCGAGGTGATCGAGTCGGAGACCTTCCACAAGGTCAAATCGCGGCTCACGCTCGCCATGGGCAAGGACATCAACGGCCGCATCGTCACCGCCGACCTCGCCTCGATGCCCCACGTGCTGATTGCTGGCTCCACGGGCTCGGGCAAATCGGTGGCCATCAACGCGATGATCATGAGTTTGCTGTACCGCACCACGCCCTCGCAGGTGCGGCTCATTCTCGTTGATCCCAAGCGCGTCGAGCTGGGCATGTACGAAGGCATTCCGCATCTGTTCACGCCCATCATCACCGAGGTCAAGCTGGCCGCCAATGCCCTGCGCAACGCCGTCCGCGAGATGGAGCGGCGGCTGAAGCTGCTGGCCTCGCGCAGCG
>PMPH01000166.1:22469-23699 GCA_003161045.1 Acidobacteriaceae bacterium
CCCGCGCCGTCGGCATTCATCTGATCCTGGCCACGCAGCGGCCCTCGGTGGACGTCATCACCGGCCTGATCAAGGCCAACATTCCCACCCGCATCAGCTTCCGGCTGGCCACCAAGGTGGATTCGCGCACCATCCTCGACACCAACGGAGCCGAGTCTTTGCTGGGCCGCGGCGACATGCTCTTTCTGCCGCCCGGAACCAGCCGCCTGATGCGCCTCCACGCCCCCTTTGTCAGCGAAAAGGAGACCGCCGCGGTGGTCGGCTTCTGGAAGGCGCAAGGACAGGCCGAGTACGTCGAGGGCTTCCTCGAATCTCCCAAGGACGAGCGCCAGAACGTGGACGGCTCGAACTCCGACCCGGACGAAAACGACCCGCTCTTCAATGACGCCGTGCAGTTGGTCTTCGAGTTCGGCAAGGCCTCGACCTCGCTGCTGCAGCGCCGCCTGCGCATCGGCTACGGCCGCGCCGCCCACCTGATCGATTTAATGGAACGCGATGGATTGGTCGGCCCCGCCGACGGCTCCCGCCCCCGCGAATTGCTCAAAGCCCCCGGCTGGCTGCACGAGGTTTCAGCCTCAGCCATCGAATGAGCCGGCTCTGTATGAACTCAATCCAGGAAAGAGTGCGGCTTGGCCCGGCAGCCGCTGTGCCTGCGGATCTTATACCTGGAGCAATGAAATCACCGAGGCTTTCGCCTCTCGGTTGTTCTCTTCGTGGGTTTTGCTCAAATCAAACTAGTTTTTGCTGCTCGCCCCAGCTTTCCTGAGAGGCGAGCAGCAACTGTCTAGAAAAATTTCGCCCAATTTCCCAGAAAAATTTGCCAGCCGCGGCAGCTTCGGCGGAGCTATAGCGGTTCTCCTGTTGCTATAAAGGAAAACCACTGCCGCTCAAGTGGCTTCTTCCTCTCCGGGGCCCCTAGCGACAGGTCTTCGTCGCTGGGGTGGAAGTAAAAGCCACCGTACACGATTCTCCAAACTCCACATTTACTGGAGAACCGCTCTAGCTCCCGATAAATCTGCTTCCCCACAGCAGCAGCGCCGCGCCCAGCAGGATGCGGTAGATGGCGAAGACGGTGAAGCCGTGCTTGCGCACCCAGTGCAGGAACCACTCGACCACGCCCAGGGCCACGATGAACGAGACCCCGGTGCCGATCAGCAGCACCATCCAGCGCTCGCCCGTCATTGCCACGTCGGCAAGGCCACCGTGGTCGGGATGAATCTCCTTGACCAG
>PMPH01000059.1 GCA_003161045.1 Acidobacteriaceae bacterium
TGTGGCGCGATCAGGGGTGAGCAAAGTTTTCGAACTCAGAGAAGCAAGCAACTCCCAGGTCTCGGAATCCCAGCCGCACTACGCGCCGGGGTTGAAGAAATCCCCCAGCGCGGCGCGCTCGGCGTGGGCGGCCATCGAGGCCTGAATCTCCAAGGCCAGCGCCAGCGCGCGGCGGCGGTCTTGAGTAATGGTGTCCAGCGCGCGGGCGAAGATCACTAACTGCCGCTCGCCGCCCGATAACTCATGAAAAGGGTGGCGGGCAAAGTCGGCGATGCCGAAGCGATCGAGCGAGGCCATGGCCGCTTCTTCGTCCTGCGCCGAAGGCTGCGAGAACAAGCCCACCTGGCGCGCGCGCACCATCAATACCATGCCCAGCACAGTGTAGTCGGATGTGACTTGAAAGAGTTGCGGCACAAAGGCCGTCCGCCTGATGAAACGCGACCTGCTGTTTGTGGTCGAGCGTCTCGCCGCAGTCTTGAATGAGCCTGACTCCGCCGTCTTTCTACACCTTCCGCAGATCTTCGGTATCAGGCCGAAACCAGGCTCACAGATTCTATAGGGATATTCCCAGCTTCCGCATTTTGCCTTGCAGCGTTGAGCGTTTCAAGCCCAACTTCGCCGCTGCCCCTCGCGGCCCTGCAACCACACCTCCAGCGTCTTTGAGGATTTGCAGGATGTATTCGCGTTCGGTGGCTTCCAGCGTGTCTCCGCGTTCGAGATTGGTGTAGGTTGGTTCTTTGAGCTCGGCGACGGGAACATCCAAAACCTCTCCATGCGAAAGAATCACTGCGCGCTCGATAAAGTTCTCCATCTCGCGGATATTGCCGGGCCAATGCCAATCGCAAAGAGCCTTCATGGCCGGCTCGGAAATGCTCATAATCTTCCTTCCCATGCGCCGCGCGTACTTCTCTGTAAAGAACCGAACGAGAATCGGAACATCGTCCCGGCGCTCGCGCAGCGGTGGCACCGTAATGGGAAACACGCGAAGGCGATAATAGAGATCGCTGCGAAACTGCTTGTCGGCCATCATTTGGCGGAGGTCGCGGTTGGTGGCGGCAATGACGCGAATGTCGGCGTGAAGCGTACGCGTTCCGCCCAGCCTCTCGAATTCATGCTCCTGAAGGACTCGCAGCAGTTTTGACTGCGATTCGATGGGCAATTCACCGATCTCGTCCAGGAATATTGTTCCCTTGTTCGCCAATTCCAGCCGGCCTTTTTTGGAGGCCATGGCACCGGTAAAAGCGCCTTTTTCAAACCCGAACAATTCACTTTCGATCAGAGTCGCCGGGATGGCGGCACAGTTGATCTTCACCATCGGGTATTGCGCCCGCGGGCTCCTTTGGTGGATCGCACGCGCGATCAATTCCTTGCCCGTTCCGGTCTCGCCGAGAATCAGCACCGGCACGTCCGTTGGAGCAACGGTGCGAACCGCCTGAAGAACCTCTTTCAGCGCAGCGCTTTCGCCCTTGATTTCGTTAAAGTTGAACTCTACGCGGATCTGCCGTTCAAGATAATCCCTGTGCTCGGCAAGCTGATCTTTCAGCAGAGATATCTCCCGGAAGGCAAGCGCGTTTTGTACGGCGATGGCTATGCTGGAGGATAGCTCCTGCAACATGGCAACATCTCTCATGTTGAACGCACCCTCTTGCGTCCTTCCGACAGTTATCACTCCCACCGTAGAGGAATTGCTGACTAGTGGTATGGCGCAGGCCGACTTGAGCCCCTCATCCTCCCATTTACTTGAAGACTCGACAGGAAACTGCGAATACCGCAGACGTGCAACCATGACCGGTTTGTTGACTGTGAGAGCCCGGCCGGCAAGCGATCCTTCAATCGGGTTGAGCAGATCGACATGAAGCAGACCTTTCCCTGCCGGAAAATCGACGGCATAGATCCGCAGATCGTCATGGTTCAGGTCGGGCAGGCTCAGTGAGGCATAATCGTGGCGAATAATGGTGCGCAGGGCGACCGAAATTGAAGTAAAAAGCTCGCTAAGGTCGAGATTCCTGACCACAGTATCGCTGATCTCGCGCAGTAACCGGCATCGGTCCAGCGCCTCCTGAAGCTCCTTTTGATATACGCCCACCTGGTGGTGGTGCAGCGCATTATCCAGGGCCAATGCCATCTCGCCGACAGCGGGCTCCAGGAATTTCACCTCTGCGTCGCTGAACGGGCAATCGGCGGATCGCCCCAGGGCGACAGTTCCCAGCTTGCGCTGCGGGGTGGTAAGTGGCAAAACACATAAGCAATCAATCCGGTCGTGCGCCAGAAGCGTTCTTTCCTTGCCGAACGAATCGGATGTGGATCTGTCGAACGTGGCCCTTTGCCGGGTACTCCAAACGTGGCCACTGGCCGACCCCTCGAGCGAAATCTCCAAGCCCAGATGCAGAGCGACCGGAGATGCCGCCTGGAGATAACTGATTCGCATGGCCTTGGCCGTCGTGTCGTAAAAAGCCAAATAGAGAAGGTCGAAGGGAACGGACCCGCCGCGCAGCCGGGCTGTAAAGCTGCAAATAATGTTCTTGAGATCGGCCTGAACGGCCGCGCTGTCGAGAGCGTTTCCAGAAATGCCTAAATGAAACTCATTTGCAGTAAGCTCGTCAAGCATTGGGTCCCCGACCTTCCGCTACTCCTGTCTACCAGAAAAAGCGATAGCCCGTCAAACTCCGCGCGATGCGGAATGCGCGACAAATGGCATCACTGTCGCCACACGATACGGAACAGGCGGCGCCGGCGCTGCCACACGTCGCGGCATGAGCGGCGCCGTTGCCGCCGCACGATGCGGCATGAGTGGCGCCGTTGCCGCCGCACCCCACCACACAGACGTCAGCGCGCGGACAAAGGCAATCAAAGCAAAGGCTTCAGCCATCACCAGCGGCAGCAGTAAAGCGGGACCAGCCTGAGCGGCTATCTCATACACTCTCCACCGTCCGGCGAATCCGAAGGTCGGAGGTATGCCCAGCACGGTCAGCATTCCAACGACAAATCCCACTGCGCTCAAAGGATAGCATGCGGCCAGCCCTCCCTGCTGTTTGTCCAGTTGGCCGGCGGCTTCCGGAGAGCTCAGCGAAATGAATAACAAGGCCTTGCCCAACGCGTGCGCAGCGGCGCCCAACAGGGCTCCGGTTTCCCCCAGCGGGCCTGCACAGACGATACACAGAATGAGGAATCCGAAATCCTCGATGCTGGATAACGCGACCAGCCTCTTCAAGTCGCGGCAGGTCAGCATCAGTACAGAGGCCAGCAGAGCGGAGCTAACGCCTGCCGCGATCCAAAGCCCGTGTGGGGTGAGAATCCATGGGTCGGCCTGAGCCAGACAATAGAGTTCGCCGAAGGCGGAGATGTCCACTACTGCGATCACCATTCCACCGACCAGCGCGGGCACCGTCCGAGCCAACTTCGGCAGCCAGAGAAACATGGGGAAGATAGCCAGTTTGAGGAAGAATCCGCAGACCAGAAAGGCGCGCGCCCACGCCCAGTCTCCCCGTTCGAGCAGCAACTGGCCGCTGAGCAGGGCGGCCGCCGACCAGATGACGGAGACCAGGTAAGCGCGCGTCGCAGCGGAAGGCCGCACGCAGCGCAATGCCAGAATCAACGCGGCAACAGTAGAAAGTTCAAGAAGAGTGAACCGCAGCCAGGGCGCGTCGATGACCATTCCTGCAATGCCGAGGGTGGCACTGATCGCCATCAGCGGGAACAATGACCGCCACTTCGGGATGGCCAAGGCCGTGAGACACAGTCCCGCCGCGGCCAGTGAACAACACAGGACCAGCGCACCGGGAACTCCCGCGGGAAGCATTCTGGCCGAGGGCGTCACTGCCGCCGGTAACCATCGCACACAGCATAACAGCAGCAGTGCGACCGCCGTCACCACGCTGGCTGCGCGGCTTTCCGCAACCCCGATCACTCGGGTAAGTTTTTGGATGCCCCTCACGGCGGCTTGCCATACGCCAGCGTACAGGCGATCGACATCGACCCATTGATAGAAGGGATGCCATTGCTGTTTCAGGATGGCGGAGAAGTCGCTTGCCGATAGTGTTCCTGAACCGCCCAGCGGCTCTCCTCCGGTAAAGACCGTGCCGGCCGCCAGTTCCTGCGCTGGCGTATTGGTCCTGGCCCGGTGTGCGCGCAGCGCGTACAAGGCCAATGCAAGTCCGGCCGTGACAGCGGCCAATATCAGCGCGTAGGAGGTCAGCCAACCGCCGCTCGAAGTAGAGATGCCCAACCACGAAACAGCAATCGGGTTGGCCATTCCAGAGACCGCTAGAACCGGGTTCACGAGGAAGCGGATGGCGAGTTGCGGGGCAACTCCCAGGACTGCGCTGGCGGTGGCCATCAGCCCCATCGCCGCTAACATGAGTTTGGGCGCCTCGCGAGCGTCTCGCGTCTGTTCACTGGCAGGGCCCAGAAATACCACAGATGTCGCCTTGGAGAAAGAAAAGACCGTGCCGATGCTGACGAGCCATGCAATCAGAACGGGCACCGTCTGGCCTGCCTGAAGGCCGGCCGTGTAGAGCAGCCACTTGCTGACGAATCCGCTCGTCAAGGGAATGCCCATGATACTGGCGGCGTTTACATACCAGAAAGCACTGGTGTACGGCATACGAGCCGCGAGCCCCCCGAGCTTGTTCATGTCGCGCGNNGAAGAGGCCGCCTTTGAAGAAGGCGTGATTCAGGCAGTGCAGCAGCGCGGCCGCGATAGCCAGCGGGGTGCCGATTCCGATTCCCATGATCATGTAGCCGATCTGGCTGACCGTATGGAAAGCGAGCATGCGCTTCAAGTCGCTCTGGATCATCGCCTGCGCGACGCCGACTACCATGGTCACCGTTCCGA
Organism: Acidobacteriaceae bacterium; assembly: GCA_003161045.1. GTDB lineage: Bacteria > Acidobacteriota > Terriglobia > Terriglobales > Acidobacteriaceae > Telmatobacter. The sequence continues at coordinate 4,835 of PMPH01000059.1, forward strand.
TCCAGATCATGGCTTCGCTCCAGGAGACTGCCCAGGGGCCGAAGCAGTGCATGCGAACCGCGAGATACACTCCGGCTTTCACATAGCAGGCCGAGTGCAGCAGTGCGCTGACCGGCGTGGGAGCCGCCATGGCGTCCGCGATCCACGTGTGCAGGGGAAACTGCACGGACTTGGCCACGATGGCCACCAGCATGAGGCCGAAGAGCCAGCCGTTGAAGCAATGGGCTACTGCCGCATCGGTCCAGAGGGTGCTTCCCGTTTTCGCATAGATCACGAGAATAGCGACCAGCAGGCCATACCCTCCCAGATGGGTCATCAGCAGGACTTTGCGGGCGCCCTTGACCGCATCCCGGTTCTTGTACTCGAATCCCACGAGGAAAAACGAGCAGAGTCCAATAAGCTCCCAGCACAAATAGAGGAAGAAAAGATTGGCGGCATATACCAGTCCCACGAGGCCCGCGATGAAGACTAGCATGAGGGCATAGAACCGAGTCGCCGACTTATCCTGTTCCATGTAAGCGATCGAATACATCAGAATGACCGCTCCAATGCCGGTGCCCATCAGCGCAAAAAGCAGGCTTAAAAAATCCACGTGAACGACGAACGACAACGGACCATCCCAAAGTCCGGCAGGAAAACTGAGCGGCCCTGCGCGTTGCACCAGAAGGTAGGAGGCCACCACCGCGGCGAAGCTCGAAATACAGCAGGCGAACGCGAGGCAGCCCTTGTGCCGTGCGGTCAGAAAGCGGCCAAGGAGTAACTGCAGAATTGCGCCGCCAACCAGGAATGTGAATGTCAGGAATACAAGCAGGCCAGGTGTCATGGTTAGCTCCTTTCGAGTTTTCTATCAGAATCCGGTGTCCAAATGTTGTTTCATCGCAGGCCATGGCTTGTTGACACTTATAGGACGGCGGCGGCAAGGCGGAGCTTTTCGACTTTCTCGCGCCGCGCCGCCCGCCCTATATAAGTGCTGGCAGGCGCTGAAGGGGAGGTTTCATAGGAATCTTGGCCAGAATTCGCCGGCAACCAGCACCGTCGCCAGAGCGATGATGACCATTGTGAGCAGAAACGGTTCTGCTCCGCCCAAAGCTGCCCTCCATGGCGCCAGTTTTTGCATGGGCCAGGGGCAGGAACGAACCAGAATGTCGATCATCACATTGTGATCTTGCTTGCATTCCAAAGGGAAGAGCATGAATCCTTGAGCACGGCGCTCCAGATCCCTGGCAACCTCCCGTTGCAGCACCCGGCGGTACCATGGCTGACGCGCGCCGTGGCCAATCACAATACCAAAGCATTCCTTCTCGCGCGCGAGATCCAATATCGCGTCGGCGGCCCACTCACCGGTTTCATCGGCGCGGTAAAACTCGCGGGTGATGGAATCGGCAGGGATTCCTGCTGCTTTCAGAACCTCTGTTGCTCTGTCGAGATCCGTGGCGGCTTCTGCCTTGGCTTGCGCCAGCCACTCGGCTTGCGCTTCCGGATCCGGAATATCGATCAGTTCCGGCGGAAACGGCATGATCTTATGCGCCAGGAGTATCGAGAATCCTTCACTTTCGCGAAGAACATCCACGAGGCGGGCAAGGGCGTACTTGGACGGTGGCGTGTCGTCAACCACGAGCAGCAGTTTCCGATTTTGCTTTGGATCGTTAGCGCTGTTATGGATGACACCGCCGATGTCGAGGTAGGTTCCATCCTTGACATTTCCGAAGGTTCCCATTTCAGTTGCAATCATGGTTCCCATGGCATCTCCTTTTCCTTGTGTGCGTTGAGCCTGTGCAAGTGCGCTGTGTGAACCCGAGCGCGTTGCGAAGGTTCAATCCAGCACTCAATACTTGGCCTTGAGATAAGCAATCCCCGCGCCAAACTGGCAATAATCTGCAAGTCATGCAGTAACAACGATTTATGAAGTTCTCAGGTTGCCGGGCTGCGCGCCTGTGCGTGCCCAACTTTGGGCAGTGCCGGGATTTGGGCAATCATTCCTTTACATATATATTGAGCTTGAGGGACCTTGCAGGACCGCATGGAACCGCGCCGGAATGGTATCTACCTATTTGTAAGTGAATAACATACAGGATTTGGAAGGCCGGTTTCAACTTCGAAGTGCAAAGAACTTCGAGTAGTATTTCACGAAGTCGAAGATATTTGCGCGAAGTTCTACGCTCCGTAGTTCGGTCGTCCGTCGCTGACGCCGGGCATCTACTTCCG